>CAZHQS010000001.1:0-51029 GCA_964534545.1 Candidatus Hydrothermarchaeota archaeon
GCCTATCTGGTTATAGGCATTTTAAAGGCTAAGAAAAAGTTCTACTACCATCAGTCACTAAAAATCGATAAACTTTTAAAGGATAAGATTAAATTCAAGGCAAAAACCAACTTGGTGAGAGGCAGTAGGATCTGTTAATTATAAAAGAAAGTATGGAGGTAAGGACAAATGAGTGAGCAGATACTAATGGCGGGTGGAGCCGGTGCTCTTGCTATCGCTTTCGCCATATACCTGACGGCCAGTGTGCTCAAAAAGAACCCGGGTAGCGAAAGGATGCAGGAGATCTCCAATGCCACAAGAGAGGGAGCCATGGCATATCTCAAACGGCAGTATATGGCCGTGGCCGTTTTCGTCGTAGTTCTAGCAGCAGCCCTTGCCGTAGCTCCCGGTCTGGGGCCGAAAAATGCTGTAGTTTATGTTTTGGGAGCTGTCCTATCCGCAGGTGCAGGATTTATAGGGATGAACATCGCCACCAGGGCCAACTCCCGGACGACCCAGGCCGCTTCAGAGAGCCTCCACTCCGGTTTGAGGGTGGCATTCTCCAGCGGAGGCGTCATGGGCCTTTCCGTGGTGGGCCTTGGGGTTTTGGGAATAACCATAGGTTATTTCATTCTTCAAGGGATGGTGGGCGATAATGCCGCAGACATTACCAAGGCCCTTGCAAGCTTCGGCCTCGGTGCTTCGTCCATCGCCCTCTTCGCCAGGGTCGGCGGCGGTATCTTCACCAAGGCCGCTGACGTTGGTGCCGACCTGGTAGGTAAGGTCGAGGCAGGCATCCCCGAGGACGACCCGAGGAACCCCGCCACCATCGCCGACAACGTGGGCGACAACGTTGGTGACGTGGCCGGGATGGGTGCCGACCTCTTTGAATCTTACGTGAACTCAATCATCGCCACCATGGCCCTGGGTCTTGCAGCAGGCCTTGGGATGGCCGGTGTCGCAGCGCCAATGCTCATCGCAGGTGCCGGAATCGTCGCTTCCATTATCGGGACCTTCTTTGTTCGGACCAAAGAGGATGCGACAATGGGCGACCTGCTGTGGTCCCTGAGGTATGGCATCTATGGCGCCTCGCTGATCCTCATAGCATTCGCCTATGGTGTCGTGACATATCTCGGTATGGACATAAGGGTCCTGTACTCCGTGGTCGTTGGCCTGGTGGCCGGAAATGTCATCGGCTATTTCACCGAGTACTACACCTCTGCCGAGTACGGGCCTACCAAGAAGGTGGCCAAGGCTGCCGAGACAGGTGCCGGGACGGCGGTCATCAGCGGTCTTGCCGTTGGTATGCTTTCCACTGCCGTACCCGTCCTTACGGTGGTGGCAGCCATACTGTTGGCCTTTAAATTCATGGGCATGTACGGTGTGGCCATTGCTGCCGTTGGTATGCTCTCGACCCTCGGTATCACCCTGGCGACCGACGCCTACGGCCCTGTGGCCGATAACGCGGGTGGCATCGCCGAGATGACCGAGGACCTGGACGAGTCGGTTCGAAAGAAGACCGATGCCCTGGATGCCCTTGGCAATACCACAGCAGCCACCGGTAAAGGGTTCGCCATCGGTTCCGCTGCTTTGACTGCCCTGGCCCTCCTTGCGGCCTATTCGGCAGCCATAAAGGTCCTCACTGGAGAGGCGTTGATCATCGACCTCACGAACCCCACGGTTCTTAGTGGTCTCTTTATAGGCGCCATGCTGCCCTTCCTGTTCTCGGCCTTCACCATGAGCGCGGTGGGCAGGGCGGCCTTCGACATGATAAAGGAGGTCCGCAGGCAGTTCAGGGAGATCCCGGGGATCATGGAGGGTACGGCCAAGCCGGACTACGCAAGCTGTGTCAGCATTAGCACGGCAGCAGCCCAGCGGGAGATGATCGCCCCCGGACTCATGGCGGTCCTTGCACCACTGATCGTTGGGTTGGTCCTCGGTCCTGCGGCCCTCGGCGGTCTGCTGGCCGGTGCAGTGGCGGCAGGGTTCTGCATCGCCGTGATGATGGCCAATGCCGGCGGTTCCTGGGACAATGCCAAGAAGTACATCGAAGAGGGACACCTGGGCGGCAAGGGCTCCGATGCCCACAAGGCTGCCGTTACCGGGGACACCGTGGGCGATCCCTTCAAGGACACCTCGGGCCCATCCATCAACATCCTGATAAAACTGATGTCGGTGGTGGCCCTGGTCTTTGCGCCCCTCTTCGTGTAGAAGGGCCCTGGATAGGGACATGGCGTCCAAGAAACGGGTTTTCCTGGACGCCAACTTTTTCCTTTTACCCTTTCAGTTCGGGGTGGACATCTTCTCGGAACTTGCCAGGGTTGCACCGGGTTGTGATATCTGTACCATCTCCGGTGTGAAGGAGGAGCTTGAGGCCCTGGCGGCATCCAACAGGGATGCCAGCCCCGCCCTTGGCCTCCTGGAACAGGTGAAAATGGTCCACAGGGAAGGTCCTGTGGATGAGGCCCTTTTGAGCCTCGCATCCCGGCGGGACATCGTATGTACCAACGATAAAGTTTTAAAGGAGAAGATAAGAAGAAAGGGTGCGCCAGTTATATACCTCCGCCAGAGGAGGTATCTAGCGGTTGACGGCTATATTTAGGATTAATTTAAGGAGTTGGTTAAAATATTCAAGCTGGTAACCCTTGAAGACCTGGTGAGGGTCCCCCCGGAGAGGTTCGGGAATCCCCTGGAGGATACCATAAAGGATATCCTGAAACGGGGCTATGACTTCAAGGGCCGACTGGAAGGGGGATACGAGGGAAAGCTCGACAAGGATCTGGGCATGATCCTCCTCATCCTGGAGATAAAGGACATCCAGGAGGGGAGCCTGATCCCTGGCGACGGTGGGGCATACCATCACGTGAGCTTCGAGGTCTTGACCTTCAAACCCGAGCTCCATGAGGTCTTGGATGCCGAGGTCATGGAGATCGTGGAGTTCGGGGCCTTCATCAGGTTCGGCCCTATGGACGGCCTCATACATGTCTCCCAGGTCACCGACGACTACATCGTCTACGACGAGAAGAGGGGTGCCCTCCTGGGCAAGGAGTCCGGCAGGGTCCTGCAGGCCGGGGATAAGGTCCGGGCCAGGATGGTGGCCCTGTCCCTGAACCCCGAGAGGTCCAAGGAATCCAAGATAAACCTCACCATGCGCCAGCCGGGCCTGGGCAAGTTCGAGTGGCTGGAGGAGGACAAGAAGAAGGGCAAAAAGGCGAAGAAGAAGGCCCCCAAGAAGGAGGCAAAGAAATGAAGGAAAAGGCCTGCAAGGAGTGCAACCGGCTCACCAACCTGGACATCTGCACCCTGTGCAAGTCCCCCACCTCGCAGGACTGGATTGGATACGTGAGGATCGTGGACCCCGAGAGTTCCGAGGTGGCCAAAAGGCTCCACATCACCACCAAGGGGAAGTTCGCCCTCAAGGTCAGGTAAATGGAGACCATCAATATCCCGGAAAACCTGCGCACCCTCTTCAAGGAACCCTTTGGAGACCTCTTTGAGGGCGATGGCCTTGAACCAGCAAAAAGGGTCAAGGAACTCCTGAAGGACGAGCGTGTCATCGCCGTGGGCGATGTAACGGTGAGGAACCTCCTGGAGGTGGGTATCAGGCCCGCCCTGGCCATCGTGGATCTAAAGACCAAGCGGGAATCCCTGGAGGCATATGACCTGAAAGGGGAGATGGTCACCGCAAAAAATCCTCCCGGCCAGATAACGGCAGACCTCCAGGAGAAGATCCATGAGGCAATCACAAAGGACGGTATCATAATACAGGTGGACGGTGAGGAGGACCTGGCGGTCCTCCCCTGCATCCTGGAGGCCGACTGGGACTCGGTAATCCTCTACGGCCAGCCCTCCCGGGGCATGGTCATGGTCCGGGTTACCGAGGAAAGCAAGATGGTCGCCGCCACCATCTACAGGTCACTGTTATCCCTTTAAACGGAGGATGTGAGAATGGAAATCGATATCATTGAGGAAAAGGAAAATCCCCTCCTGGGAAGGAAGGAGCTGAAGGTAAAGGTGACCCACGACGGGCCCGTCCCTGGAAGGGACCAGATAAGGAAAAAGATAGAGGCCCTACTGAATGCCAAGAAGAATACAGTCATCGTGGACACCATCAAACCCAGTTTCGGTGCGGGCGAGTCCCTGGGACTGGTTAAGGTGTACAAGTCAGAGGAACAGGCCAGGTCCATAGAGCCTGCCTACATCCTGGAGAAGAACAAGCCGGTAGAGGAGCCCATGGAAGAGGCCCCCGCCGCAGAAGGGGAAGAGGGCGAAGGATCATCCAAGGAGAAAAAGGAGGAAGAGTAATGGCCAAGAAATGGGAGCAGTACAAGGTGGAGGGTGACAAACTCCAGAGGAAAAACCGCTCCTGCCCCCGGTGCGGCGATGGTGTGTTCATGGCAGAGCACAAGGACAGGTTATCCTGCGGCGCCTGCGGGTACACTGAATGGAAAAAGTGATATGCCTAGGTATCGAGGGGACCGCCGAAAAGCTGGGTATAGGGATCCTGGATTCTGAGGGCAACATCCTGGCCAACCGTACAAAGCATCAGCCCCTGAAGGGGGGCATCCATCCCAGAGAGGCGGCCCAGCACCACGCCGAGAACATGAGGCCCCTCCTGGACCTGGCCCTCCAGGATGCCGGGGTAGCCCTCGAGGACATCGACCTCATCGCCTTTTCCAGGGGTCCCGGCCTGGGTCCCTGCCTCAGGGTGACGGCCATCACCGCCCGGACCCTCTCTTTGAGATACGATATCCCCCTGGTGGGGGTGAACCACTGCATCGGCCATATCGAGATTGGAAGACTGAAAACTGAGGCAAAGGACCCCCTGACCCTCTATGTCTCGGGGGGCAACACCCAGGTCATCGCCTTCCAGGGGGGGCGCTACCGCGTCTTTGGCGAGACCCTGGACATCGCCATTGGAAACGCCATAGACCAGTTCGCCCGCAACCTGGACCTGGGGGCCCCCGGAGGGCCTGTGGTGGAGCGCCTGGCCCGGGAGGGTGCCTATGTCCCCCTGCCCTACACGGTCAAGGGGATGGACCTCTCCTTTTCGGGCCTCCTGACGGCCGCCACCGGGGCCGCAAGGACCAAAGGAAACCGCATCGAGGACGTCTGCTTCAGCCTCCAGGAGACGGCCTTTGCCATGATAACCGAGGTCACCGAGCGGGCCCTGGCCCATACCGAGAAGGAGGAGGTCCTGATGGCCGGCGGTGTGGCGGTGAACTCCCGTCTCCAGGAGATGGTCCGGACCATGGCCAAGGAGCGGGGGGCCGAATTTTTCGCACCCCCCAGTGATGTCCTGGGGGACAACGGGGCCATGATCGCCTGGGTGGGGATCCTCATGTACGGCTCGGGGATAACCCACAGAATCGAGGAGACCAGGGTGGAACAGAAGTACCGCACCGACCAGGTGGAGGTGACCTGGAGATGAGGCTCATAGGGAAGGGGGCCGAGGCCAACCTGTATCTCCATGGGGACCAGGTGGTAAAGGAGCGCATCCCCAAGAACTACCGGGTGCCGGAGCTGGACAGGATGCTGCGCACCACCAGGACCAAGAGGGAGGCCCGGCTCCTCTCCGCCGCCCGGCGGGCCGGGGTGCCCACGCCGGTGGTCTATGACGTGGACAACCCGGGGACCACCCTGAGGATGGCCCACATACCGGGCGTCCAGGTCAAAAGGGAGATCCAGGACCTGACCCCGAATGAAAGAGAGGGTCTCTTCCGGCTCATCGGTGGCCTGGCAGGAAGGCTCCACCGCAACCACATCATCCACGGGGACCTGACCACCTCCAACATGATCCATTCCGGGGACCGCGTATTCCTCATCGACTTCGGCCTGGGGGAGATTTCAGAGGCCGTGGAGGCCAAGGGCACCGACCTCCTGGTCTTCAAGAAGTCCCTGCGCTCCACCCACCATGAGCACGAGGATGAGTGCCTGGGGGCCTTCATGGAGGGATACAAGGAGGAGTATCCCGGGGCGCCCCCGGTTCTGGAACGCCTGGCCGAGATAGAGAAGAGGGGCAGGTACTTTTCTAGATAATATTTTATAGTATAAGGGCCCATTTTTACATGTGTGGACTCTGATTTCAGAGGGGATGGAATGAGATACAATCTGCGGAAGGCAAGCCCATACGTTTTTTTGGTGCTGGCCATTCTTACAGTCGACATGGCATGGGCAGGCCACAACGAAGGTGGGAAGGGCACGGTCCTCACCGCCCAGTGGACCGATGAGCCCATCACCGTGGACGGCCTTGATTCCGAGGAGGCATGGGACCGGGCGAGGGCCATTATCATCCCTGTTGTGGATGGCAAGGTGGGGGACGTGGACGTGGAGATGCGGGCCCTCTATGACTCCGAGTACATCTACTTCTTCGTCCAGTGGCCGGACCCCACCAGGAGCGATACCATCCTCTGGAACCGTTCCGGGGACCGGTGGTATCCCCCCGCCAAGACCACCGAAGACATCTTCTCCATCTTCTGGAACATCAACGAATCGGTCCAGGGCTACAACATCGCCGGCTGTTCCATTACCTGCCACGCCGACCGGATGCGCACCAACGAGCCCGGGGAGCTCCTGGACTACTGGAAGTGGAAGGCCGAGAAGGGCAACCCATCGGGCTACATGTGGGACGGCTATCTGGACCACACCCTGGTGGAGGAGGAGGAGTACATCACCACCCCCACGGGCCACAAGGTCCTCAAGACCTGGCACGCTCACAAGATGGACGAGACCTCCCCTGGGTATGTGAAGGAGCAGGAGAATGCCCTCCTGGACGATGCCGGGAACTACCTGGGGCCCAGGTATTACATTGCCGAGGGGGATACCAGCCATATAACGGCCTCTGATATAGGGGACAAGGCGGTGGAGGTGAAGTACGTCCATGGCACGCCTGTGGAGGTTCCGGCCGGGCTGGATGTCCCCTTCTACATCTCGGAAAGGCCCCCGGGAAGCGCCGGCGACATCGATGCCAGGGGGACCTACTCGGAGGGGATGTGGAACCTGGAGATCAAAAGGGCCCTCAGGACAGGCCATCCCGATGACGTCCAGTTTGATACCACGGCCCTCTACTGGTTCAGCATTGCGGTCAACGACGATTCCCACGGCGCTGCCAACGAGGGCAGGGGGAAGGGCCATTCCATCAGCCTCCTGGCCAAGGCCCTGGAGTTCGGGGGTCTGGGCTCGGAGGAAGTGGCGCACCTGAGCCTCTTAAGGGACTACCTCACCACCGCCAGGGTATATGCGGCCCGGGGGGACTGGGGTCTGGCCACCTCCGAGATCAACTACGCCCTGGCCCTGCTGGGAGACGTCAGGAACGAGGTGGCAGCGGCGGACCCGCAACTCTACATCCATATAAAGGACCATTTCACCCTGGCCAAGAGGGCACCAACCCTGGAAAACATCGACGCCCTCATGGATGAGGTGGACCTGATGATCCTGACCCTCCAGGGTAAGAGGACCCCCCCCAGGCCGACCCTGACCCAGGCCCTCCTTGTGGCATGGGGCAAGGTCCAGCTTTATTTCTTCATCTTCCTGGCGGTCCTTGCCCTTTATCCCCTCTACAGGACGGTACAGACCGGCCGGAGGCCGGTCTTCAGGAAGATGAGCCTCTTCCTCTTCCTGGTCATTGTCCCAGTATTCCTGGAGGGCCTGGGCAGGCTTGGGACGGTGCTGGGGATCCCCTTCCTCTACCGGTTCAGCTTCATGACCTCGGAGGGTGCCACCCTCCTCTGGGCCTTCCTGATGTTTTTGGCCCTCCTCATGGCAAGGGCTGGCTTCGCCGAGGTTGACAGGAACATCCAGATCCTGGAGGGCCACAGGGCCGAGCTGAGGAAGAGGGTCATGGAACGAACCAGGGAACTGGAAGAGACCAAGAATTTCCTGGAGAGCGTCTTCAACGGCATAGGGGAGGGGGTCATCGTCCTGGACCAGGACTACAAGATCATATCCGCTAACAAGATGTATCTCAAGATGGTAAACCGTTCCGAGGATGAGGTCCTGGGACAGCACTGCTACCAGATCTCCCACCTCCGGGACACCCAGTGCGGTGAAGCAGATCACCACTGCCCGGTAAAGGAGACCATCTCCACAGGGGAACCCTCCCGGGCCGTCCACACCCATTATGACAGGGAAGGCAACGAGTACTATGTGGAGGTGAGCTCCTATCCCCTTCTGGACTCCGAAGGAAAGCTCAAATACATCATCGAGAGTGTCATTGATATCACCGAGAAGAGGAAGCTGGAGCAGGAGAAGCTTGAGGCAAAGGATGAGACCATCCGTCAGATGAAGCGCCACGAGAAATACGTCTTCGATGTGGCCGACCGGCTCCGCAACCCCCTCCAGATCTTCATGGGCCACCTGGAGGACTTCGACACCTCAAACTTCGACCAGGAGCAGAAACGGAGGTTCCAGGTGATCCTGGAGGCCAGCAGGCTGGTGGAGGAGAATATCAAGAAACTCACGGAAAGGGACAGGTGACCGCATCAGAGAGGGTTTATATTGCACCAGGACAGTAGGTAATATGGATAAAAGAAGGTCCTATGCCATCGGCACCCTGGGTATCTTGCTGAACCTGCTCTACTGGGGCTTTGAGGCAGGGGAGTACGGGCTGGGGGGCCTTGTGGAGGACTTTTACAGGGCACCCACAGAGCATGTGGTCATCCTCGCCCAGATCCCCCTTTTTCTCCTGGTGGGGCGGGTCTTCTACCTCATGGAGAGGCGGGCCGAGGAGGTGAACAGGGTCAATGAGAGGCTCCAAAGGGAGATAGACCAGCGCAAGAAGGCCGAGGAGGCCATCAAAAACTATGCCCGAAAGCTGGAGGAGGTCAATACCATCAAGGATCTCTTCACGGATATCATGCGCCACGACCTGCTGAACCCGGCAGGGTCCATCAAGGTACTGACCGACCTTCTCCTTGATGGCGAGGAGGACCCTGAAAAGAGGGAGGTACTGGAGAAGATCCAGAAGAACTCCTCAAAGCTCATCGAGATGGTCGAGACCGCCTCCCTCTACTCGAAGCTGGAGGACGCAGAGACCCTGGCGCGCAGCCGCAGCGATCTCAACACCATCCTGAAAGACTGCCTCAAGGGTCTTGAAACCCAGCTTGAAAAGGCAGGGATGGAGGTCCTTTATTCCCTGGAGGGGGAGTATCCCGTCCAGGTGAACCCCATCATCGAGAACGTGTTCTCGAACTTCATCACCAACGCCATCAAGTACGCCTCCACAGGGAAGAAGATTGAAATCGGTGTCAGGGATGGTGGGGACACGTGGCAGGTCTATGTCAAGGACTACGGAGAGGGCATCGCGGACCTGGACAAGGAGAAGCTCTTCACCAGGTTCCAGCGCCTGGGAAAGGAGGGGGTCAAGGGGACGGGCCTGGGCCTGACCATTGCCAAACGGGTGGTGGAGCTCCACGGCGGGCGCATCTGGGTGGAAGACAATCCCGAGGGTGGGAGCATCTTCTATGTAGAGCTGCCGAAGGCCTCATAGCGGTATTGGAGCGAAGAGGAAATACCGCAATCTGATGATGCAACTTTCCCGGGGTAATATTCTTATACCGGGCGGGCCTAACAACACATAAGGTGGTGCCACATCTTGGATGCCTCTAGAAAGGAACAGTTTCTGTCCCAGATCGTGGAGAATACCGGTGATGCCATAATAGGCTTTGATCACCAGGGCAATATTAACTTCTGGAACAAGGGGGCCCAGGAGCTCTTCGGCTACCGTAGGCTTGAAATCGAGGGACGGCCCTTCAAGATCCTTGTCCCCGAGGACCTGGAGGGGGAGTTTGATGAGATCTTTGAACGATTGAAGGACGGGGAGGTGATAAAGGGTATGGAAACAGAGCGGGTGGCCAAGGACGGATCCAGGTTATATGTCTCCACCACCTTGAGCCCCATCCTGGACGGGTGGAGGATCATCGGCTACTCGGCCATCATCAGGGATATCTCGGAGACAAGGGAGCTGAGGGCAATGTTGGCCAAGGCCCGGCAGCTCCAGCAGACCCTCTTCCTGACCGACAAGCTGGCGAGCCTCTCGGCCCTGGCAAAGGGGATCGCCCACGAGGTGAACAACCCCCTTACAGCCATAATGACCTATACCCAGCTCCTCCTGGAGGACCTTGGGAAGGTGGAGAAGGACCCTCAGAGGATGGAGAGGAGCCTTAGGAAGATAGAGGAGGATGTGAAGAGGTGCAAGAGCACCCTCAGGCTCTTCCTTGATACCGCCGAGACCCCCGACGACATCACCAATATATCCCTGGTGGACCTCATGAAGAAGGTCCTGGCCTTCCAGGAGCAGAGGCTGGTGAACCAGGGGATCCAGGTGGAGGAGGAGGTGACGGACGTGAAGATCGAGGGAAGCGAGATCCGCCTCTTCCTGGTCTTCAACGGTATCCTTTCCAATGCCATCGAGGCCATGCCGGAGGGGGGGAGCCTCCGGTACACCATCAAGGAGGAGGACGAAAGGGCCATCATCACCATCAGGGACACCGGGAAGGGCATCCCTCCTGAGGACATCAACAGGATCTTTGACCCTTTCTTCACCACCAAGGAACTGGGCCAGGGATCCGGGGTGAGCCTGTACTTCTGCTACGATACTATTAAAAGGATGGGAGGTAATATAATGGTTGAAAGCAAGGTTGGAGAAGGTTCCACCTTTATCATCCAACTGCCCAGGAAGGGTTGAGGTATGGAGAAGCCATCGATACTGGTTGTGGACGACGAGGAGTCCATAAGACTCAGCCTCTCCATTCTGCTCAAGAAGGAAGGGTTTCATGTAGAGGAGGCCGCCAGTGGGGAGGAGGCCCTGGAGAAACTGCGGACCAACAGGTATGACATCGTCATCAGCGATATCATGATGCCCGAGCTGGATGGCATCACCCTGCTGAAGAAGATCAAGGAGCTGGACCGCAAGATCGATGTGATCCTGATCACGGCCTATGCCAACCTGGACCGGGCTATCCAGAGCCTGAGACACGGGGCATCGGATTTCATCCAGAAGCCCTATGAGAACCAGGATATCATCAGGGCCGTGTCCAAGATCATGGAGGACAGAAAACTCGAGGCCGCCTTTGAGACAGAGAAGACGTTGCCCTTCGCCTTCAATGCATCACAGAAGGAGCTGCTCCTGAGGCTCTTCAACGACGGTGTCAAGGACCTGGAGATATCCCTGAAGGAGATTGCGGGAGATATCAAACTCGAGGTCGAGGACCTGACGGTGGAGGACCTGAAGAACTTCCCGGCCCACGTGGGGGGCGAGGGTGTGCCCATGATGGGGGCCTATGTGGGTATCTACGGGGACCTCTCGGGGAGTTTCATGATGGTCTTCCAGGTGGAGGACTGCATATCCCTGGTGGAGTTCGTCATCGGGGAGAAGGTGGGGACCATCGATTTCAACCTCCCCACGGAGAGGGGGTCCAAGACGGTGATGGAACTGGGGGACATCCTGGCCAACTCCTATCTCCTGGGCCTGAGGGAGTCCACGGAGATGATACTGAAGTCCACACCCCCAACCTTCGTTCACTTCACGTCAGGCAACATCAGGTCCTTCATGGAGGTGCGCACCGGGAAGGGGACCCATTACAGCATCCTCACCCCCCTGAGGGTGTCCTTTGTGACCGACACGGCCCGGACCCTGGTGGGCTACCTGATCTCCATCTTCGGACTCCGGAGCATGCGGTTGCTCTCCGAGAAGATTGTATGAGGGGATGGAGGGGGAACATGTTCGGGGAAAGGATATTATCCCCCCGCAGGGAAGTATGATAGAGGTGATCTCCTGATGGGCAAGAGGACCTCCATCTTCTGCATGGCCGCTGCCAATGTGTACTTCGTCCTTGCTCTCTTCCTGGGGCTTTTGATGATCCTGGGGGTGGTCGGGTCCGGGGAATTCAAGACTGCCCACGCCCACCTGGCCCTCCTGGGCTGGGTCTCTCTGACCATCATAGGGGCCATGTACGAGCAGGTCCCCAACCTCACCGCCGCCGACCTCTACAGCAAAAAGACAGCCTGGTGGTCCTTCTGGGTCTACAACCTGGGCCTGGTGGGTCTGGCAGGGGGACTGGCCTTTGAGGTCCCCGATATCCTCCTGGCGACCTCCGCGGCCCTCCTCCTCCTGGGCGTATATGCCTTTGCCGGCAATATCTTCATGACCGTAAAAAACCGCCGGGCCCCCAACCCCATCCTGAAGTTCTATACAGCCTCGGTGGTCTATTTCGTCCTGGCCTCCACCTTCGGCGGTGCCCTGGTGCTGAACCGCATGGGGGTAATCGACCTCACCACCGTTTTTGTCAGGTACACAACCGCCCACGCCCACCTGGGATTTTTGGGCTGGGCCTCCCTCATCATCATCGGGGCCCTCTCCTGGATGTTCCCCATGGTGGTCATGAGGGACATCCACAGCCAGAAGCTCATGGATGCCGTCTTCTGGCTATTCAACCTGGGGGCCATGGGTTTCGCCCTGGGCCTTTTGACCGGGGGGCTTGGCACCCTCTCCCTGGCCTCCGCCCTGGTGGTGTTCCTGTCCATAGCCCTTTTTTCCTACAACCTCCTCATGACGGCCCTGAAAAAACAGGTGAAGATGCAGATGACGGCCGATGCCACCGAGGCCCCCTTCTTCTATGGTGCGGTTTTCTATTTCTTCCTGGTGGCCCTCCTGGGCCTTGCCATGCTCCTTGGGCCGGAGACCGTAAAGTCCGTCTCCCCCGCCCACGGCCACCTGGCCCTCCTGGGCTTTGTCTCCCTGACCATCTTCGGGGGCATGTACCACCTCATACCCATGCTCACCTGGACCCTCATAACCAAGAAGATGGCGGCCGCCGGACCCCAGGGGTCCCCCCCATCCCTGCCCAAGTCCCTCCACGAGCTCTACAGCGTCAAACTGGCCAAGGTGGTCTTCTGGGGCTTCAACCTGGGTACCCTGGCCCTCGGGGCAGGCATGTACCTGGGCCAGCAGACCCTGGCTGCGGCCGCCGGCCTGGTCCTTTTTGCCTCGGGGACCCTCTTTAGTCTGGACATGTTCAGATGCATCAAAAGGGGGCTATAGGCCACGAACATGTTCGGGAAAAAGGATATTATGTTACATTATAATGTTATTACAGGTGTTTTAAATGCTGGAATGCCCTGGCTCCAAGATCATCAAGTCCCCGACCATAGAGTTCATAAAGTGCCCCTATTGCCAGTCCGAGGTGGAGATATTCTCGGACGAGACCACCGCCCTCTGCGACCGGTGCGGCAAGGAGGTCACCCGGGCCGCCGCCCTGGCCTGCATAGAGTGGTGCCAGTCGGCCAGGGAGTGCGTCGGGGAGGAGAAGTACCAGGAGCTCATGAAGGCCAAGGAGGCAGATCAAAATGGTGGATGAAGAGAAGGTAATCGAGGCCCTGAAGGGTGTCATGGACCCCCATACGGGCCAGGATGTCTATGAGATGGGTCTTATACGGAACCTGAAGATCGAGGGAAGCACGGTGAGCCTCGAGTTCGTCCCCTCCAGCCCCTACTGCCCCCTGGGGGAGCACCTGGCCACTTCCATCAAGAAGGCCGTCCAGGATACGGAGGGCGTTGAAAGGGTCGATATTACAGTGGAGGGCTATGTCCAGAAGGACGCCCTTAACCAGATATTGAAGGGATAGGAGGTTTAAGGGAATGGCAGAATGTTTCAACTGCAAACGGTCTGAAGACGAAGAGAAGCTCCTCCAGTTCAGGCACAAGGGGGAGGACAACTTTGTATGTGTCAAGTGCCTGCCCATGCTGATCCACGGGTGAGTCAGTACCTCACACTGAAGGAGGAAAACTCTCCGATATAGTCCTCCCAGGCCACCTCCACCTGATCCACCCTGGAGTAGGGGGACCCCTGGTGGCACCAGGTGATCATCTCATCGATTTTTTCCTTTTCCCCCTCGAATAGGGCCTCCACCCTGCCGTCCGGGAGGTTGCGGACCCAGCCTGTCAGTCCAAGCCTCCTGGCGGCATCCCTGGTATGCGCCCTGAAAAAGACCCCCTGAACCCTGCCTGAGATCAAGACATGAGCCCTGGATTCTGCCATGATGCTTCCTATACCCCTGCTTATAGATAAAAAAATCGGTCATGAAAAGACAAACCTTACATAGGATAAGTTACTAACAAAGGGTGGATGATTGAAGCCGTCCTCATCATGAAGATGCCCAAGAGCTGCGCCATGCGCCACGTCTCCATGGCCGAGGCCAGGGTGAAGGTGGTCCAGGCCCGGCCCTACCAGGAGGAGGGGGTTGCCTCCCTGATGGAGATCAAGGCCGAGGAGGAGTGCCTGAAGAACCTCATGGAGACCATCTCGGAGGACCCCGGGGTCTATCGGAGCGATTTTTCGGCCACAGGGGGTGGAAGGACCAAGGCGGCCGTGGCGGTGAAGAGGTGCGTGCCGGCCAGGGACATCGTGGAGTCGGAGTGTTTCATCTCCGCTGCCAGGATGGAGGGAGAGGATATCGTCTGGCACCTCATCGCCACCAGGGAGGCCCTGAAGAGGCTTTCCGAGAGGCTGCAAAGCCATGGTTTCGACTTCAAGCTCAAGAAGATCGGCAAGCTGACGGAGGAGGAGACCCTGACGGAGAAGGAGGACGAGATCCTCCGCTATGCCATCGAGAAGGGGTATTTCGAGACCCCCAAGAGGGTGGGGGTCCGGGAGATAGCCAAGCATTTCGGTATATCGATTTCTACCCTGTCGGAGATCCTCAGGCGGGGCCAGAAGAAGGTCATCCTCTCCTTTTTTAAGGGGAAGGATTGAAGATGAGGGTCCTGTTGCTCCTGATGGTCCTCCTGGCCGGATGCCTCGGGGCCTCCCCGGAGAAGGATACCGTGGTCTTCGACCTCTCCCACCTGGAGGCCTTCCAGCCCATTGACGTGGACACCCTGGGATATACGGCCTTCTACAACATGTTCCAGGATGCAGGCTACGATACCCAGGCCTGGGTGGAGCCCCTGAGCAGGGAGTCCCTGGAGGATGCCGCCGTTCTGGTCCTGGCCGGACCCCTCCTGCCCCTGAGCCAGGAGGAGAACAGAATCATCCTGGACTTCGTCAGGGGAGGCGGCAACCTGCTGATATTCCTCCACATAGCCCCACCGGTGGCCCCCCTCTGCAAGGAGTTCGGCATCCTCACCACCACGGGACCCATCCTGGAGGGCGCCCATATCATCGAGGGGGACCCGGCGGACTTTTATGTCACCCGGGTGGCGGAGCACCCTGTTACCGAGGGAGTCAGCGCCATAGCGGTCTACGGCTGCTGGGGCCTTGGCAGGTTCGAGGACGAGGTGGAGATCCTGGCCACCAGCACCCCCCAGGCATGGATCGACTCCAACGGGGACAGGACCTACCAGGAGGGGGAGTTCAGGGATACCTACGGCATCGTGGCGGTGCGCAGCTATGGCAGGGGGAAGGTGGTGGTGGTGGCCGATGACGCCCCCTTCATCGACCGGTTCCTGGACCAGGGGGACAACCGGCGACTGGCAGGGAACATCATCGCCTGGTTCGGGGAGTAGTTAAAGATACAGCGCCAGAAATATCAGCCCCACACCCAGGAGGACCAAGAGAGGGTCTACTTTTTTCTCCATGGCAGGCCTCCTAATCCGTCATAGAAAAAAAGGGGGGAGGGGGATGGGGAGTCGAGGTAAAAAAGTCGAGAGGTTGGAGGTGGAATGGCAGCGACTTTTGCCCCCCATCTTTTATCCTCCCCTTCCTGACCGATGATGGCAGGAATATCATGTCCCCTGGCGGCCGCAGTTCTTGCACTTGACGCCATTTTCACAGAAGATGCTGGCCGTTTTAAGGAGATGTTTGTTCTTCTCAAGGCAGAGTAGAATGTCATCAGCTGGGAGAGGTTCCCTGATGAACAGGGCCCTGTATTTCCGGGATGCCCTGACCGCTAGCTCGCGGTCGTGGGTCACCATTAGACAGTTCAACTTGGAGAGGAGGTGCAGGATCTCCTCGTCACTCATGCTGGTATCTATGTCCCCCACATGGAGGGTCCGGGTCCCGTGGTTGAGGGTCTTGACCTTCTTGGGGATGTTCACATCAAGGATCACATCCACTACCATCATACCACATCCTCGTCGGCTACCACCGTTCTGGACCCTACCTTCACTTTAACCATTCGAACTCACTTTTAAGCCTGTCCAGTCTCTGGTACAGGGCGTCGATCTCGGCGTTCATCTCCTCCATGGACAGGCCCAGCTCCTCCTGGCTTGCCCTGATGACCGCCGCAATCTCCTCCAGTCGTTCCCTCTTGTATTCCAGGAACTCGTCCTTATCATCCATCTCATCTACCTCTCTTATCCTGGTAATCATTGATTGAGTATCCTTCCACCTCCTCCGAAGCGCAGGTGTAGGTCCAGTAGCCGATGAGGGTGTCCTTGGCGATTCTCCTAGTCTGTTCCCACATGGCCTCCGGGGAGGGATTGGCCTCCTCCATACAGACCTGGGCCATCATTCCCCCGGTATTCAGGGGATGGAAGGCCCCCTCTAACCGGAGCCTCTCCATCAGGGGCACCCGGGCATCCACCCGGACATGGGAGGAGTTGGTGTAATATATGCTCCCGGCCTCCCTGTCCCCCTGGACCACGGCCCTGGATGAGAACCTGCCATAGTCGAGCTTTGCCAGGCGGTAGGCCGTGGACTCTGCCGGGCTCTGGCTCAGGACCCACCGGAGTCCCGTCTCCTCGCTCCAGCGCCTGGTGGCCTCTGACATATATCCTACAACCTTCAGGCCGAAGCGCCAGGCAGCTTCGTCCTGGTGCATCTCATGGCCCGTGAAGGCCCTGCACATCTCGTTGACACCCACGTAGCCCAGGGAGTGGACCGCCCGGTTTATCCTGTAGTAGGGCTCCCCCTCCACATCCTGGCTCAGGAAGGGCAGGTGGCCGCCCTCCAGCCTGCTCCGGATGATGTCCCTTTTCACCTCGATGGTCCTCTTGGCCATCTCCATGCGCTCCTCCAGGATCTGGTAGAACTTCGAATCGTCGCCGGCTGCCTCGTAGGCGATCCTGGGCAGATTGACGGAGACCACCTGGAGGCTCCCGGTGCGCAGGGTCCCCCTCATCAGGTCCTCCAGGTCTTCCCTGTCAGGTTGCAGAAGGAGTCTGCCGCCCTGGGCGAAGGTATTGTCCGGGAGGTAGTCAGCATGTAGATTGAGGAAGTAGGGGGTCCCGTATTTGACCGCCGTTTCATGTACCTGGACCATAAAGTCGTCGTAGCCCTCCTTCTTCAGGTCCTCCTTTCTCAGCTTGTAGTTAGGCCGGGGAAAGGAGAAGGGCTTCCCGGTGTGGTCCCCCTCCAGGTAGACCTCGGTGAGGGCCCGGGCAAAGAGCCTGGCCTCCTCTTCGAAATCACCATAGGTGACCCGGTCCCTGACTATGCCCCCAGGGAGAACGGCCGGGACGTCGGCCACCATGGAGGGGCACCCGTACTCGATGTCTATATCTGAGAAGACGGTCTGACCCCCCCGCCCCACGTACATCTGGCTTATCTCATAGATGCACATCTGGGCCAGCTGTTTTATCCTGGGGTAGTCCAGGCCCTCCAGGTAGGGCGCAAGCCAGAGGTTGAAGAAGTCCAGATCCTGACCCCCGGCGAAGTTGGTCTGGGCCGCTGCCAGGACCTTGGCGGCATGGAGGACGGCCACCTCGGCCTTCTTGGCCGGTCCGGCCACGGAGGTGTGCTTCCCGGTCCCGTCCACCTTCAGGCCGGTCCTCAAAAACCACCGGAGGTCGTGCTGGCCGCAGTAGGGCCTGGTGGGGAAATACTCCAGGTCATGGATATGGATGTCCCCCCGCATGTGGGCATCGGCCAGGTCCAGGGGCAGGACCTTCAGGAGGGTGTACTCCCTGAAGATGTTGTCTGCCATGAGCTTGTGGATGGTCTCGGGGTTGTGCAGGTTGGCCCTTTCGGCGGAATCTATCTCAATGAGGCGGGTGGCATCGTAGACCGGCATCCCCAGCCGGGTATAGTCCGCCCGGGCCTCCTCCAGGCCGTGCTCCAGAAGCTTGACGTTGACGATCTCCCTGATCAGGGGGCCGCTTATGAAGTCGAGCTTCAACCGCCGAAGCTCATCCTCCGCCTCCCTGGCCACATTCTCGGCCACCTCCTGGGGGATCCTGGTTTCCTGTAGCAGGGACCGGGTAATCTTTTTCCTGTCGAAGGACTCGATGGTGTTATCCGAGGTCCGCACCTTCATGGAATGAAACTGCCTGTAGCGCTCGGCATCCTCGGGGCTCTTCCTTGCAAGGGCCTCCAGGGTCTCCTGCTGGAGGTCCCTGGTGGATATGCCGTCATAGACCTCCCGGGCCACCTCCTGGGCCACCTCGGCTGCCGTGTAGAAGCCGATACCTGCCTCCACGCACTCCCTCATTATGACGTTGGGGTCGAAGTTCTCGGTATCTCCGGAGGACTTTACCACCCTGACACCATACTTTGCCACTGCCATCTTTATTGACCCCGACGTATTTAAGTTTTCGAACAATAGTATCCTAAACTGTTAACCAATTCTAAGTATCATACATATATAAATGTTTCTGACTGGTTATGTTAACTATAAAGGGGAAATTATTTATATATGTAAACCAACCGATATTGGATAGGTATCAAATCTCTTTAGTGGTTAGAAAGGTTAACCGATGCCACCAGTGGAGTGAAAGATGGACGAAACCGATAGGAAGATCCTTCAGGTGTTGATGGAAAATTCCCGGACCTCCTACAAGGAGATCGCCAAGTCTGTCCAGATATCGGATGTGGCCGTCCACAAGAGGATTAAGAAGCTCCGTGACGTCATAGATTCCTTCACCATAACCGTGAAACAGGGGGAGATGGGCAAGGGGGTCTGCGCCCTTGTTCTCATCCGATGCGAGGTGGGCAGGACAGGGGAGATCGGGAAAAGGCTGGCCGAGATCCCGGACGTGGCGGAGGTCTACCTCTCCCTGGGGGACTGCGACATCATAGCCAAGGTGAGGACCGGGACCATGGATACCCTGAAAGAGATGGTGGAGAAGGAGTTCTCCAGGATAGGGGGCCTCATCGAGATTCGGACCAACGTGGTCTTTGACTGCCTGAAGGAGGAGATCAACCTGGTATTTTAAAATCGAAAGTCTTAAAAAGGCAGGGTCATACCTATTTGACGGAGGGACGAGAAGATGGAGACCACCCGGGTAAAGGACGTCATGACCAAGGGAGTCATAGGGGTTGATGTTTCCACCCCGATCCTTGAGGCGGCAAAGGAGATGGAGCGCCGGGACATATCGAGCATTGTGATTCTGGATGGGGGGGAACCTGTAGGGATAGTAACAGAGAAGGACCTGGTGCGGCGGGTCCTTATAGGGGGCCTCCCCCTGGACACCGAGGTCAGGGAAATCATGAGTTCTCCCCTCATCACCGTGGAGCCCGACACCGAGCTGTGCGAGGTATCAAAACTCATGGCCGATGCAAGGATCAGGAGGCTGCCGGTAAGGAAGGGAAAGGATCTGGTGGGCATCATCACGGCCACGGATATCTTCGAGATATCGCCCCGCTGCGAGACCGAGTTCGTTAAGACCTTCCGTACCCTCGAGGACCTTTTAGGGAAGCTCTAGGTTAGGGGGTCCTACTCCTCCTTCTCCTCCACCCCCACCACCCCGAAGAACCTGTCGGTGACGGCCTCCTCGGCAAGCTTCAAGAGGGCTTCCTTGTTCCTGGCCCCACCGAAGAGGCCCAGGGGTATCTTGGCCGCCGCCGCAGTGGCATGACCCCCGGCCTGGCCGATGTCCCCGAAGGCCGCCTCCATGGCCTTGCCGAGGTTTAACCGGATGTCCCTGTTCCGGGCGGATATGTGGACCACATCCTTGCCCAGGCCGTATACCAGGACCGTGGAGATCCCCTCCAGGTTCAACAGGTAGTCAGCTGCCTGGGGGAGGGTATCCCGGTCCCGGATGAACCCCACATTGGAGAGAAGGTAGGAACCCTTGATGTTTCTGTTGTGGATGGCCTCGCCAAGGACATCCAAGGTCTCAGCGGACATGAGGGGGGACTCGATCTTGCGCAGGAGGTCGTGGTCGGCCTTTGGGTAGAGAAGGGCCACGGCGCTGAGGTCAGGGGGGGTCGCCCCCCGGGTGAAGTCCTGGGTATCGGTCTTTATCCCATAGAGGAGGACGGTGGCGAGCTCCTGGTCGATCTCCACCCCCATCTGCACCAGGTACTCGGTCATCATGGTGGAGGTGGCCCCCAGGTCGGGCCTGATATCTATGTAGTCCCCCTTCACCTTCCTCATATCCACCTGGTGGTGGTCGATGATGATATCGGGTATGAATTTGGGGTCCAGGTGGTTGTTCTGGCCCGGGATGGAGGATTCGATGAGGGCGATCTTGGAGTAGTTCTTCAGGTCCTCGGAATGGGAGAAGGGGGACATCTCTATGCCCAGGAGGTTTATGAGGGCCTTGTTCTCCTCGTGGCCGATCTCACCGCTGTAGATGATATCTGCCTTCTTTCCCAGGGTGGTCACGATGAGCTTCAGGGCCAGGGCCGAGGCGATGGCATCCGGGTCGGGGTTATCCTGGGTCACGATGGCAACCCCCTTTTTCGCCTCCCTGATGATCCCAGTCAGACACTTGATCTTCCGCTTAATATCAATCTCTTCGAGACACTGGATGGTCGCCTCTGCCACCACTGCCGTTGGGTATATGATGACGTCCGCCTCCCCCTTTTTGAACTCCCCGGCGGTGCTCTTCTTGCCTGCCCTGACCACTATGGGCACGGTGGGGTTCAGCCTTCTAACGGCCCGGATGGCCTTTTTGTTTAGCTCGAGGTCGGTGGTGAGGACCAGGACGGCGTCTGCATCCTTCAGATTGGCAGCCTTCAGGTCATGGGGAGAGGTCATGTCCCCCTGGACCACCCCCTCAAAGCCCTGCTCCTTCAGGCTCTCGACGCGTTTCTCATCCAGGTCTATAATGGAGAGTTCCTTTTCCATCTCCTTCAGTCTCGTGGCCACAAGATAGCCGGCAGTTCCACAACCAAGAATGAGATACATCAGACCACCGTCCTTACAAAAGCATTAATATGATAACTTTTACATTACTTAAATCTTTTCAAGGAGAGGTCAAGATGAAAGAAGTTAACGAGGCCATAAGGCTGACAGGAGAGCACAACACGTGGAGGTCGCGGTGCATAAACCTCATCGCCTCCGAGAACGTCATGAGCCCCCTGGCCTGGAGGGTCTACAACTGCGATTTCGAGCACAGATATGCCGAGGGCATGCCCAAGAAGAGGTTCTACCAGGGACTGGAGTATCTAGACGAGGTGGAGCTTCTGGCGGTGGACCTGGCCAAGAGGCTCCTCAGGGCCGAGTACGCCGATTTAAGGCCCGTCTCGGGCAGCCTTGCCATCCTGACCATCCTGTCATCCTTTGCCAAACCCGGGGACCCCTATGTGGCACCGTCGGTACCTGCCGGAGCCCACATCAGTCAGGCCGAGTTCGGTGCCGCGGGAATCAGGGGATTGGAGACCCATCACCTGGTCCTGGACGAGAAGGAGATGACCCTGGACGCAGAAAAATGCAAAAAGGTCATCCGGGATGCCAGGCCGAAGCTCATAAACGCCGGGGGGACCGTCCTTCTTTTCCCCCATCCCCTGGAGGAACTCAGGGAGGCAGCTGACGAAGTAGGCTCCATCCTGACCTACGACGCCTCCCATGTCCTCGGACTCATAGCAGGGGGCCAGTTCCAGGACCCCCTGAGGGAGGGGGCCGATGTTGTGGGGGCTTCCCATCACAAGACCTTCCCCGGCCCCCAGGGGGCCATGATCTTCGGGAGCAACCCGGAGCACTACAAGAAAATCAAGCCCAAGATCTTTCCCGGCCTGGTGTCCAACCATCACCTCCACCGCCTGCCGGCCATGGTGGTGACCCTGGCAGAGATGCTGGAGTTCGGCAAGGAATACGCGGCCCAGGGAGTCAGGAACTCCAGGGCCCTGGCCCAGGGGCTCTATGAACGGGGTTTTAATGTCCTCTGCGAACACAAGGGCTTCACCAGTTCTCACCAGGTCATAGTGGATGTATCCCAAAACAGGGGCGGGACCTGGGTGGCCGAGACCCTTGAGAAGGCCAACATCATCCTGAACAAGAACCTCCTGCCCTGGGACGATGTCAACAGGTCCAAGGAGCCCTCAGGTATAAGGATCGGCGTCCAGGAGATGACAAGATACGGGATGAAGGAGAGTGAGATGGAGGCCATTGCGGAGTTCATAGAAAGGGTGGTGATAAAGGAGGAGGACCCGGAGTCAGTGAAGGAGGATGTCATGGAGTTCAGGGATGGTTTTGACCGCATCCAATACTGCTTTGACGCCACTAAGTTTAAATATGAGTTCAATGTAAGGTAGCAGAAATCCCTCCTCCCTTTTTTCTGGAGTGGGTATGAAAAGGTTTATGGTGTATAGATACCCTGTATTTTTGGTGAGCCAGAGATGGACCCAGAGGAAGAACTGGATAGATTGTTGGAAGAACGAAAGGACCTCGATATTGAGATAAAGGACCTGAAGAGGGAGATTTCCAAGAGACGAGGGATATTGAGGGAGCTGGGGAAGAAAAAGAGGGACGTCATCGAGGTCATAAAGGTCAGGAACAGGGAGGCCAACAAGTACCGGCAGCTCCGGGATGAGCTCAACAAGAAGGTCAAGACCCACAAGAAGGAGAGGGAGAGGCACAACAAGAAGGTCAAGGAGCTGGCCGAAGAGTACAAGAAGCTCAAGGAGACGGTCCCTCCTGGCAATTTCAGGGCCATGGAGAAGGAGATAAATGCCCTGGAGTGGAAGATTCAGACCCGGGTCTTCGAGATAAAGAAAGAGGACGAACTGGTAGACAGGATAAACAGCCTCAAGATGGCTTTAAAGGATTACCAGGAGATTCTGAAGGTCGCAAAGGAGATTGACAGGCACAGGAAGGAGTCCAAAAAGGTACACAAAAAGATATTAAAGCTCTCGGAGGAATCCCAGGTAAACCACGAGGAGTTCCTAAAGGCAGTTGAAAAGATCAAGGAGCTGGAGGCCAAGATCGACGAGTTCAACAAGGAACGGGATGAGGTGGGCCAGGGCCTTGATGAATTGAAAGAAGAACTGAAGGTGCTCCAGGCCAAGGGCAAGGAGCTGGACAAGAAGATCAAGGATATGGAGATCGAGGCGGATATCGCCGTCACCGAAAAGAGTGAGACCGAACTGAAGGAAGAGGCCAAGGTGGTCTACGAGCGGTTCAAAAATGGTGAAAAGCTGGATCTGGAGGATATATACCTTCTAAGGAGATTTAACCTGGTTTGAAATGGAATATAAGCGGGTTCTCGTGATCTGCATTGACCGGGACGGAGACATCCAGACAAAAATAGGGGTGAAGGGGCCGGTTGTCGGGAGGCTGAAGGTCTTTGATACGGCTGTAAGGCTTGGCCTCAAGGACCCTACGGAGTCCGATACCAACGCCCTTTTCGAGGGAATCCGCATGTACGATGAGCTCAAGAGCAAGGGGGTCGAGGTGGAGGTTGCGGCCCTGGTGGGCAGCGAAAACGTGGGATACGAGTCGGATTCCATCATATCCTGGCAGCTGGACGAGGTCATCGGTCGAAGCAGGCCCGACGGCATCGTGGTGGTGACCGACGGGGCCGAAGACGAGTACATCCTCCCCCTGGTCCAGTCCCGGGGCAATATCATCTCCCTTAGAAGGGTCATCGTAAAGCAGAGCGAGAGGCTTGAGAGCACCTATTATCTCATCCAGGAGTTCTTGCGGGAACTGGTGAGCGATCCAAAGCTCTCCAGGCTTCTCATAGGTGTCCCAGGGATAGCGGCCATCCTCTACATGATCCTGGGCCAGCACGGCTGGAGGCTCATCGTGGGGGTGGTGGGGGTCTTCCTCACCATCAAGGGCTTTGCCCTGGAGGGGGCGGTCCAGCGGGTCTATGACGAGCTCAGGTCATCCTTCATCTCAGGGAAGATGAGTTTCTTCACCTACGCGGTGGCCGCCATCATCGCCGCGGTGGGGATAGTGGTCGGCTATGAGGAGGTAACAAAACCCGGCGTCCCCCCGGGGGACCTCTCCACCCTGGTTCCCCTCTTTATCACTGCCTCGGTGGACCTCTTCCTCTTTGCCTGCATGGTGGCCCTCATGGGGAAGCTCATGGACGGGATCCTGGAGGGGGAGAAGCTCTCTAAATACATTATCCTGGGCGTCTTCGCCCTGGCCCTGCGGATCATCCTGGACGCGGTGAGCCGGTTCATGCTGGGGGACATGGACAACATCAGTCTCGCCTTTTCAGTGGCCCTGGGTCTGGTACTTTCCATGTTCGCTTTCCTTTCCATAAGGTCCCTGAAGGCCCCGGAGTCCCTACCCCAGGAGGAATCAGAGAAGGCGGTACAGTAGCATGCTGGCCAGGCCGAAATAGATGAAAAGGCCAAGGATGTCCTGGATGGTGGTTATGAAGGGGCTGGAGGAGATGGCGGGGTCGATCCCCATGCGGTCAAAGGCCTTGGGTATGAGGACCCCGGTCACACTGGCCACGGCCATGGTGCAGAACATGGCGGCCCCCACCACCACGCCTATGGCGGGCTCGTTTATGAGGACGATGGCCACCCCGGCCACCCCGGTGGCCACCAGGCCGCCCATGATCAGGCCGATCTTCACCTCCCGCAGGAAGTACTTCACGTAGTTCCCCATCTCCCCTGTGGCCACCCTCCGGACAAAGAGTGTGGAGGACTGGACCCCCACGTTCCCCCCCATGGTCATTATTACAGGGATAAACAGGGCCAGGGTAACCACGATGGTGTCCTCCAGACCCCTCTGGTAGGATTTGAGGAGCCAGGAGTTGAAGAGACCGTCCCCCACCAGGGCGAAGACCAGCCAGGGCATCCTGGAGCGGACCACCGTGAGGGCCGGGGCGTCGGTCAGCTTGTCGATGTCCCCGTGGGTACCGGAGAAATGGGCGATATCCTCGCTGGCCTCGTCCTCTATGACGTCTATGATGTCGTCCACCGTGATGATGCCCAGGAACTTGCCCTCCTCGTCCACCACGGGCACGGCGGTGAGGTCGTAGTCGGCGGTGATCCTGGCCACTTCTTCCTGGTCCATGGTCAAGGGGACCTTTATGACCTCGGGGGTCATGATGTCCTCCAGGGTCTCGTTGGGAGAGGCCAGGACCAGGTCCCTTAAGGAGAGGACCCCCACCAGGGCGCCCCGGTCGTCGGTGACATAGATGTAGTAGACGGTCTCGAAGTCCCTGGCCTTCTTCCTCAGGAATTCTGTGGCCTCGCTGACCAGGACGTCTTTTTTAAAGGAGACCGCCTCGGTGGTCATGAGCCCGCCCGCGGTGTCCCTGGGGTGCCTCAGGAGCTTCCGGGTGAGCTCGGCCTCCTTTTTGGTGAAGAATTTCAGTATGGACCTGCGGGTGTGGAGGGGCAGGTCCTTGAGGACGTCGACCCTTTCGTCGATGGGGATTCTCCTGAGGAGGCTGGCGGCGGAGATGGGGGGGAGGAGGGCGATGAATTCAAGCTGTTTTTCTTCAGGTAGCTCGGGCACCACTTCGGCAAGGATGCGCCGGGGCAGGTGGTTGAGGACCTGGTACTGGAGATGGCCCTCCAGGCCCTGGATGAAATCCGAGATGTCGTAGGGGTGGATGTCTTCCAGGGCCTCTTTAAGCTCCTGCCACTTCTTTTCCCGGGCCAGCACAGTGAGGGTTTCGAGGGTTTTTTCGTCCAGGGTCATTTCTACCACTCGTAAGATTATTATAGACCTATAAAATACTTTTAGGTATGCTGGGCATCATAGGGGGTACCGGTGTTTATGACCCCGAGATCTTCGAAGAAAGTCGGGTGGAAAGGCTGAAGACACCCTACGGAGAGGTATCTGAGGTATATCTGGGAACGGTCCGGGGGCGGGAGGTGGCCTTCCTGCCCCGCCACGGCAGAAATCACGACATTCCCCCCCACAGGGTGAATTACAGGGCTAATATCTTTGCCTTGAAGGAACTTGGTGTCGAGCGGATTATATCAACCAACTCGGTGGGGGGCATAAGCAGGAGCCTCAAACCCGGCGACATGGTAATCCCTGTGGATTTCATGGACTTCACCAGGGGTCGCCCCTCCACCTTCTACGACCATGAGGTGGTCCACATTGATGTGTCCACGGCCTACTGCCCGGAGGTGCGGGAGGCCCTCCTGGCAGCCGCCGAGAAGAGGACCGAGGACGTCTTCGACGGCGGTGTCTATGCATGCACCGAGGGACCCCGGTTTGAAACCCCCTCGGAGATCCAGATGATGGAGGCCGTGGGATGTGATGTGGTGGGCATGGTTGGGGTGCCGGAGGTGGTGCTGGCCAGGGAGGTGGAGATCTGCTATGGCTCCATCTGCACCGTCACCAACATGGCGGCAGGGATATCCGAGGGCAAACTTACCGCCACCGAGGTGGTGGAGATGGTGAAGAGGAACCAGGAGAACCTCAAGGAGGTTGTGGTTGAGGCCATCGCCAGTATCCCGGAGGAGAGGGGTTGCGACTGCAAGAAGGCCCTCCAGGGGGCGAGGATGTGAGGATCTTTCCCCTGAGATGCAAAAGACCGGTGAGGAGGGAAGACCTGGCCGCATACCCGGATATCCAGGTCCTGGTGCCTGCCCTGGTGGCTGGCAAGGAGCACCTGGACTTTGCCATCTCCCAGGCCGAGAAGGCCTTCTCCAGGGGGGAGAACATTAGCGGGAACCGCTTCGTGGAGGTCATACTGAGGGCATCGGCCCAGAGGCAGATAAAGAGGGCCTTCGAGTTCTTTGGCATCTCCGATGAGGGGGAAAGGGAGGTGGTGGTCCTTTCGGAGGAAAGACCTGAGAAGTTCATGGAGGATTTTGGATGTGAGGAGGCAGGGGAGCTTTTGGAGATGGACGGGGAGAAATTGGAGGATATCAAGAGGGCATTCCAGATACCTGATGAAGAACTCTCCGCCCTGCCCCTGGCTGAAAGGGAATCCCTCGTGGAGGTGATAAAGGAGAGGATTGCCCTGCTGAACGCCTAGCAGCAGGTATCTATCCTGACCTGGGTCTCGTATTCGCTATGGCAGAATATGTGTTCCACCCTGAAGCACCTGTACTTGAGGTAGTAGCGCTTGCAGATGGTGGGGCAGTCCTCCTGGGTTATCTCGGATCTCACCATGCCGATCTTCTCCAGCTGTTTCAGGTGCCTGTGGATGGTGGCGGGATGGTTGTTGGTCTCCTCGGCTATCTTGTTGATGTGCATGTGACCTGTCCCCAGGACGTCCATGATCTGGCGGCTCAAGGGGTGGCTCAATATCTTTGTGGCGACCCCTGCCTCTTCCCCTTTGAAGACGATTTCCTCTTCCATCAATGAAATATTCAACCCCGGGATATATAATCCTTCCCTCGTCGATGACAGCCACCGTTATGTCTCACCGGCGGCCTCTCCCCGGGCGTATTTCTCAACTGCTATGCCCGTCCTGTTCTCCTGGACGCCGGTCCAGATACTTATGAAATCGCCCATGACAACATTGTGCACATATATTTTTGTAAATAATCCTCACTCCTCCAAAATCCCGTACTTCTCGCCCATCTCCAGGAAGACCTCGGCGGCGTACTTTATCTGGTCCCAGGTGACGCCGTAGGTGTTGAGCTTGAAGTGCTTGGTCAGGCCGGGCTGGACGCCGGTGATCTTCTTTTTCTTCAACTCCTCGTAGAGGAACCACCCCTTGCGCTTGTGGCTCTGGGATACCTCGTAGAAGGCCGGCGTTTCAACATGGAAGAGGGTATGGTGGTGGGGGTCCTGGCCCCTGAGGGTGGTGCCCCTGATCTTCTTCAGTGCATCGATGAGGTATCGGGTCTTCTCCACCTCCTCGTCGAAGTGCTTCACCCGCTCCACCACCGCCGGGAAGGAGGCCATCATGGTTATCATGGGCACCCCCATGACGGTGCAGCCCAGGAGCTCCACCTCCTTTATGGGGAACTTGCGCCCCGACCAGTCCCCCACCACCTGGGAGCGGCGGAAGACCTTCTCCGCGTACTCATCCGTTGTTGCCACAACCCCCGTGGGGGCAGCAGCGGCAAAGGACTTGTGGCCCGAGCCCACGATGAAATCCGCACCTATCTCCTTTCCCTTGATCTCCATGATTCCCGCGGTGTAGGCGCAGTTGAGGATGAAGGGCACCCCGGCCTTCCTGGCCGCCTTTGCAACCGGCTTCGGGTCGTTGAGGTTGCCGTAGAGGTAGTCCACGTGGGTCAGGAGCACGGCGGCCACGTCATCGGTCTCCTCGATCTTCTCTGCATAGGCCTCCAGGTCCACCTGGAAGGTGGGCGGGCCGGAATGGGGCACCTCGGTCACCTTCTTGCCCGCGGCCTCGGCGGCCACATAGGTGGTGTAGTGGGCCAGGGGGTCGATGATGACGGTCTCCCCCTCCAGAGAGTCCATGATGATGCGCTTGGCCTGCCTTGCCCCTGGCACCACCCTGGCCTGGTCCATGCCCAGGAACTCGGCCAGGTCCTCGGTGAACTGTTTCACAGGGGGGGTGGTGATGAAATCCAGCCTGCCCTTCAGGCAGTAGTCGCAGACCGAGTAGCCGTCGGCGAACTTTATCAGGGCCTTCTTGGCCTCCGGGGTCAGCACCCCGCCCCTCTGGATGGGCTGAAGGTTGACGTAGTTCTCCTCCCTGTCCCGGAAGAGGTTGCGATACAGGTCGAGATTCAAATTTCACACCCCCAGCCTTTTTCTTAGGGCATTGATATTCTTCTCGGCGCTCTTCAGCTTCTTCTGGACCAGCTCCTTCTCAGCATCACTGAGCACATGCCTGGGCGCGGTCTTCCTGATTACCTCCTCCACGTCCACCAAAGCATCCATACAATCAAACAATTCCTTCATCTTTTTGACCTCAACATGAACTCAAGGATGTTCCATATCACATGGAGGGTGTCCTTGAGGGGGTTTATGTGGGACGTCTCTTCCCCGTATATACAGGATATAGGGACCTCCTTTATCTTAAACCTTTTTCTGGCCGCCTCAAGGATCATGATGTGTTCCACGGCATATCTCTGGGCAGGGAGGTCCAGCCTTTCCAGGCTCTCCCGCCGGAGGGCCCTGAATCCAGACTGGGGGTCAGTGATCCTCTGGCCGGTCAGTATCTCCAAAAGGAACCTGGCGGCCCGGTTGGAGAACCTGTTCCCCAGGGGCATGTTCCTGGCCTCCCGGAGAAACCTGCTGCCGATACAGAGGTCTCCGCCCTCCTCGATGCACTTTACAAGTCCTGGGATCTCGTCCGGGCAGTGCTGGAGGTCCCCGTCCAGGGTGACGATGATATCGAATCCCTTTGACTCCCTGAAACCCGCCTTCATGGCCGCGGCCTTCCCCCTGTTCTCTGCCTGGAGGATGACCTGGGCGCCGGCCTCCCTGGCCTTCTCACCGGTGCCGTCGGTGGAGCCGTCGTCCACCACGATTACCCTATCCACATACCTCAGGGCACCCTCCACCACCTCCTTGATGGTCCGGGATTCGTTATAGGCCGGAATCACAGCCACAGCCTTCATGGGTATGAAATCCGTGGGAAAGTTTTTTAAGCATTGTGATGAAATTTTCAGAGCATGCGGCCGTAGTATAGCCTGGCTAGTACTCGTGCCTGCCACGCACGTGGCCCGGGTTCAAATCCCGGCGGCCGCATTCCAAACACTTTGATGCAGGGCCCCTCTAGGACCGGTTGCCCTCGCCCAAAGGGGGCTGGACTCCATGTCAGTGGAAAGTCTACAGCGGGTTAGAGGGTCTGACGGGGCCCGTGAATTTGTATCGCAGGGATGACCTATGGATAAGCGGCTGAGGATACTTCTCGTGAGTTTACTGTTCATCGGTGGACTCTTTAGCCTTTTGAAGGGTTTCGACCAGGAGCCGGCCCAGGAGGTCACCTCGAAGCAGAAGGTAGCCAGCGCCCTTATCAAGGAGGGCATATCCCCCTCGGGCGTCATCATATCCAACGGCAGTGAGATGAAGCGAGCCCTGAACATCCAAGGGCCGGACCCGCCAAATGCTTCCAGGCTTGTCCTGGTGATCTACCCAAAGCCCCTCCAGCTCACCTTTCCCGAAGGGGTGAATCGGGTGATCTTCACGGCCCTGGAGGCAGATGACACCCTTGACGGGGTCCTGGCCTTTGATAGCACTCACAGGTATGGGAAGGAGACCGCCCTGATAATATACGGCAGCAGGGAGCGGGCAGATAAGCTTGCCACCTCCGGCCTCAGCCCTGCCCAGATATACAACCAGTGGGACATATTCGAAGTCACAAAGTTGGATGTCTCAACACCTGAGGAGGTGATCGCCGATTCTCTGGCCCTCTACGACGTAGAGGTGCGGGCCCTGGGGGTCTTCACCGGCGGGGACCTGAAGGCAGCCATTCCCATGGAGGTTGAAAACGATTCCTTGGTGGCATACATCGAATATATGCCCCGGGAGGGGAACCATACCGTAGACCCCCGCATCCTCGCGGTGGTGGAGGCGGCCTTCCAGGCGGTGCCCTCCCTGGACGTGGTCCTGGTAAACGACCTGAGAAGGATGGAAGAAACCGGCAACATCTCGGTATATTCAATGACCAGGGAGACCTATGAGCAAATAGACTACGACCAAACGGTGGAGGAGATCCTGGCCCTCCTGGATTTTAATGAGTACCCGGTGAGGAGATGAAGCGCGCAAAAAAGAAGACGATAAAAAAGATCGCCCTGGAGCGGATAGACATCCTCATGGGCCTTGCAGAAGAGGTGTACAGCCAGGACAGGGATCGGGCGAAGAGGTATGCCAGCTTGGCAAGAAGGATTGCCATGCGCCACGCCATCCCCATGCCCAGACGATGGAAACGGCGGATCTGCAAGAGATGCGATGCCTTCTTAAAGCCAGGGGACAATGCCATAGTAAGGACCTACAACGGCGGGGTGTCCATCCTGTGCCTTGGGTGCAAGACCAGGGTCCGGATACCCTTCCTAAGGGAAAGAAGAAAATTATTGACGAGGTTAAAAGGTGCATAACAGATGAAAAAATTCAGCTTACAAGGAGGATTAGCATGGCTACATTATATGATGTTCCAGCATCAAAGCTCATCGAAGAACTCTCCAAAGAACTAAAGGCCAATGAGATGATAAGGCCCCCTAAGTGGAGCGGCTTTGTCAAGACAGGGACCGACAGGGAAAAACAGCCTGCCGACAAGGACTGGTGGTACACCCGGGCTGCCTCGGTCCTCAGAAAGGTCCATATCCAGGGTCCCATAGGAATCCCCACCCTGAGACGCCTTTATGGTGGCAAGGGAAACATCGGGACCAAACCGGATGCCCAGAGGCGGGGCAGCGGTTCGGTTATAAAACATGTCCTGGTCCAGCTTGAAAAGGCGGGCCTGGTGGAGAAGACCAAGAGGGGAAGGATAACGACCCCGGCCGGGATATCCCTCCTGGACAAGACCGCCGCCAAGATCAAAAAGGGGATTCCCGAGCTGGAGAAGTACTAGAAAAATGGAAGGCAACCTGGAGGATCTCAAGAGGAGGAAGCTTCTAGAGCTTCAGCAGAGGCTCCAGGAACAGGAGGCCGTTGAACAGCAGAGGGCGGCCATCGAGGCCCAGAAGCGGGAGATCCTGAGGGGGGTCCTCACCCCCGAGGCCCGTCAGAGGCTGGCAAACGTCAAGATGGCGAGGCCGGACTATGCCGCCCAGGTGGAGAACCTCCTCATCCAGCTGGCCCAGAGCGGACAGCTCAGGGCAAAGATATCGGATGCCCAGCTCAAGGATATCCTTTCAAAGATTGCGGCGAGCAGGAAGAAGGACATCCGTATCAGAAGGATATGAAAACCGCCCTCCTGTACAGCGGTGGGAAGGATTCCAGTCTGGCCGCGGTGATCCTTTCCCGCCTTGGTTTTGATGTCACCCTTTATACGGCAACCTTTGGGATAAAGGGCTCCTGGAGATTGGCTAGGGATTCGGCCAGGGCCCTGGGTTTCGAGCACCAGAGGCTGGAACTGGACCCATCGTTGCTGGAGGAGGCCTGTGAGCAGATAGAGGATGATGGTTTCCCCAAGGATGGCATAAACTCCATCCACCGCGCGGCCCTGGAGGCCGTGGCCGAGGACCACCCGGTCATAGCCGATGGGACCAGGAGGGATGACAGGGTCCCGAAACTCGACCTCGGGATCATCAGGAGCATCGAGGACCGCTTCGATACAGAGTATATCGCACCCCTCTCAGGGATTGGATACAGGACCCTGAACCGCCTTACGGAGGAGTTCTTCGTCCTGGAGCAAAGGAGGACCGACCAGATGGAGAAGGGGGATTACGAGGCAGAGATATGGGCCTACATGGAGGCAAGGGGCCTTGACCCGAGGGATTATTTCCCTCACCGCCACCTGCAATCCCGGGTCCTTGGGTTTAGGAAGTCTTACCATCGTTAACCAAAGGTTGTCGGTAATATTTATAAAGGAAATGGGAGAAGAAGTCATTTACTTTTCTTATAATGAGGTGATAATGTGTCTAAGATGACTTTGGGCAGGAAGCTCAGGCTCGCAAAGGCCATGCGCCAGAACAGGCCGGTGCCCATCTGGGCGGTGGGCAAGACCCTGGGCAGGGTCAGATTCCATCCCAAGAGGAGGATGTGGCGCCGGAGCACCCTTAAGACATAAATTATCGGAGTGATTGAATAAAAATGGAAAGAATCTATACCATCCCCTTAAGGGATGTAAAAAAGGCGCCCCGGACCAAGAGGGCGAAACAGGCGGTGGCATATATCCGTTCCTTCATCCAGAAGCATACAAAGAACGAGAAGGTCAAAATCCAGGGGTCATTGAACGAGAAGGTCTGGGAGAGGGGTATCCACAGTATCCCATCCAAGATCAAGGTCAAGGTGGAGACCCAGGATGACGGGAGCGTTCTTGTGACCCCTGCCTGAGAGGGGGTCTGTCTTGCTTTTGAGGACCGCCTACAGTAGGAACCCCAATGTAGGGGTCTTTTGCCAGGCCAATGATGGGATAGCAGTGGTACCCAGGGCCTGCCCCGGGGTCTTCGAGGAGGAAATCAAGGGGACCCTGGGGGTGGAGACGGTGAGGACGAATATCAGCGGGACCTCCCTGGTGGGGGTCTTCGTGGCCATGAACAACAAGGGGGTCCTCCTCCCAAAGAACGTCTACGGGGAGGAGGTAAGGGCCCTGGAGGACAGGGGTTTCAACGTGGGGGTCTGCCAGGACAAGTACACGGCCCTGGGGAACCTGATCCTGGTCAACAGCCATGGGGCTGCGGTGTCCAGGGGGTTCGGGAAGAGGAGCCTGAAGTTGATGGAGGATGTCTTCGATTGCGAGGTCGAGGTGGTGGACTTGAGGGATTATAAGACCCTGGGCTCCATCGGCCTTGTGACAGACCAAGGCGGCGTCATCCACCCCATGATCACCGACGAGGAGGTGGAGGAGCTGGAGTCCCTTCTGGGGGTGGGGATAGATGCAGGGACGGTGAACCGGGGCATAGGTTTTTTAAGGACAGGGGCCATTGCAAATTCCAAGGGGGTTGTGGTAGGAGAAGATACCACCGGCCCCGAGATAACAAGGATACAGGATGCCTTGGGGCTGTTGTAGAAATCTTCACCTCCTGCGCAACCCATTAATAGTAGAAAACAGGTAAACATTTGGCAACACTACTTAAAATTAGAGGTGATAAGCATGTCAGTCAAGACCTTCAAGATTAGCGGGACCTTCCAGATGGGCCAGTTGAAGCAGCCCTTCGTGAAGGAGTGTCGGGCGGCCAATGAAAGGCAGGCCGTGGAATGGGTGAACTCCGAGCTCGGCTCCAAGCACAGGACCCCCAGGAACAAGATATGGATTGAGAAGGTGGAAGAGGTAGAGGCCGACTCCTGAGGGGCTTTGAGGTGAGATGATGGAGCAGGAGGACGCCGGAAGGCTCATGGTGGAATATGAAGGGCTCCAGGCCCTGGTGGAATCGACCCGGCAGAACCTGGAAGTCCTTGGTGCCTCCATCATGGAGTTGGAAGGGGTCAAGGAGGCCCTGGAGCAGCTAAAGGAGACGGAAGAGGGTTCCCAGGTTTATGTCCCCCTGGGAGGTAATTCCTTCGTCAAGGCCCGCCTGGAGGAGACCGACTGGGTCATCCAGGGGATAGGGGCCGAGGTGGCGGTGAAAAGGACGGTGGATGAGGCCCTGGCATCCCTGGATGAGAGGGTGAAGAGGCTCGAGGGATTGAAGGAGGACCATACCAGGAGGATGACCAAGGCCATCAGCCGGCTGGAGGAGCTCGGCCCGGCCCTTCAGGCCCTGGTCCACCAGGAAAGACAGGGAAGGTAGGATAGGTTGTTCGGCTCCCTAAAAGAGAAATTTCTGGGTCTAAAGGACAGGCTAAGAGATGCCCAGGTGGAGAAGGCCCCCGAGGCAGGGCCCGAGGTGAAGGGAAAGGGCAAGGTAACCCTCAGGGACAAGACCCGGGCCTTCCTGAAGGGAGAGGTGGTACTGGATGAGAAAAAGCTGGACGACCTCCTCTGGGACTTCCAGATGTCCCTTCTGGAAAGCGATGTGGCCCTGGAGGTTGCTGAAAAGATTTCTTCTGACCTCAAGGAGAGGCTCTACGGGCGGAAGTTCGGCCGGAGGGAGGACCTAGGGGAGGTGGTAAAGGAGTCCTTGAGGGATTCTCTTAAAGGGATTCTCCAGGCAGGTCCTGACCTCCTGGAGATCATGGACAAGAAGCCCTACGTCATCGCCTTTGTGGGGGTCAACGGCACCGGGAAGACCACCACCATCGCCAAGGTGGCCCACCTCTTGAAGTCCAGGGGCAAATCCGTGGTCTTGGCGGCCTCTGACACCTTCAGGGCCGGGGCCATCGAGCAGCTTTCCATCCATGGCGAGAGGCTGGGAGTGAAGGTCATAAAGCACGAGAAGGGCAGCGATCCGGCGGCTGTGGCCTACGATGCCATCGAGCATGCCAAGGCCAGGGACAAGGATGTGGTCCTCATCGATACCGCCGGCCGGATGGAGACCAATGTCAATCTCCTGGACGAGATGAAGAAAATCGTAAAGGTGGCAAAACCGGACCTGATACTCTTCGTCGGGGACGCCCTCACGGGAAACTCCGCCGTGGACCAGGCCGAGAAGTTCATGGACGCAGTGCATCTGGATGGCATCATCCTCACCAAGGCCGATGCCGATGCCCGGGGAGGTAGCGCCATATCCATCGCCCATACCATCAAGAAGCCCGTCTTTTTCCTGGGTACTGGCCAGGAGTACGGGGACCTTAAGAGATTCGATTTGGACTGGTTCCTGGGGGAGATTCTGGGATAGCCGGAGACCGCAGGTTTCTTATAGGAGAAGGGAAGATTAAAGGCTGGAAGTATGCCCCAGTTAGCTTTAGGACGGACCTTTCCATGGCAGAAGAAACAGAAGAAGAGATTAGGTGCGCCTCTTGCGGGAAGTTGCGAGAGGATGGTATGATGGTGGGAAGGACCCAGAGCATCGAGAGAGGAGTCAGGTCCGTCTTCGAGGTACTGACCTGCAGTTGTGGCAACATCTACCGGGGGAGGGTCCTAGAACAGAAAAAGCTGGAAAAGAGACGTTGATGCGTCACGAGGATCATGTTCAAGCCCTCGATTCAGCACTGCTGAGGGCAGTTGAGAAGTATGCTGGTGGGAGTTTCGGGATACTGTTCTCCGGGGGGCTGGACAGCTCCCTTATAGCAAAATACTGCAAGGACCTGGGGAGGAGGCCCATCCTATATTCTGTGGGGATGCCGGGGTCCCTTGACATGGAATACACAAGGGAGGCTGGCTCCTTTTTCGGTTTTGAGCACCGGTTTGTGGTTATTGAGGAGGATTCCCTTGAGACCTTGGCCCTGAGGGTCATGGAGACAACCGGGGATTCAAGCCCCCTGACGGTGGCCATCGGCATCCCCCTTCTGGCAGCCATGTCCAGGGCGAGGGAGGAGGGCATGGACCTCCTTTTGTGCGGCCAGGGGGCGGACGAACTCTTTGGCGGGTACCACCGGTACAAAGATATGGATCCGGGGACCCTGGAGGCCGCCCTGAGGGAGGATTCGGAAGGGATCTATGAGAAGGATTTGAAGAGGGACCTTGCCCTGGCGGGGGCATGTTCCATTGAGCTGGGAGCGCCCTTCCTGGACCCCGGGGTGGTGGAGGTGGCGGCCGGCATCCCTGTATCAATGAAGGTCCGGGAGGGAAGGGGGAAGGTGATCCTGAGGGAACTTGGAAGGATGAGGGGGTTGCCGGAGTCCATCTACCACCGGAAGAAGAAGGCCCTCCAGTACTCCACCGGGGTGGATAGGACCTTGAGGAGGCTTGCTAAGAGAAAGGGGAGGTACCTCGGAGAATACCTTGCAGACCTTGGGGCCAATAGATTAAAATAAAGTCTTGTGCAGATATATATCCACCATGAACCCGAAATACATGCAGCTACCCAGGGCGGTGATAGTGGGAGAGGGGGTTTATAAGGAGATAAATACCGTCTGTAAGGATCTGGGACTCAGGGGTCCTGCCCTGGTGGTGGTGGATTCAACCACCCATGGGATCCTGGGGGGGAAGGTCCTGGACCGACTGGCCGGGGAGCTGGATGTCAGGGAGCACTTCATTGAAGACGCCACGGTGGAGGAGATAACCAGGACAAAGGCCCAGGCTTCCAGGGTCAAGGCGGGTTTCATGGTGGGGGTGGGCGGGGGCAGGGTCATCGACGTGGCCAAGCTGGCTTCAAAGGAGGCGGGTATAGAGTTCATAAGCATGCCGACGGCCGCCTCCCATGACGGGATGGCATCTTCCAGGGCCTCTGTCAAGGGTGAGGGAGGGTCGGTTTCCATGGAGGCCCATTCCCCCCTGGGGGTGGTGGCAGATACCGGGGTTATCGCCTCGTCGCCCTACCGGCTCTTTGCGGCGGGCTGTGCCGACATCATCGCCAAGTACACGGCCACCATGGACTGGGAGCTGGCCCACCTGATCAAGGGTGAGGAGGTCAGCGAGTACGCCATTGCCCTCTCCCGGATGACGGCCGAGATCGTCCTGGGGTCCTGTGATACCATAAAGGAGAGGGACCAGCGGAGCGTGCGCCGGGTGGTGAAGGCCCTCATATCTTCTGGCGTGGCCATGAGCATCGCCGGTTCCTCCAGGCCCGGCAGTGGTTCCGAGCACAAGTTCAGCCATGCCCTGGATATGATAGCGCCGAAACCCGCCCTCCATGGTGAGCAGTGCGGTGTGGGCACCATCATGATGATGTACCTCCACGGCGGGGACTGGGAGGGGATTAGGGACGCCCTGGAGAGGATCGGGGCGCCGGTGACCGCCGAGGGCCTGGGCATCGAGGACCGGTACATCGTGGATGCCCTCCTGAAGGCCGGGACCATCCGCCCCCACAGGTACACCATCCTGGAGCACAACCCTCTTACCAGAGGAGAGGCCGAGAGACTGGCCAGGGAGACAGGTGTGATAGGGTGAGGATTACCCTTGTGAATTCCGGGGATGCAAGGCAGGGATACGAGTTCCTGCACCTGGGCAGGGCAGAGGAGTGCGAGGGGTGCCGGCTGGTGAGGACCTGTATGGAGAACCTGGAGCCCGGCAGGAGGTACCGTATAACGGGCATAAAGGATATGGAGCACCCCTGCGCCCTCCATGGTAAGGTCAGGGTGGTGGAGGTGGAGGAGGCCGGAGTCCCGGCGGCCCTGGAGAAGCGCAGGGTCTTCATAGGCTCGAAAATCGAGTTCTCCCGCCAGGACTGCGACGACATCTTCTGCCCGGGATACAGGTTCTGCCGCCCCGAGGGGCTACTGGAGGGGGATGTATGCAGGATTACGGACTCCCAGGAGGCCCTGGAGTGCAAGAGGGGGAGGAGCCTTGTGGTGGTGAGGCTTGAGAGGGTTGGATGAGATTCAGTTATAACCTAACATGTTAATAGTGGTTGTATGGTTACAACAGAGGAATATGATATCCCCCTGGACAATGCATGTATGAATATGTTGAGGGTCATAAAGACCTATGAGAAGGGTCTGGTGAACCTGGTGGTGGTCTATTATACCATCCGGGGCGGTGAAAAGATACCCTTGATAACCTATGATATGGCCCACGGGTTCCCCCACAGGGATATCAGATATCTCGAGGATAAGGACAAGCGCAAGAAGAAAGAAATCAATGTCGAGGGATTGGAAGATTTCCTGAACACTGCAATAGAGGACATAACCGGGAACTGGAGAAGATATCTGAAGGAATTCAGGGAGACGGAAAAATGAGAGTACGAACAACTGAAATCAAGTTGGGGACCATAGAAGACCTTAAGAAAGAGGTCCTCAAAGAGGGCAAAGGACGGGGCGGCAGGCATGTCATCTATGTCCCGGATACCTCGGTCCTGTCGAAGATTTTGTCTCCCCGCAGGATCGAACTCTTGAAGACCATAAGAGAGAATCCTGGCATGGGGGTTGGTGAGCTGGCAAAGCTTCTGAAAAGAAAGCAGGAATCGGTGAGCCGGGACATTGCCTTCCTGCGCAGCTGGGGCATAATCGAGACCGGATTCGAGGACAGGAAACTGGTCACGAAGACCATGCCAGGTAAGGTAGTGATAGAAATATGAAGGGCAACCTGGATGAAGCCTTCGAAAACTTGAGAAAGGAAATAAACCGGGCCAACGAGGAGAGGAGAAAAGCCCTGGAGGAGAAGTACGGGGGCAGGGTCCAGGTGCCAGAAGAGTTCTGGAAGGAAAGGGAGGGAAAAGAGTACGGGCATATCTGCGACGTCTCCCTGGAAGAGCTGAAGGAAAGGCACAGGGATGAGCTGAGCACCATAGATTCCAGGGAAAAGGCCGTGGAAGTGGGTATAAGGCTCATGGGCGACCACTATCTGGACGGCTTTTCATCCAGGAGCTGCTCGAGCCGGATGGCCGAGCTTGTGGGATACGAGACCAATTACATGGACTTTTACTGCGCCGGGGCCGAGTACTACTGGATTGAACAGGAGCGAAGGCTGAAGGGGGACACAGTTTAACTATCATAATAAGTTTACCTTGTTAACCTTCTTTTCCGGTGTATGGGAGAGACCAACGTCCTGATCAAGAAGATGGACGAGCATGTCTTCAGGAGGTTCAAGGCAGAGGCCATAAGAGAGGGGCTCACCGTCTCTAAGGCCGCCCAGGAGGCCCTGGAGCAGTGGACTAGGTCAAGAAGACTCAAGGGGATCAAAGACGTGTCAAGGATGAGGAGAGCCGCCGAGCACATGGACGCCACAAGGACCCCCTCCGGGGACTGGGACGCCGTCCGGGAGATAAGGAGATGGAGGGACACCAGGGCGAGGACCTTGTAATCGATGCCAGCGTTGCCGTCAAGTGGTTCACCGAGGAGGCCGGGACCAGCGCCGCCGTAAGGCTCAGGGACTCCCACATAGCCGGCAGGGTCAACCTGGTTGCCCCGGACCTGCTTTTCTATGAGGTCCTCAATGCCTTGAGATACAAGGGGGTTGCGGAGGACATCCTCAAGGGATATGTCCAGGACCTGGTGGACCTCCAGATGGATCTCATCCCGCCGAACCAGCATCTCATGGAGAAGACCGTTTTGAACTCCTTACGATTTGACCTGACGGTGTACGATGCCGCATACCTCACCCTTGCCCATCTTTTGGGCTCCAAACTGGTGACGGCTGATAAAAAGTTCCATAAGGCCGTCAAAGGAAGCGGGATCACCAGTCTCCTGAAGTGAGGGTTCCATAACCTTTTATACGTTTGAGCAACAAAACGTGCCCCCATGGGAAAGTGGAACTCCAGGGAGATTTCAAAGCTGGCCAAGGAGGACTTCGAGAAGGCATGGCTGGAGACCGCCTCCCTTCTGGATACTGAAAAGAAGGAGCGCGCCTTCAAAAAAGGCGGCCGCCCCCACGTCCTCTTCGAGACCTCCCTGAGGCTGAGGCAGGCGTACCTGGACCTGGGCTTCGAGGAGGTCATCAACCCCCTCTTCATCGAGGACAAGGAAGTAAGGAGACAGTTCGGTCCCGAGGCCGCGGCCGTCCTTGATAGGTGCTACTACCTGGCGGGCCTTCCGAGGCCAGATGTGGGTCTGGGGGATAACAGGATCAAGAAGATCGAAAACCTCGGCATCAAACTCGAAAGAAGAGAGGATCTCCAGGGGGTCCTCCATGACTACAAGAAGGGGGTCTTCGACGGCGACGACCTGGTACTGAAGATGGCCGAGGCCCTGGGGGTGTCCGATGCCCTTTCCGCCAAGGTCCTGGATGAGGTCTTTCCGGAATACAAGGCTCTGGAACCCGAGGCATCAAGGATGACCTTGCGCTCTCATATGACCAGCGGATGGTTCCTGACCCTGGCATCGGTGGTGGGGAAAAGGCCCATGCCCATCATGCTCTTCTCCATCGACAGGTGCTTCAGGAGGGAGCAGGTGGAGGACGAGACCCACCTGCGCAGCCACCACTCGGCCTCCTGTGTGATCTGCGACGAGGAGGTGACGGTCCACGATGGCCAAGCCGTCGCCGAGGGACTATTAAAACCTTTCGGTTTTAGTGATTTCAAGTTCAAGCCGGACGAGAAGAGGTCCAAGTACTATGCCCCGGGGACCCAGACCGAGGTCTATGCCCGGCATCCCAGGACGGGCTGGGTGGAGATCGCCACCTTCGGCCTCTACAGCCCCGTGGCCCTGTCCAACTACAAGATAGAGCACCCTGTCATGAACCTGGGCCTGGGGGTGGAGCGGTTGGCCATGGTCCTCTCAGGGGAAACGGACGTAAGGGAGATGGTCTACCCCCAGTTCTACGGCCGGGTGGAGTACTCGGATGCCGAACTGGCAGGGATGATCGGTTTCAAGAAGGCGCCTGCAACGGCAGAAGGAAGGCGCCTGGCCAAGAGTATCGTGGAGGTGGCCAGGACCCACGCAACCGAGGCCAGTCCCTGCGAGTTCGAGGTCTTCCAGGGCGACTTCCTGGGGCGGGAGGTGGTGGTCAAGGTGGTGGAAGAGGAAGAGAACACCCGTCTCCTGGGCCCGGCCGCCCTGAACGCCATCTATGTCGCCGGGGGCAGCATAATCGGGACCAACAAACCTGCCGAGGGGATGACCCCCACCGGGGTTTCGTATATTGACGGTGTGGCAAACCTTGCGGCCGCAAAGATCGAAGAGGCCGCGGAGGCCGGGGAGGAATCCGTCCAGGTCAGGGTACCCATGGTCAAGTCCCTGGGGGACATCAACCTGGAGCTGGAGGAGGCTGCCCTTCGCTACATCACGGACAGGTCAAAGAAGGTCGATGTACGGGGCCCGGTCTTCACCACCGTGGAGGCGGTTTTTGAATAATATTTAATATGTCCCATCCCTGTTATCCTATGAGGAGAGGAGTATGTTTGATGTTATAACCCCCGTCCATAAAGGCTACCAGTGGCTCCTGGAAAGGGAAGTTCGCAAGAGGCCCTTGCCCGAACACATAGGTATCATCATGGACGGGAATCGCAGGCTCGCCGAGCGGCTGGGCATTAAACCCTGGGAGGGCCACCGCATGGGGGCCAGAAAGATCGAGGAGGTCCTGGACTGGTGTTATGACCTGGGGATAGAGACTGTGACCGCCTATGCCTTCTCCACCGAGAACTTCCAGAGACCCAAGGAGGAGAGGGAGAGACTCTTCGATCTCTTCGAGGAGTATTTCTACAGGGTAGGTGACATGGAAAAAATCCACAAACGGGGGGTGAGGGTAAAGGCCATCGGGAGGGTGGAGTGGATGCCTGAGCGGGTGAGGAGGGCCATTCAATACGCCGAGGACCGTACCGGGGATTACGATAGTTTCTACCTCAACCTGGCGGTGGCCTACGGGGGGCGCCAGGAGGTCCTGGATGCGGTGAAGAAGATTGCATTGGATGTCAGGGAGGGCAGACTCGATATAAACCAGATAGACGAGACCACCATCTCCGAGAACCTCTACACCAACGGCCACAAGGACCCGGATCTCATTCTCCGCACCTCCGGGGAGGAGCGCATTTCGGGCTTCCTCCTGTGGCAGAGCGCCTATTCCGAACTCTACTTCTGCGAGTCCTTCTGGCCGGGCTTCCGCAAGATAGACCTCCTCCGGGCCATCAGGACCTACCAGCAGCGGAAGCGGCGCTTCGGTAGATAGGACTGGGGTGATTCCGATAATCGATGCCCACTGCCACCTGTCCTTCAAGGGGTTCAACCGGGACAGGGGAGAGGTCATCGAAGGGGCAAAGGGGTCCCTGGAGGCGGTGGTGGACTGCGGGGCAGGAGATGGGACCATCAAGAGGTCATTGAAGCTATCCGAGGAAAATCCAGGATTCATCTACTCATCCCTGGGCCTCCACCCCTATCGGGCCGGACGGATGGACCAGGGGGCGGTGGATAGGGTCCTGGACCTGATCCTTGCGAATATAGACAAGGCAGTGGCCCTGGGGGAGGTGGGTCTGGAGTTCCACCATACGGCAGATGAAGGGGAGAGGAGGAGGCAGGCCGAGGTGTTTAACCTCTTCATCGACCTGGCCCGGGAGCTGGAGATGCCCCTGGTGGTCCATGCCAGGCAGGCCGAGGAGAAGGCCCTGGAGATGGTAAAGGATGGAGGGGTTGAAAAGGTCCTCTTTCACTGTTTCGGCGGCGGTCTTGAGACCGCGCAGGCCGTCCTGGATGCAGGCTACAACCTCTCCTTTGCCACCAACCTCTGCTACTCGGAGCACCACCAGGTAGTGCTGAAATCCATCGGCCTCGAAGGCGTCCTCCTAGAAACGGACAGCCCCTACCTCAGCCCCAGAAGGGAGGTCAAACGCAACGAGCCCGTCTTCATCTTCGACCTGGTGGGGGTCGTGGCGGGCCTCACGGATATGACGGTCAAGGAAGTGGAGAGAACCACCGCCGGGAATGCAAAGGCATTTTATGCTATCAAGGGAAAATAATCCTTGAAATGGGAACCACCCTCCAGATACCGGAATCCAAGTTCCAGGAGCTTGAGGCATATCTTAGAAGGATTGGCTTCCAGTTCGAGGACCGGCCCCACCAGGTCTTTCTGGCCCGCTATCCCGGCCTGGTGGTAAACCTGTACAACAGCGGGAAGGTGGTCTTGGGCGGGAAGGACGAGGTCCTTAGACGGGAGGTGGAGGTCTTCATCGATTCCCTGGGGGGGCGCACCGGTGGTAAAGGGGTCCAGACCTTCGAGGGTAGGACCAGGATCGGCACCGATGAGGTGGGCAAGGGGGATTACTTCGGCCCCCTGGTGATCGCCGGGGTCCTGGTGGACAAGGAAGCGGAAGGTAGGTTGAAAAAGATGGGTGTCAGGGACTCCAAGAACCTGGGGGACGCCACCATATCGAAGCTGGCACCGCGAATCCGGAGGACCCTGGGCCGGGGAGGCTATGAGGAGGTCTGGATAAGCCCGAGGAAGTACAACCACCTCTACGCCCGGATGAAGAACGTGAACAGGCTCCTGGGCTGGGGTCATGCCAGGGTTATAGAAAACCTCCTTGAGAGGGTTGGGGGATGCCAACTGGTCATCGCCGACCAGTTCGGGGATGAAGGCTACATCAAATCAGCCCTGATGAAAAAGGGGAAGGAGATAGAGCTGGTCCAGATGCCCAGGGCCGAGGAGGATACCGCCGTGGCCGCCGCTTCCATCCTGGCCAGGGACGTCTTTCTCAGAAGGCTGCGAAGGATGGGAGAAAAATATGGGGTGGAGTTCCCCAGGGGGGCCTCCCGGGTGGTGGGTTTTGCCAGGAAGTTCGTGGCGGTCAGGGGACCTGAAGCCCTGGAAGAGGTGGCCAAGGTCCACTTCAGGACCACGGGGAAGGTCCTTGGCAGGTAAGGGGTCACTTCTCCCGTCTCTGTTCCTTGGGCAGCTCCACCACGAAGACACTCCCTCCCCCGGGGTTGTCCTCAATACATGACAAAAAAGTACTTATAGGGGCTAACCCATAATGTTTTGTGGGGTGATGGTTGATGGAGACCAAGGATAACTTGGATGACTGGGCGGCCATACCTGAGCTTTCAATCTTCATGGGAGGGGTCAAGGGGTCCACGAGACGGAAGTACAAGGATGCTATTTACAAGTATGAGCTTTACACGGGGATGAGCGCCAAGGAACTGGTCGACGAGGCCGAGGCTGAACGCAAGAAACCTAGGCGTGAGCAGGGGGCAGTTAAGCGGAGGCTTCAGGGGTTTCACAAGTGGCTTACCACCGAGTGGGTCCAGCGCGACAGATGGGGCAATCCCAAGAAAGACAAAAAAGGCAACCCCATCATCGGCCTTGGGGCCTTCAAGGCCAATATGGTGGTGGGCAACATCAAGTCCTTCTACAGCGCCAACGGGTTCCCTGTGAGGTGGAACCCGCCGAAGGCTGCGCCCAAGAAGCAGAACGAGCGGATCGAGTACAGCCCCAAGATGGTCCGGCGGCTGCTGAGTGCCCTGAAGAGCAACCGGGACCGGAGCATCGTGCTGACGGGATACCAGGGAGGGTTTGATTCTGATACTGTGTCCAAGCTGAACCTCGCCGACCTGCCCAAGGGGTTCCTGGCAGAACTTGAGAAGGCGACAGGCGACATTGAAGAGGCCCTGGAGCGGATCAGGCCCCCTATCCTTTTGCACGTGGTCAGGGAAAAGGAGGGAATAGACTACCACACCTGTCTGGGCTCGGATGCAACCAAAGCCCTTCTGGTGTATCTCTGGGAGCGTATCCAGGCCGAGGAGGACCTCACTCCCGAGAAGCCCCTCTACACCATCACCGAGTACAACGGTGCCAGGACCAACCCCGAGAGGAGGATCCGGCCCAACCACATCCACAAGTTCATGAGGGAGGCGGTGGTCAGGGCGGGTATCGTGGACGAGAAGACCCTGGAACACGCAGACCTCAACCCTGCCGGGTTCCATGCCTTGAGGGCCTCTTTCTCCAGAAGGCTGGAGTATGCCGGGATGCCGGTGGCATATTTCGAGTACATGCAGGGCCACAGCCTGCCCCACGGCGGCGCCTACAGGAAGCCGAACCCGAAAAGGCTCCTGGACAAGTACCGGGAGTTCGGCCATGTCCTGGAGGTGAGCGAGACACCACTGACCTACCGGGAGGTGGAGGAGAACCTGAAAAAGGAGCTGGAGAAGAGGGATTACCTGATAAAGGGCATGGAGAAGAGGATAAAGGAGCTGGAGACCAAGGTCGAGGCCCTCGCAAAACTCGGCGAGATGGAGACCGAGCTGAGGAAGCTGGTGGAAACAGTCAGGGCGGGCTGAAGGGTCTTCAGCCGTCGAGGACACCAAGCAGCCTGCAAAGCTCCACCTGGGTCCTGGTCAGCTTGCCCTCTTCTGCCAGAGCCCGGACGATATCGGCATTCCTCCTGATGAAGGCCACTGGGTCGTCAGCAGACATCTCCATTGTTTCACCCGTCAGCGAAGGATGACGGATGTTTATAAAGGGAAAAATCCCCCGGCCCCGGGTGGCCGCTTCAGGAGACTTCCCATTCCCCAGTGACCTTTAAGATGTCTGTTCCGTTAGCTTTGAGTTCCCAGGTGCCGGAAGCGGGGTCGGTGATGGTCATGGCCTTGTAGCCTGAATAGATGCCGTCGGTGTTCCCTGAGTTCCTGATGATGGTGGCGGTCTGGTTCTCATGAATCATGACGCCCTCGGGGTTGACCAGTCCCATGACAACCCTCGCAGAAGGAGTCGTGCCGTACCAGTAAACCGCTGCGGTAAGTTTTGAGACCCCACTGGAAACATTGAAGCTTGAAGAGTATTCCCAGACTTCTTCAGGACCGATGGTTGCCTCAGGTTCCAAAGAAGCGTATTTGCGGACCCTGACATAGTCCAGATAGTGGTATCTCGACCCGCAACTGTAAAGAGGTACTGTGGCCCAGACCCATGTGTTCACGTTAGTGTAATCCCCAATGTTATACTCATGACTGCCAAGCATCGCCCCGTTATCATCGAATATTATTCCCTCAAAGGATGTTGAATTCTTTTTTATCAGAGTGCTTCTGTACCAGCTACCCATCGATAGCTGGGCCAGATTCTCTCTTCCGCTTGTACCTGAGGTGGTCACATATTCCATGTCCCAGTAGGTGTTGTAGAAGCCTCTACCCCTTACCCCGATTCTGTTGTCAGAGGTTCCATCACACCAGGTGATTCCATTCTCGAAGAGGACGTTCTGCCACCAGATTACACCGGTACCCCAGCTACTTCCAGTGAATTTAAACCGCGTTTCTATAACTGGTTGGTCGGTTTCACTGAAGCTACCTTTCATTCGCAGGCATCTGTGGTCGGAACAGTAGCCGCCACAACCGCCGCCAGGGAATTTTATGACCGAGTCAGAGATGGTGTAGGAAACTCCGGATAGGCCGAAACAGCCGTTTTCCCATTTATTGGAATCCAGACCTGTACCTTCAAAGTCGTCATAGAAGTCAAAGACCTCATCTGGGTTGCCAGTAGAACCTACGTTCTCATTACTGTAGTACATGTAGATGGTGGTGTTACCCTGGGGTAGAGCAGGTATCTTCACCCAGACGCTGGCATAGCTTGCGGATGCATAATCCTCTATCCAGTAGGAGAGTTCTCCGTCCTGGGTACTGTTGACAAACCGCAGGTCGCTAAAGTCAGGCTGCATGTCGTTGTCATAGGAGACGTTGAGGAGAATCTGGTAGTCTGTGAGAGGATCTCCGGGATTGTGAATGGTTACAGGACGTTTCCTGAGCCAGGTGGAGTCCCACCAGGGGTCCAGGAGACCATAACCCTTACTCCCCTCAGCTTCAAGCCAGAACTCACCTTTCGAGTTTATGGGGAAGGTGATGACCATTTTGAGCTGCTTTTTTTCGCCAGGGTTTATTTTTATGTTCTCAAATACCCGTTTCGCCTTGAAATGTTTGGGAACCCGTTTGGATGCCAAAACAGTTGCTTTGGGCCTTAAAGGAACCCACTTTTCGGTGGTGACCCGTTCTTTATGGCTGCCTGTGATACAGGGATAGCTGACAGAGACGGTAGTCCCGTTGGCAGGAATCTCACCGGTGCATGTCCCGTAGTCTTCAACTGTAATTTCTTCTTTTGTAGTCTGGAGTTCATATAGCTCTTTTACCTCAGCTCCCGAGGCCTCCGGGAACAATGAGGCAAATCTTATAAAATCCGCAGATTTCCCAGTGTTGGTGATGTTTACATACACCACAGCCTGGGTCAGACCATAATAAACATCCTTGTCGGTCTCAATGAGGAGGGTCTCTCCTGCAGAAGCGGAGAGGATGTTCATCATCAGTAGCCCAAATATGATAACACCCACCACGATTCTAAGCTTCATCCTTCATACCTCCTGTGTAACTTTAAACCATTTATAGCCCGGTACCCCTTCGGTGCCGGTAAATCTGGCCTTCAATCGCCAGTAGCCCGGCAGGGCATCCTGCGGCAGAGGATATTCAAACCGGATTATCCGGGCATCAAGGGGGTCAACCGTTACCTGGAATGCTGACTGGTTGACAACGGAACCATCTGGAGCGATTACAGTAAGGTTTACCGTATCGGTTGCCGGGACACCGCCCCAGTTGGCAACCACAACATCAGCCATCAGGGTCTCGCCTGCATGATACTCTTCGTCGTAGAAGAACACATGCAGGGTTAAAGGTACCTCTGGCTGAACAGTAAACCAGACCATAGAAGAGTTCAGGTTGCCAAAAGTGTCGTTGGCGTAGATGACAACATTATGAGGACCGGCTGATAGACCCGCCAGGGTTATATTTCCTGTTAATGTCACGTTCGCACCGCCGTCGAGACTGTAACCTATCCAGTCAACTCCACTCGCGTCACTTACTGAATAGTTCAAATCGATGGAGGTGGTGCCATATGTCACATTCTCCGGTGAGAATATCGATATCACCGGAGGATACAGGTCCTCCTTCTCGACTATTACAAAAGGTGAAAGCGTGTTGGTTGTTCCACTAACCTTGTTATTTGCTTTATCAATTGAAGAAGTGATGATCTCCCAATCCGATCCGGTCCAGTGTAAAATATCAAGATTAGACTCATTATTTACCAAAGATTCTGTATAGGCGAGGGTTGTAATAACGCTACCAGAATAGCTTGCAGTTGTTGTTATGTCATGGTAATTGCTAATCTCTAGGTAATCTGAAGGTATGATCCCCCATTGATTAGTAGAACTAACCGAATCCTGGGTGTCACCACTGGCAGTTACTGTAGCAAAATTAACCGAATTGCCAGAACCTAAATCTACACTTATATCTGAACCTGTACCAGTATTATGGGTTGTAACACAAACGTCATTTGAAAATAGGCTTTCGCCCTCACCATTAACAGCAGATACTTCATAGCAGTACTCTGTACCAGGATTTACGCTTGGATCATGATATTGGGATGTTGTTGTAGATGTGAGATAAGTCCCACCTCTATAAATTTTATAGGTATCTACATCGTCTGACCTCTCATTATCATTCCAATTAAGATCCACGTAATTATAGCCATAATCGGGTATTGTTAAACCGGTTGGTGCATCTGGAACCGAAGGGGTGTATTTAAGTTCATCAAAATAAAAATCGGTATCCCCAGTACCCCAACGATAGGGATACCCGTAGATATAGATATATCTTACATTCTTCCAGTCAAAATTGACATCGTCGTCACCTGGTAAATAATCTGAAAAGCTTTTTAGACTTTCATCCTTGAGTTTCCATGAAGAAGAACCCAATCCAACTAAGGAAGTGGAAACTTTCCTCCCGTTAGAATCCTCTAAACGTAATCTTATATATGCATTTGGCCCCGTATTCATATAATAAAAACTAATTTTCCCAGAGTCGGTATCAATTGACCATGGTCTTTTTATATATAACCAATCGCTCCCATCTACTGCTTGATCACCAATTTTGAACATCCCTCCTGAACCAGAGTATCCATTAGAAGTACCATCAACCCACAAATTAATTGTATTGTCTGATTCATAATAAGTCCAATCACCCCACGAGTACCCATTGTTTGTCTGACTTACGCCTTCTTCATTTGCAAAATCATCGATAGTCCCTGGTGCCGGCGGCGGTGGCGGACAGGTGGTAGTATAGTCCATGCCATGAGCGGCAAAGGCTTGTTTTATCAAGTTACAGTTTGGAGTTCCATCTGATGGATCACTATTCCCGCCCCTTGACGGGTCGTCGTCTTCCTCTAATAGGGCATTATAATATTGGTTGGGTGTGTAGTAGCCATCTTGTAAGTAAGTGAGCGCATGCCAAATGAGGTCATCTGTGAAGGCCTGTCCCTTAACCTCTCTGATCTTCCACAAAGAGCCGGCCACCGGGAACCTGTTCCACTTATGTTTGTGATCTAGTTCATCTACCGAACCGTCCCCATTAAAATCTCTCACTACATTGGTGGCATTGGAAGATGAGATATCAACATTTCTACTTACAATTTCTCCATAGATCGGGTCATCGTTTATTGAGCATGGAAAATATGTGGGGAGGCCTTCATCCACTGCTGAATTATTAGCCCAATCCCCCCCAGTGTATATCCAATGATTCTTAGCATCATAAATAACACTGTGAGTAAATTCATGTAATATAACATCGCTGGATTTGGCATAATCGCCATAAGCCCCGCTAATAAAATACAAGTCCACACCATTATTGTGGTCTGTCCACGACTGGACATTCTCATTTGGAGGATCTAAGGGGTCCATATTCGCATGAGCCGTTACAAAGTTGTTATAGTGTGCAAACTCGTTTACGAAATAATCATACCCCCTGTTGATATGATAATAGATGTTCGGTTGGAATCCACCATCATCGCTGTATTGATAACTATGGGTCAGGTCACCATATGTGTATGTATGGTATCTAGAAAAAGATTCAGCCGGCGCATTGACAACGCTAACGGCATCGTACCAGGCTTCAGGTGGGTCGGAAGTAAACCGATCAATTTTCAAGGAAACGCCTAGTTGAACTGGACTGGAAACTGTTTTACTGTAATATCCCGAGGAGTCTGTCCTGGTTTCAAGATTCCATGAGAACCCGTTGTTGATCCATATCCGCTGCCTTTTAAGAGGGACCGTTTTCGTATCATCTGCACTTGCAAGAATGTCATTGTAAACTGTAGCGGTTATGGTCCCGGATATATCTTCTGCGACAATGTTAGTAGATTTCTGCAATATCAGCCCATCATGAGCATCCACATAGAAAGTCTCCAAAGGGAGAGGAACGAACCAGGCGAGATGATAATTCATGGTTCTGCCAGATTTCTGGGGAAGAATTACCAGATGTGTTCGATTATAAATAGTTTGGATATCATATTGAGGAAAAGAGAAATTATAACTTGAATTTGCTATCACAACAGCTAACTCTTTGGTAACGCGAGGTTCGGTTTGGACCGAGACGTCGTATTGGTAATTGTTTCCAATTGCTCTAACAGTGCCATCTTTTTTAAAAGAGATACTAACCATTGCATTGTGGATAGGAATACCCCGAAAATGCTGCTGATAATTGACGCTGAAGGACTTTCGATCTTCTGAAATCCCCGCATATTTTAAATTCGAGAAATTAAAATTAAATAATCCGTCGTTATTTTCCTTTAAAAATGAATAGGCAAAATTTTTTGCTCCTTTAACGTCTTTCTCCTTAATATTTTTGCCCGTTTTAAAATAGCCATGCAGAGTTCGAACGTGTCCATTGATATCCATATCCCCCCTGTAAATATCCCCGTATTTAGACTCAAACCTCTGAATAGCATTTCCTAAAACCGAGCTATTTTTTAATGATTTATGATAAATAGAATTATACCTTTCCAGTTGGGCATCGTCACTACTATCATGCGATGCAAATATGGGGGATATGCAAACTGTGAGCAAAATCATAAAAATCAGCCATATCCGTGAACTCATTTTGACCTCCCCCTCATAAAAAGTAGTAGAGCAAAAACAATTATCAAAAGTGTAAAGAAGAGGATTGTAAACCCTGAATTTTTTTCACGTTCACCTTGCGATAAAGGCTGGATTTCGCTATGGTTTTCTTCTGAAATCGCCGCGATGTTTTTTGATTCGTTTTGGCTACTTTCGTTAATTGCACGTCCGCCTTCGGCTACAATATTCGAATATTTGTCAATTATGGTTCCGTCATGGGCA
>CAZHQS010000002.1:0-38920 GCA_964534545.1 Candidatus Hydrothermarchaeota archaeon
TCAACAAGGGCACGGAACCCCACGGCGGCCTCAACGGTGAAATCGAGCTTGTGCAACTGAACATGGCCCAGCTTGAAAGGGGCAGGGCAGTGGTTGAGAAGAGGGGCACCTTCACAGGGGAGCCCGGCAAGACCATAACCTTCAGACAGAGCTACACCAACGACGGCAGGTATCTCCTCCAGTCAGCGGCTGACAGGTTCGTCCTTCTGGACAGCGACTTCAATGTCCTGGACGAGGAGACCGGTCTTCCAGGTCAGAACCACGACGCCATACCAACTCCCGACGACAAGTATGCCATCCTGACCCTCAGGGTGCCCGTGGACAAGGGCGGCGAGAAACCGGCCACCGACGGCCAGATACAGCTCTATGACATAGAGAACAAGAAGGCCATCGGCAAGCCAGTGTCCACCTGTATGGCCTGCCACGACGAGAACGACATAGAAGGCAATGCCGTCCTCTGCGGCCTGGATGCAGTCTGGGAGTCCCCGGCACCACCGGCACCCCCCAAGGTGACCTACACCGGTGACATCTATGTTGCCGGCATGGGCGGCCACTTTGCCAAGGCTACGGTGGAGATCGATCCCTCAGCGGCCCAGCCAATCCAGGTGACCAGCCTCAAGAGGGTGAGGATCGGTTCCAAGGACACCCATCCGACCCATGATCCCAGGGTGGACGTCAACGACCAAAACACCATGTTCTGGTCCACCTACAAGCTGGACGGCGACAAGGTTCATGTGGGCAAGACCGACCTCTCAACGGGCAAGGTCATAAAGGATGTGGCTCTGGACCTGGATCCCCGGGCGACCAAGACAAGTTCCCTGTACTGCGCCTCGGGCCAGTCCAAGAACAGCTATATCCCGGTGACCATGACCCACGAGGCCTACATCGATGTCTTCGACAAGGCGACCCTGGACCTCAAGACCAGGGTGTTCCTGGACGGTGTCCTGGCAGATGCCAACTACAAGTTCTTCCACGGGACCAACACCCCCGACATGAAGGGCTTTGTGGTGGCCATCAACAAGGGCACGGAACCCCATGGCGGCCTCAACGGCGAGATCGAGTTGGTGCTCCTGGACATGGCCGACCTGGAGGCGGGCAAGGCCACCGTGATAAAGCGCAACAGCTTTACCGGGGAGCCTGGCAAGACCATAACCTTCAGGCAGAGCTACACCACCGACGGGAAGTACCTCCTCCAGTCCGCGGCTGACAGGTTCGTCCTTCTGGACAGCGACTTCAATGTCCTGGACGAGGAGACCGGTCTTCCAGGTCAGAACCACGACGCCATACCAACTCCCGACGACAAGTATGCCATCCTGACCCTCAGGGTGCCCGTGGACAAGGGCGGCGAGAAACCGGCCACCGACGGCCAGATACAGCTCTATGACATAGAGAACAAGAAGCTGGTTGGTGACCCGGTGTCCACCTGCTTTGCCTGCCACGACGAGAACGACATAGAAGGCAATGCCGTCCTCTGCGGTCTGGATGCAGTCTGGAGATAGGTAGAGAATCAGGGAGGTCCTTCCTCCCATTTTTATTTTTTTAATTGATATCCCCAGAGGACATTAGGATGAATGTCTATTACCTTGCAAGGCAGAATGTCAAACGAAAGCCCTTTAGAAGTCTTGTTATGGTTATATCAATCTGTTTTCTGGTGGCCTTGACCATCTTTGCCATCTCCTTCATCACAAACGTGAACAAGAGCCTGGAGAAGACCTCCAACAGGCTGGGGGCGGACATCATAGTGGTGCCCTCCGGGGCCAGGACCATCGCCGAGGAGTTCCTCCTGGAGAGCAAGAAGAAGTCCTTTTACATGGACATGGAGGCTGTGGAGAAAATCCGTTCCCTGGAGGAGGTCGAGAAGGTAACCTACCAGATCTATCTCAAGACCGTCCCAGGGGTCTGCTGTGACATCCAGGAGGCCCAGGTAGTGGTCTTTGACCCGGAGAGCGATTTCATCGTAAGGCCCTGGCTTGAGGAATCTGGAATAGAGCTCAATAAGGGGGAGTATATCGTCGGCCATGGCTCCTACGAGGACCTCAGGTTTGGTCTTTTGGAGGCGCAAACCATCTTTGGCAAGGAGTTCAAGACCGGTGGGGTCCTGGAAGAGACAGGGACCGGCATGGACTACTCAATATTCATCGGCCTTGAAGACTTCGAAGAGATCCTGAAGGAATCACAACCGGTGGAGCCCGGAAAGATATCCGTCATCTTCGTCCGCTTGAAGGAGGGCTACAAATCCCATCTTGTGGGCCGGAAGATCGATGGTCTCTTCCCCGAGGTGGATGCCATCCCCAGGGGTGAGATCGGTGAGGATATAAAGGGCGACCTCATGGATATAAACAAGATATTCACCATCTCCATATTCTACTCTGCCGTTTTTTCCATATTCCTGGCCTGGGCCATATTCTCGGCCATCGTCAACGAGAGGAGGAGGGAGATCGGCCTTATGCGGGCCATGGGGGCCAAGAGGCTCCATATCTTCAAACTCTTCATCTCGGAGGCCGCCTTCATCGGGGGCGCAGGGGGTGTCCTCGGGGTGGTCCTTGGCAATTATATTGTGAACAGGATGGCGGAGGACTTCCGGCTGCTGGAGAACCTCTCCCAGGCCCTGGATACCAACACCCGGATAATGATAAGCATCTTTGGTTTTCTGGGTGGGATATTCGTCTGTGTCTTCGGGGCCTTCTTCCCGGTCATCAGGGTCGGCGGTATTGAACCGCTGGAGGCCATCAAGGGTGAGTAGGATGATAAGGGTTGAGAACCTCTCAAAGGTCTACACCATCGAAGGGGAGCCCCTGGTGGCGGTGGACGATGTATCCTTTGAGGTTGACAAGGGTGAGTTCATATCCATCGTGGGTCACTCTGGCAGCGGCAAGACCACCCTCCTGAGCCTGATTGGCGGCCTGACCAGACCCACCTCGGGAAAGGTCTTCATCAACGACGTGGACATCTGGGCCCTGGGTGACAACCTTATGTCGGAGTTCCGCAACCGAAACATCGGCTTCATGTTCCAGTTCTCAAGCCTCATCCCCACCCTCAATGTCCTGGACAACGTCCTCCTTCCGGTCAGTTTCGGGGGGAAGGCAACAAAGGAGGTGAAAAAGAGGGCCGAGGAGTATCTGGACCTGGTGGGCCTTTCAGGACGGACGCGGTCCTATCCATCCCAGCTCTCCGGGGGCCAGCAGCGCCGTGTCGCCATCGCCAGGGCATTGATAAACGAACCGGAGATCATCCTGGCCGACGAACCGACAGGTGACCTTGATATCCAGACCGAAGGGGAGATATTGAGGCTCTTCCAGCGGATAAACGCCGAGAAGGAGATAACCTTCCTCATCGTCACCCACGCCCAGAACATTGCGGATTATACGGAAAGGATGATAGTAATGAAGGATGGAAAGGTCTTTGAGGAGTAGGGTGGTCCTGAATAGAAAGTTTCTTATTACAGGCGGGGCATCTATCTGGATGAAATGAGCGAGGAACCCGAAAACGGCGACATATTTTCCATGCTGAGCCACCCCTTCAGGAAGCAGATTTTGCGGCTGGTGAGTGAAAGGCCCATGATGTACACCGAGCTCATGGAGGGTCTGGGCATCGAGAGCGGCAAGCTCCGTTTCCACCTGGAGAAGGTAAGGCCCCTCCTGAAGCAGGATAAGCAGAAGAAATACATGCTTTCCGAACAGGGAAAAAAGGCCCTGGTCTTTTTGGAAGGCGCGGAGTCCCTTGAGGTCCCGGTGGAAAAAGAAAGGGACATGGGCTCAATCGCCCTCGCGGGGGCAATCTTCCTGGTTCTCGGGCTGGTGGCGGGTTTCTTTATCTCGGAATCCCTGGCAGGGGATGAGGTGGTGGAGGTGGAGAAGAGCATACCTGTCAACATCACCGACAAGGAGAAGCCGCGGTTTGTGCCAGAATTTGAGGTAGGGGTCTATGGGATCCCAGAGGTCCTGGCAACAAACGAGAGCAAGGTGGGCAGAATCGAGATAAGGAACGTGGGGGATGTCACCGTAAAGAACCTTACCTTCCTGATAAAGGCCATACCCGGGGACGAGTTCGTGATAAATAATTTCCGGGGCAAGGGGATAAAGGTGGAGGAAGGCGAGGAGGGGACCTATGTCTCCTTTGGAGATCTATATACAAATCCTGAGGTCACCAAGAGCTTCGAGTTCACCATGATGACCATGGACTCAAAGGTTGACCATACCTTCCAGGTGGAGGTCTTCTTCTATCCCAGGGAGGAGTGGGTGACGGTCTACAGGAAGGAAATTTACGTGGGTCCACCCAAAATAATCGTAAGATAATTTTAATTTTCAAGCTTGCAAAGTATAATTTGCAAACACGATTATTAATATTTTCAGCCCCTTTATATATGATAAGTCACCATCGGGTGATACATGATCGGGCAAAAAATGCCCGGTTTTCAAAACCCCAAGAATTAGGAGGTGAACGTGTGAGAAAAGAACTGTTTATGCTATGCATCCTGGCCATCGGGATGCTGGTAGCAGGATGTGGCGGTGGAGGTGAGACCACCACCGGCGGTGGCGAAGAGACCACCGTGGAAGAAACCACCGTCGCGGAAGAACCGGTAGAAGAGACCGTTGACTACCTCATCGGTACCGCCTATGTGGCCGGTGAAGGCGGCCATGTGGCCGTGATTGACCTTGAGGCCTTCACAAAGGAGGCATCCACCTACATCCCCAAGAGGGTGAAGCCCAAGGGACTTAAGGGTGGTAGTGAAACTGCAGGTAAGCTTGCCGGTATGGATATCGGCGAGATGACCGGCGAGGGCATGCCCGAGAAACAGGGCGGAACCCACGGAGCAGCCCTTCTGCCGGACGGGGAGACCCTTGTTGTGGGCACCCTGGGCGGCCAGGTCTACGAGGTTAACCTGAAGACCAAGAAGACCACCGGCCCCGTGGACGTGGGTATCAAGTTCTGTGACGCCATGCTCGGACCCGACGGCAAGGTCTATCTCGAGGACATGGCCGATGGGAACGTCTATATCTACGACCCCGAGACTGACACCACAGCTGATATCATACCCACCGGGGACAACAATGAAGGGATATCCAGCGTATGCGGTATCGACTGGCTCGATGACGGCACCATGCTGATAACCGACATGCCCAGCGGAACCGTCTACCACATAGATGCCGAAGGAAACGTCCTGGGCAGCGTTAATGTCGGGACCTTCATCCACCAGGCTACCCTGACCCCGGACAAGAAAGAATACTGGGTCTCTGCCCCCGACGAGTTCAACGTGCCGGTCAACGGTCTTGACGGCTGGTCCATCAACCCGGAGGCCTCCGGCGGACACAAACCCGGAATATCCATCGTGGACCCGGCTACCATGACCGAGATCACCAGGATCGAGACCCCGAACCTCTATGCCCACGACATAGAGTTCACGCCTGACGGCAAGTACGCCCTCATCAGCGCCAGGGACTACACCGATGGCGGCTGGCTGGTCATCATGGATGCCAAGAGCCATGAGGTCGTCTGCCAGGGCGAGGTCTGCAAGAGCTGCCACGAGGATTCCGGCATCGATGTCGAGCCCGGCAGCGTGAAGCTCTGCGGAACAGAGGTCGACTGGACCGGGTACAAGACCGCAACCCTCACACCTGGTGAGGTGGCCGAGGGCCCAAGCGGCGAACTCGTAGTGGTTGGATGCGGTTAAACCCGCATTCCCCTTTTTTTCTTTTTTTAATTTTTTTATCTCATTTTCTGGGCATCCGGAAGAGGACCCCAGCCCGCATATCTCTAATTGAGAAGGTGAAGTCATCGATGTGCTTCTCGGTGAAGGGTATGCCGGTAAGCTCGAAGAACCTCTCCCAGCCTATGCGGCCTATCCACTCCCCAACCCTTTCGTCCTCCTCGGCATTCTCCGTCCATACCTCAATAATCTTCTTGACCGTTTTCGTGACCTCGGGCCACCTGGGCGGGTCGTTGGGGATGTAGGGGACCGCCAGCCTGGAGAAGGCAGGGCCGCTCCTGGCGCTGGAGACCTTCCCCCCCACCCAGATGGAGACCCCGTCATTTTCCGGATCCGCCAGGGGCACCCCCGGGCAGAGGCTGTAGCAGATGCCGCAGTACATGCATTTAGAGGCGTCTATCTGGATGGACCTCCTGGTCCCCCCGTCCTCCTGCGTGACCATCTTCGGCTTTATGGCATAGGTAGGACAGGAGGAGATGAGGGTCGGGATCTCACAGGCCCTGGATACCACGTCGTCGTCCACCCTCGGGGGGACCCTGTGCATCCCCAGGACCGCAATGTCCGAGCAGTGGACCGCCCCGCACATGTTGAGGCATCCGGCCACGGCTATCTTGAGTTTTGCAGGGAGGTCCGTCCTGGAGAAGTAGGGGTACAGTTCGTCGTAGAGGGCCTTCCCGATACCCGGCGAGTCCGTGGCCGGGGTATGACAGTGGACCCAGGCCGTGCACTGGATGATGCTGGCCATGGACTTCCCGGTTCCCCCCACGGGGAGCCCCATCTCCTTCAGGTCCCTGATAAGGGGGTCTATGTTATCCTCCTCGGTCAGGAGGAACTCAATGGAGTGCCTGGAGGTGAACCTCAGGTAGCCGCCGCAGTATCTGTCCGCCAGGTCGCAAATCTTCCGGATGGTGGCAGGGCTTACGAACTTGGGACCCCCGGCCCTGACCGTATATACAGCCTCTCCGGATTCCGCCACATGCTTCAGGACCCCGGGCCCCATATGCTCGTAGTAGTCCCACTTCCCGTAGTTCCTCCTGACGACGGGCGGGAGCATCTGCTGGAAGTCAGGGGGTCCGAAGTCCAGTTTTTCCGGCATCTCCATGGTCATTTCCTCCTACTCGATCTCCTCTGGCCAGTAGAACCAGAAGGGGTTGGCCCTGGGGGCCGCCACCTGCTGGGGCACCGCAGGGAGCTCCACGGCCCTCAGGAACCTGGCCATGCCGAGGCGGTATATGGTCTCGCCAATCCTTTCCTTGGTGCGGCCGTTCTCGTCCCACCAGTCCGTTATGTTGTCGATGAGGGTCTTGAGGTTTTGGTAGGGGGGCTTCAGTTTTATGAAGGGTATCAGGGTCCAGCCAAGGAAGGCCCCGTATCTCCCCCGGGCCCGCCCCCCTATGAGGATCGTGGCGCCCTTCTCCTCTCCGGGTTTTAGTGCCCTTGGCATCTTGTTCAGGCAGTGCATGCACCGGACACAGTCCCCCTCCTTCAGCTCCAGCTCCGTCCCGTCCCATCGGATGGCACCGGTGGGGCATTTTGAGCAGATGCGGGAGATATCCAGGCCATCATCGGCATACCTTTTGACCTCCCCCTGTTTTATCCGCATAGGCCCCTTCCACGTCCCTATGATGGCAAGGTCAGACCTTGCCACCGCCCCGGTGGCGTCGTTGGGGCAGCCCGATATCTTTATCTTGAACTTGTAGGGGAACCTGGGCCGGTGGGTCTCCCCGATGTATTCCCTCATGAGCTCCTGGTATATCCCCAGGGTGTCGATGCAGGCGAGGTTGCACCTGGCGGGCCCGATACAGCAGCTCATGGTCCTTATGGTGGCGCCGGAGCTGCCGATGTCGAAGTCCATCCTGGCGAACTCGTTGAAGCACTGGACCATGTCCTCCTTTTTTATCCCGATGAGCTGGATATTCCCCTGGGCGCCGTGGAAGTTCATCAGGCCCCTGCCGTACCTCTCCCAGATGTCACAGATCTCCCGGAGGTGCCTCGTGGTGTAGAACCAGGCCGCCGGGGAGGTGATCCTGAGGCTGTGGTTGTCCCTGATGATCTCCGGGGAGTCGCTCAGCCTCCCTATGACCCCTGAATCGTAGCCCGGGATACCCACCATGCCGCCGTGCTTCCAGTGGACCACCCTGTCCTGGTACATCTTCTCGTAGATGGCCACGAGCTCCTTGTAGCCCGTCCTCTTCATCTCGGTGACATGGCTGGGCCAGGGGCCCTTCTCAAGTTCGTCGATTAGACCTTCTCCCACAATCTCACCCTAGATGTTAGTTATTGAGTGTTCTAGAATATACACTTTACTAAGAATCGATAGAGTTATCTAAAAGGAACAATAAAGAAGGAAGGTGAGGAAGGGAGGATATAAATGGCGGCATCCGCTCCGTTAGACATCGGCCCGGGAAGGCGCGACAATCTCGTATGGGTAGTTTTCTTTGGGGCCCTATTGCTGCTGCCTGTCTGTATCTCTGCGATGCCCGAGTACTCGGAGAGGACCGGCGAGGGCTGCGGGACGTGCCATCTGGAGGATGACGGCGGTCCCTTGAGCAGGGAAGGCCTCGAGTATGCTGCTTCAGGCTACACGTGGCCCCCTGAAGGGGGGTACAGGGTCCTGGGGCCAATGGGTAAGTACCTCCGGCTCCTGGTGGGCTTCCTTCACCTTGCAGCTGCCTTCATTTGGTTCGGTGCCATTTTATATGTCCACATCCTCCTCAGGCCGGGCTATGCCTCCAAGGGACTACCAAAGGGAGAGGTGGTCATGGGCCTTGTTTCCATGGTCCTTGTGGGTATAACCGGTGTGCTGCTTACCGTATCGAGGGTCAAGGGTCTTGACGTGCTGTACTCCAGCCGGTGGGGGATGGTCCTCTCCATCAAGATCATCCTTTATGTCGTCATGGTCTCCGGCGCCCTCGTTGTAGTGACCTTCGTGGGACCGAGGCTTAAAAGGAGGGCGGGACGCCCCGAGCCTCCCGCCGGGGGGATCTATGACCCCCTGACCCTCTCGTGGTTTGACGGAAAGGAGGGCAGACCCCCCTATGTTGCCTACAGGGGAGAGGTCTATGATATGAGCGGCCTCGAGCTGTGGAGGGATGGGACCCACATGAAGCACAGGGCAGGGGAGGACCTCTCGGATGCCATGAAAAGGGCCCCCCACGGAGATGAAAAACTGGAGCCCCTGAAGGTCGTGGGCTCCTTTGATGCTGGATTGAGCCCCCCCAGGCGCCCCATAGAAAAGGTCTTCTATTTCATAGCATATATGAACCTCGTGCTGGTGTTCTCGGTGCTCTTTGTGATCTCCTACTGGAGGTGGGGGCTATAGCCAGAACTCCGGATACCTCCGGCTTTTCGGGATGTTGTTCACCAGAAGGGCCACCAGCAGCATGATGGGCGCACCCGTCCCCACCGGTACCAGGACGTAGAGGTACCCCAGGGCATGGATCTTCTGGCTTCCTATGACGGCAATCAGGGCCGTCGCTCCGCCCGGTGGATGCAGGGTTTTGGTGGCGTGCATGACGGCAATGGCGGTTGCCACCGCCGCAGAGGCGGCCAGCCACATCTGCCCATGGAACAGCTGGTAGCTGGTCACACCGATGATAGCAGAGAGGACATGGCCCCCTATGAGGTTCCTCGGCTGGGCCAGGGGGCTTTTGATGGCGCCGTAGATGAGCACGGCCGAGGCCCCGAAGGAGCCGATGACCATCACCAGGTCCGTCCCCTCGAGGATGTTGAAATTGATGTATGCCACCGCCGCTATGCCCAGGAAGGCGCCGACCCATGACCAGATGATCTCTGAAAGGCCGACCCTCGGGGGGCTCCTCGTGGTACCCCTCATCTTTTGGAAGTATCCCAAGGCTTCACCTCCAGAAGGGCGATTCCATGACATCTGCCCGGCTGACGATGCCCACGAGATGTCCTTCACCGTCAACCACCGGCACCCGGTTTATGGCCTTATCCTTGAAGGTGTTGATGATTTCCAGGAGGGTGGTCTCCTCCCTGACGGTCACAGCCGGGGAGGTCATGATGTCCCCGGCCCTCTGGGCACGCATGGGTGCGGCCATGCACCCCCCTCCCTTCAGACACTCTGCCACCACCTCCATGAAGGTCTTTGAATCCTTGGCGCCCATGTGGGTTAGGAAGTCCCTTTCGGAGATGACCCCCACAACCTCCCCATCCTCCCCAAGCACCGGCACCCCGGATATCCTGCGGTCTGCCATGGCCTCGGCCACCTCCTGCAGGTGTGTGTCCTTTTTCACGGAAACCACGTCCCTGGTCATGATGTCCCGGGCCTTGACCGACCTGGTGAGGCGTTCTGCAGCGTGCCTGTAGGCCAGATGGTAGATCTCTTTAAGGTCCCCGGATGTTATATCCAGGTATCCGGGGATATCCTTCATGGCCTCGTAGATATCATCGTCTGAGATATCTACTGGTTGGGGATTTTTATCGTCTCTCATTGTCTAAATCGGCGGGGTGATTCCCACAAGGACCTTCATCCTGGTTGTGGCCCTTATACCATGGGGCTCGCTGACCTGGGATACCAGGGTCGAACCTTTCTTGGCAGGGACATCCTCTTCTCCCCCTGTGAAGAACCCTTCTCCATCCACCACATGGAGGACCACCTCGGATTCCACGTCATGGGAGTGGACCGGCAGCTCCTGACCAGGCTCGAAGCAGAAGAGGATGAGCCTGATGTTGGGGGAGTCGTGGACAATCTTCATCCAGAAATTTTCTTCAGAGAAATTGGCGATTTCATCTATCTCGAACTTTGTCAAAGGGGACACCTCCATTAATAATACACATAATCATGGGATATGTATTTTCCCGAACATGTTCTGGCTTACTTGGCCAGCTCCTCTTCTATGACCTCTTTTATGTAGGGATACCCCTTGGTATTGGGCACCTTCCTGCCGTTGATGTAGAGGGTCGGCGTGCCGATCACCCCTTGCTCCACGGCAGCCCTGAGGTCGTCCAGGACCTCCTCTTTATATTTCCCGGAATCCAGGCACTCCCTGAACCGGGCCTCCTCCAGGCCCACCTGGGCGGCGTACCGGTAGAAAGCGCTCCCGTCCCTTGCCCACTCCCTCACGTTCTCGAAGAGGAGGTCGTGGTAGGGCCAGAACTCCCCCTGCTCGTGGGCGCACTCGGCGGCCATGGCAGCGCTGAGGCTCACCTGCCCCCCCGGGACATGGCGGTAGACTATCCTCACCCTGTCCCCGTAGTCCTCCTTCAACTCCTGGAAGGTGGTGTCATGGAACATCTTGCAGGTGAGGCAGCCATAGCTGGAGAACTCCACCACCTCCACCTTAGCGTCGGCAGGGCCCAGGAAGGGCTCATCCAGGAGGGCCGGGGTCTCCTCCGGGGCGGTCTGCGGAGCGGCCAGGCATCCCGTCAGCAGCCACAGGAGGAGCAGGGAGGTCCTCATTCTCCCACCCTTATGAGCTCGTAGGGCTCCATGCCCACGCTCTTCCTCGTGGACAGGGTGGCCCCCATGGCACCCACGGCGGCCGAGAGGAGCACCACCCCCAGGGCGAGGCCCACCACCAGGAGGTCCCCGGGCCAGATAAAGGGTAGCTTGAGGCTGGCGGTCACCGCCTTCCTGAAACCTATCACCACGGCGCCGCCCAGGCAGGACCCCAGGACCCCCCCCACCAGGCCGATGAAGGCCGCCTCTCGGGCGAAGAGCCCCAGGACGAATCCCGTGCTGGCCCCCATGGCCCTGATGATACCAAGCTCCCTCTTGCGTTCGTTCACCGTCATGGAGGATATGAGGGATATGCCGGAGACGGCAAAGAGCCAGACCGCCGACATCAGGAGCAGGAAGGCCAGGAAGAGCCCGTCAAGCCTCTCCCTCACCACGGCGGTGGCCTTCCTGACCGGGATGGCCGAGACCCCCGGGATCCCCTCTATGGCCTCGGCCACCAGCTCGGCCTCCCCCTGGGACCTCACCTTCACATGGATGGTGGAGATGGAGTCCCCTGGAACCCCCTGGAAGCCGGCGGCCTCATCCAGGGTGATGAAGACGGAGTTGTCGAAGAACTCCATGCCCGTGCGCCTGAGGGTCCCGATGACGTAGAACTCCCTACCCTGGAGGGGAATCCTCTGGCCCCTGGAGTACTTGACACCGTATCCCACGATGGCCTCCTCGGGGCCCATACGGGTATCCTGGGGGCGGGCAAGCCATGGCTCCACAGTGAAATCCGACCCCGGCTCTATCCCCACCACCCCGGCCTCGAAGGGCACGCCGAGCTTTGTGTAGGTGAAGGAACCCGCATAGAGCTGGGGTGAGGTTTCCTCCACCCAGGGTAGGGCCGCCACCTCCTGGAGGACCTCTTCCTCCATGTAGACCGGTCTGAAGCCGGTGCCCAGGAGGATATCCTGGGCCACAAAGGACTGCTCCTCGGGGACCACGATGATATCCACACCGATCCGGGCGGTGAGGCTCTCAAGGCCCCTCTTCGAGCCTTCCATGATGATGGTGCCGGAAAAGAGGGCAGAGGAGGCCACGGCTACCAGGAAGACCTGCACGAAGCTGCGGAAGGGTCTCTCCCTGATGTTCTGGAGTATCAGGTAGGAGGTCCTGAGGCGCTGTCTTTTGCTAAGGGTTACCTCCCATCCCCTGTGGCCCCCGTAGCCGGCCAGGATGGTCAGAAGGCCCAGGAAATAGAGGAGGAGCTGGATGCCCACATGGGCCCGGATGGAGTTCTTCCCTGCCCAGATCATGGGGTTGTAGGACATGCCCAGGAGGTCCGCCCCCATCTTGAGATAGTGCTCCACGGGCATCATCGCGTAGCCCGCCAGGACCACAAGCCCCCCCAGGACCATGACACCCCCGTGGAGGGCCCTTCGGGACCACCCCAGGACCTGGAGGATGCCCAGGAGGAATATCCCGGCCCCCAGGAAGAGCTCCGGGTGATAGGTCCAGGAATAGCACCGCTCCTTGATGATGGCCTCGGTGAAGGTGGTGGTGGTCCTGGTTGGCAGGAGGTGGTGGGGAAGGGCCATGGTGGCAAGCCCCAGGACCGCGGTGATGTAGCCGTGAAGTTTTGCCATTATTACTGGGATACTATTTTACCGTCCTTCATGGTGAGCATGGCCTGGGCCTCCCTTGCCAGGGCCTTGTTGTGGGTGACCATGACGAAGGTGACCCCCTCCTCCCGGTTCATCCTCCGGAATAGCTCCATAACAGTGGCCTCGCTCTCCTCGTCCAGGTCCCCGGTGGGCTCGTCGGCCAGGATGATCTTGGGCCGGTTCATGAAGGCCCTGGCGATGGCGACACGGCGCTGCTGGCCCCCGGAGAGCTCCGAGGGATAGGCCTCTATCTTGTCGGTCAGCTCCACCATATCCAGGAGGTCCCTTGCCCTCTCCAGGCTCTCCTCCTGCTGTTTGCAGAAGAAGGTGGGCAGGAGGAGGTTGTCCAGGACATTGAGGGTGGGGATGAGGCTTGCAAACTGGAACATGAAACCTATGGTCAGGTTGCGGAAGATGGACATCTCCCTGTCGTCCAGGGTCCAGATGTCCGTGCCCTCGATGGTGACGGTCCCTGCGGTGGGTTTGGTCAGACCGCCGATAAGGCTCAGGAGGGTGGTCTTGCCGCTGCCGGAGTGGCCCACGATGGAGACGAAATCCCCGGCCCCGATCTCCAGGTTGATGTTGTCCACAGCCCGAATCTCTCCAGAACCGACCTTGTAGACCTTGGTTAGATTGCTAAGGGATATCATCATTCTCCTCTCCTTATGGCCTCATAGGGCTCCATCCTGCTGGATATGATGGCCGGGTAGAGGGCCGAGACGATGCCTGTCAGGATGGAAAGGCCCAGGGATATCAGCACCATCTCCAGGATGTAGCCCGTGTCGGGCCATACATAGGGCACCTTCAAAACGGTCAGGATATCCTTCTCAAAGGCCTTTATCACCAGCCCGCTTGCCACTACCCCCAGGATACCGCCGAGGGTGGTCAGGGTGACGGACTCCAGCATGATCAGCCTGAAGACGAATCCCTTGGTGGCCCCCATGGCCCTGGTGAGGCCGATCTCCCTCTTCCTCTCATTGACTATCATGGAAAAGACCGCCCCGATCATCACCACGGCCATGAGCCAGATGACCGCACTCAGGGCAAAGAGCCCCTTCAGAAGGGATGAGAGCTGCTCCTTGACCGAGGATATGGCCTCCTGGGAGACTATGGCCTTGACCCTGGGGATGGCGGGGTCCTGGAGGTTTGCCCTGGCCAGGGCGTTCTCGATCCTGAAGGAGGCCCTCTTGGCCCCGATGACCTCGTCGCTTTTGACCAGGACCACCGAGATCTGGTCATCCCGGAGAAGCAGGTCCTCGACCTTGTCCTCGGGGTCGGCATCCCCCCGGGAGTCCGCTGCCATCTGGTAGGCGGTCTGGATGGGGATGAAGGCGGCGTTGTCAAAGAAACCTATCCCGGTCTCTTCAAGCTTTGCTACCACATTGAACTGGTGACCGAAGAATTTCAGTTTTGCCCCTTCGTCCCAGTAGAAGCCCCCCCCGATGATGAGGTCGTCGGGACCTATCTCCCCCTTGAGGGTGCTCTTGACCCAGGGCCTTACCGTCAGGTCGGTTTCCGGGTCGAAGCCTATGAGGAGGACGTTCCATCCAACGCAACAGGCCTTGGAGGCGGTCTTGAGGAAGACCTGGGGAGTGGCCTCCTTTACCCCATCCACACCCCTTACGATATCCAGGACCCTGGCGTCCATGTAAAAGGTGCTGGGTTCACCCCCCAGGAGGGTGGCCTGGGCAGAGGTCTCGGCACCTTCAGGGACCACGATGATGTCTGCCCCGAGCCTGGATGCCCCCAGCTCGATACTGTTCTCGACGCTCTTCATGAGGAGGGTGCCGGAGAAGAGGGTGGCAGAGGCAATGGCCACGCTGAGGACCAGGGTGATGCTGCGGAAGAGTTTCCGCTGGATGTTCTGTCTGATGAGGTAGAAGAGGTTCAGCCTTGCCATTATACCCTCTTTGTTTATTGTCACATCGGTAAAAAATAAGAGAGATGGTTTTCCCGAGATCGAAGCCCAAGCAAATCCTATAAATACCACTAATAATCCAATAAAGGGTTGTGACAAAGAGGATATTGATTGCACTTCTGCTCCTGTTGGGCTGCCTGGGTCCCGGGGAGCTCCAGGAGGACCTCCAGAGTACCTCCGGGGATTGGAGCATGTTCATGCACGACCTGGACCACACCGGCAGCACTACCGGAGAGATTCAACTACCATTAAAACTTGAATGGGAGTTCCCCAGCGGGGGACGGATCGGTTATTCCTCCCCGGCGGTGGCCGATGGGCGGGTCTTTGTGGGTACCAGTGACTGGGACCTCCTGGCCCTGGACAGGGAGACCGGGGAGCTGCTCTGGGAGTTTCCCACGGGGGGACCGGTGGAGTCCTCTCCTGCCGTGGCTGGGGACATGGTATTCTTCGGTTCCTATGACGGTCACTTATATGCCGTGGATGCCGCCACGGGGGCGGAAAGATGGAGTTTCAAGGCCTCAGGGGAGATACTGACTTCTCCAGCCGTCTCAGGGGGGGCCGTGTACTTTGGCTCCTTTGACGGCCGGGTCTTTGCCCTCAACGCCCTCAACGGGAAGAGGATATGGGAACAGGAGCTGGGGGGTCAGGTCCACTCGTCTCCTGCGGTATGGGGGGACATGGTCTTCACCTCGGCCTACGAGGAGCAGACGTTGTATGCCCTGGATGCCCGGAAGGGGAAGGTCCTGTGGTCCTTCAAGACCAAGGGCCCCATCCATGCCTCCCCGACAGTAAGGGACGGCAGGGTCCTGATAGGGTCCAAGGACAGCTTTTTCTACTGCCTCGATGCTGCCTCCGGGAACCTCCTATGGAGGTTTGAGACCGGGGCCCCCATAGATTCCTCGGCGGCGGTAAGGGACGGGACGGTGTATCTGGCCTCCTATGACGGGAGGGTCTATGCTGTGGACCTTGCAACCGGCCAGGAGAGATGGAGGCAGGAAATCGGCTCGGAGTTCATATCCTCCCCGGTCCTGACAGGCAACGGCATCCTCCTCATCGGCTCCAGGGACAGGAGCCTCTATGCCCTAGATGCGGACACCGGGGAGGTCCTCTGGGACTTCGCCACCGGGGATATGGTCTACTCCACCGCTGCGGTGGCCGGTGGGCAGGTCTTCATCGGCTCCTTTGACGGCAGCCTCTATGCCTTTTCCGGGAGGGGGGGTTGAACTAAAACCCAGGAGCAAAGACCTCACCCGCCAATGTCGCTAATCACCTTCATCAGCTTTTGGAGACATATCCCTAGCGCCGGTCTTCAGCTCTTCCAGGAGACCCCGGGTAGGATGTTCTCTGGAGATGCGCACCCGGCCAGGAGGAGGGCAATGACCATTTGGTGAAAAGAGATAAAAGAGAAGTTTACCAGGTTAAATACCATGACCCAGTGGTTGACCAGTCCCTACAACCCCAAAAAGCACCTGGAGGTCACCATCTACGATGCTACCCTGAGGGAAGGGGACCAGGCGCCGGGGGTATCCTTTACCCAGGAGGAGAAACTGGAGATTGCCCGGAGGCTGGATGAGGTGGGCCTTCCTCAGATCGAGGCGGGCTTCCCCGCGGTTTCAGGGCAGGAGCGCCAGTCGGTAAAGAGGGTGGCAGGGGAGGGACTGGAGGCCCAGATAATCTGCCTGGGCAGGACCCTGGAATCTGATATAGACTGCGCCCTGGAGACCGACGTGGAGGGCATAATCCTCTTCGCCCCCACCTCGGACCTCCACCTGAAGGTCAAGGGATTCGATAGGCAGGAGATCACGGACAGGGCCGTGGGGTCGGTGGAGTATGCCAAGGACCACGGGCTCTTTACCGCCTTCAGCGCCGAGGACGCCACCAGGACGGATTTGGGATTCCTCAAGGAGGTATTCAGAGAGGTGGAACAGGCAGGGGCGGACAGGGTCCATATCCCGGATACCGCCGGCTGCATCCGCCCGAGGGGGATGGCGTTCATGGTGGAGGAGATCACAAAGGACATGGAAGTCCCCCTGGGTCTCCACTGCCATGACGATTTCGGCCTTGCCCTGGCCAACAGCCTGGCAGGCCTTGAGGCAGGGGCCAGGGCGGTTTCCGTCACCGTCAACGGCATCGGAGAGCGGACAGGCAACTGTGCCCTGGAGGAGCTGGTCCTCTCCCTGATGATGCTCTATGGTACCTCCCTGGACCTGAAGATCCAGGGAATCTATGAGCTGTCCCGGATGGTGGAGGAGTTCTCGGGAATCAGGGTGGGTGCCACCAAACCGGTGGTGGGAGATAATGTATTTACCCATGAATCAGGGATCCACGTGGGGGCCGTCCTGGAGGACCCCTTTACCTATGAGCCCTACCTCCCCGAGGTGGTGGGGAGGAAGCGGGACATCGTCCTGGGCAAACACTCCGGGAAGGCATCTGTGGAGTATTACCTCAGGAGGATGGGCCTGGAGATGGACCCTGTCCAGGTCCGGGAGGTCCTGCGGCAGATAAAGGCGAGGGGCACAAAGGGTGGTGTCACCAGGGAGGAATTTCTGGAAATCGTGGATTCGGTCAGGGGATAACGCCCTGACCGTTGAGGTGGCCTCCATATCTTCTCAGCTCCAAAGCAGAACCAGATGGTACATGGCCACGGCCACGGTGGCCACCCCGGCGAAGACCAGGAAGCCTCCCAGGGACAGGAGGCTTGCCCTCCGCTGGAATCCCTCCACGGCCTCCCTGATGGTGGGGTGGGTCTTGAAGGGTTCCACCACCCCCACCAGCACTCCGAAGATGCCGCCGAAGAAGAGGGCTGTGTAGAGGGGGTAACCTAGGTAGTAGGGTCCCTGGAGGACCTCGAAGGGACAGCGGTGGTCCACGGGCAGGCCGTAGAGGAGGACGTTCATGTAGGGGCTGAAGAAGGCCATGAGGGCCACGAGGGATACCCCGAAGGTGAAAAGGGAGAGGAAGGCCACCGGGTAGGCGGCGTCCTTGCGTCTTTTAAGGTGAAGGACATGGAGGATTGCCGTGGCGGTGACGCTGGTGTAGAAGAGGAGGGCCACCGGCAGCCTGGGGATGTTGATGAGGATGAAGCCGTAGGGGTTGGAGGCCCTCTGGAGGACCGAACCGCAGCAGGTGGTGATGACGTTGGGGTCCAGGGCGAGGAAATACTTCAGCTCAAAGAAGGTCTCCAGGGCCAGGACGGGCAGGACCAGGAGGAGCAGGCCGTACTTGAGCCTGACCAGGGGATAGTCCTCGCCCCGGGTGTCTATATAGTTGATGGCAAGCCAGGTGGAATAAAAGAACACACCGAGGACCTTCAACCCCAGGGCCTTGAACCCGTAGGGATTGACGTTCAGGGACCCGAAGGCGCACATGGCCCCCCGCAGGGTGGTGTGGAGGGCATCGGCGGTGAAGACGAAGAGGAGGAGGGAAAGGACCTGGAAGGCCAGGACGTACTCCATGATGGTGGAGACCAGGTGGGTCTGCCGCTCCAGGGCGAGCTGTTCCTCCGAGGAGCTGTCCATGTCCCACCTCTTGAGGATCCTCACGGCCACCAGGGCGGCGTAGAGGGACAGGAGGAGGACCACCCCCAGGCCCAGGACCTGGGCAAGGATCCATGGGTTCAGGATCATCTCTTGACCCCTGTTACCCTGCCGTCCCTCATCTCATAGACTACATCCACGAAGGTCCCCTGGTAGACCAGGGGATCGTGGGTGGCGATGATGACGGTCTGCCCCTCCCTTTTCATCTCCTCCACTATCCCGAGGAACTCCCTGGAGAGGGCGGTGTCCAGGTGGGCGGTGGGCTCGTCGGCGATGACGATCTCGGGCTTGTTCACCAGGGCCCTGGCTATGGCCACCCGCTGCTGCTCGCCCCCTGAGATCTCCTTCACCAGGTAATCAACCCTTTTCCCGAGGCCGAGTTTTTCCAGGATGTCCCTGCCCCTGGCCCTCATTTCCCTGGGCCGGACTCCCAGGGCGTAGAGGGGCAGGATGGTGTTCTCCAGGACTGTTAGGTCCCCGATGAGGTTGAACTGCTGGAAGATGAGGCCGATGTGGGCCCGCCGGTGGAGGGTGAGGAAGCGCTCAGGGAGCTTGGAGACCTCCTTTCCGGCCACGAAGACCCTGCCCGAGGTGGGTCTTGATATGCATCCAATCATGCTCAGAAGGGTGGTCTTCCCGGAACCGCTGGGGCCCATGAGGATGGTGACCTCTCCTTCCCGAGCCTCCATGGAGACCTCTCTTACGGCCGCGGTCTCGTTGGGCCTGCCCCTGTTGAAGATCTTTGTGACCTCGAGGGTTTTTACTGCTACCATTTAGATACCCCGTACTGCCACATCCGGGTCGGTGACGGCGGTCTTCCACGCCGGGATGATGATGGCCGCCATGAAGGGCACCACCGAGATGAAGAATATCAGGAGGAGCTGGTTCAGGTCCACGTGGGGAGTCAGGGCAAAATCAGGATAGAGCACCGACCAGCCGATGAGGACGGGTTTCAGCAGGGTAGCACCCAGGTGGAAGACGTGGATATAGGCCAGGATTACCCCCAGGAGGTAGGAGTTCAGGGCGATGATGAGACCCTCGAAGGACTTTAGCGTCAGGATGTCCCCGGTGGTCCAGCCCACGGCCTTGAGGATCCCCACCTCCCTCTTCTCCTCCGCGGTGGTGGAGGACATCCTGTCAAAGGCCAGGATGGCGAAGGCCAGAAGCATCCCTGCCATGGCCGCCAGGAACATGCCGCTGCGCCAGCCGAAGATGGTCTCGTAGGTGCGCTCCAGGGCGTCCCTGGGCAGGACCCGGGTGTCGGGCAGTATCCGGGATATCTTGCTGGCGACAGTGGGGAGCTCCGCCGGGTTCGCCACATAGACCATGAGGTCGTTGGAGCTGTCCTGCGGGATGCCGAAGAAGGCCCGGGCGTCGTCCATGTCCAGGAGGACCAGGTCGGCTGTCTGGAGGTTGGATGAGGAGGAGAAGATCCCCACCACCTGGAACTTCACGTATTTCCCTTCTGAGTTGAGGAGGATGAGCTTGTCCCCCAGCTGGATGCCCTTGAAATCGGCCAGGACCTTCCCCACCACTACCTCTCCTCTCCCGGGTCTGCGCCCCTCCTCCAGGGCGAGGCTAAAATCCTCCTCCAGGTCCAGCATATCCTCCCTGACCCCGAGGAAGGTGAAGGTGGCCCCGGTTTCCGTGTCGTAGTAGTACCCCCATACCCTGGGCACCACCCTCGAGACCCCGTTTATCTCCTGGATTTTTTCCATGTAGCCCAGGGGCACCAGGGCCTGTCGCCCCGCCACCAGCTTCTGGACGGTTATATCCGGGGCCAGGGAGAGGGTCTCCCGGGCCTCACCCTTAAGGGCGCTGAAGAGGAAGACCTCCGAGGCGAGGACGAAGACCACCAGGACGAAGACCAGGATGGTGCCGAGGTTTTTCACCTTCTTCCGTTTAAAGGATGAGACGGAATAGTCCAGGATGTTCCGGTGCCTCTCGATCACCTTTCCACCTCCATGGGGGCCCCGAGGCCCTCAAAGTCCGGTGGGGAGAAGCCTGCACAGGAGGCGTGGTAGCACATGGCCCCGGGCAGGTCCCTGAAGCAACCCGCCATGTCCACGGTGCTGGGGTTCCTGGTGGAGTAGCAGTCCGTGGCGATGGAAAGGTCTGTCAGCCCCAGGGGCCTCAGGGGCGGGAGCACGTCCCTTTCCATCGGCCCGGAGCCTGACAGGAGGAGGGCCAGGACACCCACCTCGAGACCCAGGACCAGAAGAACTGCTGTCGATGCCCTCATTCCAACCCTATCCTCTCCATGTTCTGGAGGACCTCCTGGAAGGTCATGACCGCCCCGGAGGGATGGTCCTCCCGGAAGGACTCGGCCTTCTCCCGGTCCTGGAAGGGGACCAGCCCGTATCCCATGGGGGTGTATATTCTGGCCCTGGTGACGAAATAGGCACCCGTGGCGTCAATCCACTCCTGGGTGTAGTAGTCCCTGACGAAGACCTTCCTCACCTGGTCCTGGCCTGAGAGGCGGCTGTAGTAGATCATCAGGCACCCGGGGTCGTCGAACTTCTTCACCTTGTCCTCCAGGAAGATCTCTCCCGCCCAGTTCTCGTAGTCCTTGACGTACATGCCGCAGACCGGGCAGCGGTCCCCCTTCTCTATCTCCAGGGGGTGGATTTCTCCGGCTGTAACCTGGGAGGGGGACCCTTTCCCCATGCAGCCCAGGATAAGAAAAAGCATTGAGACGATCAGGGCAGTCCGTAGTGACATAGTACCTTTTATCTTCGGAACTCACTTAATATAATTTTTTAAAAAACATGGCCAAGGAGGGAAGGGAATGGCTCATGTGACCTCTGATGGAGCCAGGGCTTTAGCCTTCTTTTGTTGTGGGTTCTTTCCCGCCTTCATCCAGCCCCTTCTGGAACTCGGACTTGGCCTTGCCCAGGGAGCGGGCAAGCTCCGGGACCTTGGAACCACCGAAGAGGAGGATGACTATCAGGAGGACTATCATGCTTTCCTGAGGACCGACAAACATACCTTCACCTTTAAAAGAAAAAGGAGGTGAACATGTGAGGTGTGAGGCTCACATGCCCGTCCTCTTTAGGACCTTCAGTTGGGGTGAGGATTTAACCACACCCAACTACCACGAGCTCCTCGCCCATGGCCTCATTTTGCATATCCATACCGCCCATATCCATAGAACCAGTGTCCATACTTTCAGACCCCATATCCATGCCGCCCATCTTCATCTTGAGGTCCTTCAGCAGGTCCTTGGTTATGGCATCGTAACCTATGACCTCGCCGCCGTGCTCATGGGCAAAGGCCATGGCGTCATCCATGCTTGCAAAGGGGATAACATCATCACCCATGGGACCCTGGACATCGCTTCCCTTGACGTAGTGGGCGGTCCTGGCATCGATGTACTCCTTGGTGGAGTAGTCGGTGACGAAGACCCCGGCTATGGTGCTTGTGTCCTCTATCCAGGTCTTGTCCATGCCCATGTTGTCCAGACCCTTGAGATATTTCAGCATGTCCTTGGGGGAGTCAAAGTGGGCGGCCGTTCCGTCTGTGAAGAGGATCTGGGCCCTCCATTCCGGGAATTTTGCGGGCATCATACCGCAGATGGGGCACTCGTCAGCCATGGTGGGCTGTACCGGTTCTATCTCCGCCGGAGGGGCGGTGGTAGGTGCAGGTGTGGCGGCCGGGGCCGCCTGCTGGGCTGGCCCTGCACAGCCAGCAAGTAGGCTGATAAGGGTTAAGGTCAAAAGCAATCCTTTTGCACTCGCTTTCATCTTTCGAATCACCTCAGTTTTTTATAAGAGTTAGCCAAAAGGGTCAATAAATACCTTACCAGTTGAAAGCGTTCAGATAGAAGGGGAACCCTCTCGATCTAGGACATAGAGACGATTAAAATGCTGAATATCCCGTCAGTATGCGTCCAAAAGTAAAAATTCAATCTATTTGGCCAAATATGGATAAATATAGTAAAATAGTGGCTGTGGCAGCCGAAATCACAGGGTTTTCTTACCCCGGCGTCCTTCTCTCAAATCTTCAAACCTCAAAACCACCCCCTCATGTATTTCTCTGAAGGTCGAGACAGACCTGTGGTCCTTGAAGGCAATGATGCCGCAGTTCATGGGAGTTTTAATGTCACTGTCCTTGAGATAGTAGGCGTCCTTGATTCCCACCCATTCCAATGTGCGATAATCAGCAACATGGGCATTTGAGAAGTCAGTGGTGTTATATCTAAGCAGGCAGCATATGGTGCAAAAATCGACTTTTGTGCCGTCCTTCAATGTCAGATAAGAAGAGAACCCCAGCATCTCATCGGTGATTGCCATCCCGCACTTGGCGCAAGAGTACCCAAGGTCCAGACCACCGAAGTCCCCCTCGCAGCATTCCTGTGTATACACTCCGATGTTTGCGCATCCGGCAAGGAGGACCAGGGCCAGACCGCAGATACACTTCATGGCTTTCTCAGCTGCCCCATCCTCCACTTGAGACCGCTTCGGTTGTAAAGGCAGCCGAGATAAACATCTCGGTCGCATTGACGGTAGCCTCTCTGTCCTTTCCCGCAATAATAATGGCGGTTTGACCTTCAACGAAGGCATCTTCAATTACTTCGATGTCGCCCTCACTTGTATACCAGTCAACCTTTGATTTGCCGGTGCTCACCAACTCGGCAACCAGGCTGTTTGCCACCGGGCCTCCTACGAGCACCAGGGTCTTCTCCCCTTTTTCACTCTCAGTGATCTCCTTCTCGGATTTTACAGGGATATGAGGAATGCCATTATACGAACCGGAAGCCCCGATGAGGACGTCCTTGGTCAGGAAATCATCGTAATCGGCCTTGGTCTTCTTAAGCCAGGTCTCCGGGAGGACATCACCCAAGGTCTTCTCCTTCTCTATGTCGAAGGTCTTGGCAGTCGAGAGGCTGACCCAGTATTTCGTACCGGAAATCTTTATACTCTCCCCAGGGGAGAGGGTCACTTCGGGCCCAAAGGCCGCGAACCCATTGGGGACGCCGTAATCATCATTGAATACCTTTATGAACTCATATCCTGCTGTATCTTCTATGCCGTCCGTTAGCTCTATCACATCGGATCTGTTCACAAAGGCGATAGTTACGGTGCCGGCGCTGGCGTCCACGGTATCCAGGATCATGTGATGGTCAGGGAAGAGGTCTAAAAACTCTTTCTCTTCGACGAGTTCCGGCAGGTCGCTCTGGTTGTATGGCAACTCGAAGGACCTGTCCATAGACCCCTTGTCCCTGTCATAGACCCCCAATCGGAGGGAAAGGTTTGCTGTGATACCGAAAACCCCTATGCTTTTAGAGGTATGAGGTACTGAGATGAAACTATTTATGTTTGCTGCATTAATGAAGGTCCTCTTGGCCACCTTTCCTATCACAATCTTCTCCCCTGCCTCTATATCCACTATGCCGTAATAATCCGTTGTCATCGCCTTCTCCTTCCAGTCGTAGTATCTGACGGTGAATATCTCCCCCTTCCGGGCGCTCGTCTTTTTGTAGCATGGTCTGAGCTTAAGATCCCTGGATTTTTCGGTGAAGTACAGATAACTGTATCTGAACTCGGCCCTCCCGGTGGTACTCTTTTTATAATAGCTGCTCTCGTTGATGTTCGACCAGTCAAGACCCGCGAAGTCGTCGGTTAGCCATGTGATCTCAAGTTCAATACCGTCATCAATGGTTACACTTTCTGTACCGACCTCTTTTATCTTCTCGGCAATAGTGTTAGCACATTTCAGGTCTTCCGGCACGATGCCGTGGGTGTTTATTCCGACAACGACTGTTGTTCTCCCCTCCCCGTCCTGGGAGAAGATGCTCTTATCGAAGGTCAGCTCCTCTGCATGGACAAGACCTAGGGATAGCAACGCCACCAGTATCAAGGGGAGGGCCTTCATCTCAGTCTGCCTCCTTTTGGTAAAACCCCCGCATTGCCGGGATCGTGGTGGCTATGGAATAGACGCTTCCCCCACAACCTGCAACCTCATCTTCGCTGGAGAGAACCGCTGGCTCAGGCTCCCAATTTTCGCCCTTTTTGACTGCTACGACTCCTGCTACGACTCCTCCCTTCAAGAGATATTCAAGGAGGGCGGTCACGGCACCCCCGTCCTGGGTTTCGTATTCCTTCTTGACCCTTCGGACAGCGAGGACTTCCAGATATCTCCCGATCCCGTTTTCATACTCTCCGTCCAGGGACTTTTCGACTGTCCTGGCAGGCATGGCAGTCCTTGGGCAATTCAGGTAACAGTCATTGCAATCTTCCTCACACTCGGCGGTGGGCACCCCATCTTCCATTTTCAAGTATCCCTTCGTACAGACCAGCTCACAGGTGCCGCAGGAGGTACAGAGCCAGTTCTCGATCACATCCGATCTAAGGTCCTGGTATTTCTTGCCGGTTGCTCTTTTTTTGACCACTTCTATGGTTATCTCGTGCTCGATATGATGTTGTTGAGAACCGTAGCTTTTTCTCCGGCTCACCTCAGCGAGAGCCCTTTCCCTTTTTTTCCCGGCTATCTTTTTAATATCGTCAATTCCACTCACTGGTTTCGTCTCGAGGACACCTTCTTCCTCTGCCGTATTTATGATGTCCAGGGCCTTTTTCGACCTTACGATGACCGTGCTCCAACCATAAGGAGAGCCTGCTGCACCAAAGGATATATCTGCGAGTTCTGCTGCGAAATCAGTGCATACCTGACAGGCCCTTGCCGAGTAGCGGCCTGCCTCCTTCATGGGGATACTTGTTTCGCTGGAGTCGTAGGTTACCACCAGACTCCCATTCCTTACATCGAACTTCTCGATGTCCTTGAGGTCTGTGCCCACCCTCTCTTCTATCATTGCCTGAAAAGACGGGTAGCACCAGTTCTCCTGGCAGAAGAGACCGATTAAAAGACTCTCATCTTTTCTCTCCGAAAGTAGATTCATCTTTCTCAAACCCTGGATTTGACAGGGTGTTCCAACAAACGCGATTTCCATTCTTAAAACCTCCAAAATTCGATTACAATGATCAAAAAAGCAAGGGCCAGAAGGGCGAATATCCCGATGCCTCTCCCATGTCTTTTTGCCATCCATAGGAGGAGGGGCACACCACCGATACCGCAGGCATAGCAGCCCGGGCATGCCCCGGTGCACAGTCTTTGAACGGTCTGGGAGCCATGGGAGAAGATGACCGGGGCTGTCGCCATTGAGAGCCCTACCAGGAACCCTTTGCCTTTTTCCAACCGGCCGCCCATCTACTTCCCCTTCTCGTATGTGATGGCCTTGTTCGGGCATGCGCTGATGCAGTCCATGCACCCATTGCAGATGTGGCGGTCGATGGAGATCCTGTCCTCTGATCTTACTGCCCAGGTGGGACAGGACTCCACACAGAACTCTCCGCTGCACCTGCATTTTGCCATGTCATGTTTGATCTTGTAGGTGAAAGGCAGCCTTGCCCCAATCCAGTGGGTCAGGTTCTGCAGCGCACCGGCGGGGCAGAGGAAATTGCACCACCCGCGTCCGCCCTCCAGAACGACACCCAGGACCACAAAGGTCAAAAGGAAGGTTATGATGGAGGAGGACGTAAAGGCAAACATCCCGTAACCCGTTATGCCGTCAAGATTGCCGAATAGGCCGTTCCAGACATTCTCTATCCAGGTCCAGTTGCAGTAGGCACAGCAGACGCTTTTTTTAATGAAAGGGGCAGCCACGATGAAAAATCCTGCAAGGAAACCATATCTTATCGGCACGGGGTCCAGTTTTCCCCTCAGGTTGATCTTGAATCTCGAAGGCACAATCCTTGATAGGTGCTCGGGCATACCTCCGGGACAGAGCCAGCCGCAGAAGAGGGGGCCGACGAAGAAGGATATGCCGATCAGGAGGAATATCAGGAGATAGAGGGGATTCCCGATAATCCGCCCAAAAAACCTCTCCGGGCTGAATACGGCCCATGTGAGGGGCATCCGGAGGCACATGGCCCGGTGCACCGTTGGCTCCGAGTTGATTGCCGCACCCCCGATTCCAGAGTCAAGGGCCGCACAGAGCTGCCCAATCCCCACCAATAGAAGGGAGAAGGGTGCGACGAAGAGGACCATGCCCAGAAGGAAGAAAAGGAGCCTCTTTTTCAGGTGGTCTTTCCTGGCCTTGCTCATTGAGGCCGACCCCCTTCCCATGACCCCTGACCTCCACTGACTCTTTTATTGATTATCTTTATAGGTATGGAGAGGAGGATTTCTCCTGATTTCGCATCGATTACATTGAGGTTCCCGCTGTATATCATGGGTCTTTTCTGCAGTTCTGGTGAGATGTGGAAGGTATGATGGACCGATACCGAATCGCCGGGTTTTAGAACCCTCTCGATGGTCCTGGTCTCCAGGTTGAAATCCTTGGTATGGGAGTTGCTCCAGTGGACCTCCAGTCCTTCTGGCACATTGGTCAGTTCAAATCTAACCATGACCGGTTTCCTGGTGTTGGTGAGCCCGGTTGTGCCTCCAACGGTATCACTTGAAATCAATCTGTGGAGGAACCCGTCCTCCCCGTACTTCAGGATGATGGGCCTTGCCTTCTCGCCGGGGAACCTGTAAAACTGGTGGTATCCCTCCCCTGCCCGGACGTCCCTGTGGTAAAAGCCCAGGACGAAGGCAGAGGACAGGCCGATCAAGAACAGAATATAAGTTGATTTTTTCCGGTTCGAATGAACAACATTTGCCATATATTACACTCCTTTAGATTTAGAGGGCAGGGATGCACCCCGAGATGTGGGGCGTGCCGTACATCTGGCAGAGGACCGTCTTAAGAAAAAAGTGGGGGCAATGCCCCCTTCACCCCTTTCAAGTCCCGGGCAGGTCGGGCACGCCTTCATTGTGGCAGTCGCCGCAGTTGTTCTGGGCGGTCATGTCGTGGTTTTTGGCTTGTGACCCGTGGGCCGGCGAGTAGGTCCCGTCCTTCCAGGCATTCAGGAGCTCCACGGTCTTTGCCGCCACACTGGCTGCACACCGGGCACACCTCTCCTTTCTCTCGGGACTGAAGAATGCAACATTTTCCTTCTTCATCCATTTACCTACGGAGACGTGGCAGAGGGGGGAGTTGGCTTTATTTGTATACTTGATAGTCACCTTGGGCTCGTCCGGCATGTAAGTTGGGAGCTCCTCTTTGGAGTACCAATAAATTACATCATTGAATATGGCCTCGCCGTCCTTGCCAGCTATGAGGCCGGTGACAATACCGGTCCCGGCCAGGGTCCCGCACAGGGTACCCCAGCCTACTGCCCCGCCATGAAATCCTCTGAAGGCTTCACTGGGGAATGAAGTGTAGGGTTCTCCGACCTTCTCTGCAAGGGCTTCCATTACCCCGCTTACCACACCATAACTGCAGAAGTCCTTGTACCAGTTCTCGTAGGCGATGTCCGCCGCCCTTTTGGGATCTATCTTCTCATAGGGCATGGGCCAGGAAAGACCACCTGTCTTGACTTCAACGATCTTTTCCACTTCGACGACCCTCTCCTCGGGTTGAGACAGGCACCCGGACAGCATGCCCAGACCCCCCGAGGCCATGGCCATTCCGGCCGTAAATCCAGCCGATCCGAAGAGGAATTCCCTTCTCGTCAGCTTCCCTTCCTCCGCAGCTTTTTCTTCAACCATATCCTTTTACCTCCATGTTTTGAATTTTAAGGAGGTGAATGTGTGAGAGTTGTGAGACTCATCGCACATCCACGGATTCACTGTTAAAAAATGACCAATAAATACCTTACCAGTTGAAAGCGTTCCGCTTGTCAAAATCGGGAAACAAAAAACCAATGAAAATTCAAATAAAGCGTCACAACACGTCAATATGTAGAAAAGCTTATAGTAGAATGCTACATTACACAGATTCGTAAATATACACCGGTTCTCCAGATAAAATGGCCGAATCGGCTGCCTTTATATTGGTGGAAAAGGACTTATGAAAAAAGGAAAAACCATCAAATAGAAAGCTTGACCTTAAAGGTTTTCTTATAAGGTTCACGTTTTATTATCCCTCTTTCCTCTAAATCGGCAATGATCCGGCTGACCTTGGGCCTGGAGTAGCAGACCTCCTCCGCCCTCCAGATATCCTGCTGGAGGACCTCGCCGCCATGGTCTTTGATGTAATCCACCACGCATTTCTCATCTGGATTTAGGAAGACCTGGGCAACTTCGCTCTCCCTTTTTCTTTTGGCGATGAAGAAGCCGGAGGTGAAGATGCCTGCTATAAAGGCCCCCCCGAGGAGATACCACTTCATCCTGGACTTCTTCTTGGGTATCAGAAGGTCGATATCGAACCTCTCGTTGGCCCTCAGGGACCTCTTCCATATGAGAATGAGGCCCTCCTCATCGATGATTATGTCGTCGGGGGGCTGGGTAGCAAAGTTCCCCTCGGGACTGAGGCGGCAGGTGATGCAGGTGCTGCAATCCTCACAGATGCACAGGCCCCCCTGGCTGCACTGGCAGTCCTCCTCGCAGACGGCCCCATGGCTTTTGAGTTCGGGGAATATCCCCTTGGGAAGTTCAACCATAAGGGTCAGGGATTCCACGGCCTTGGGGAAGACCAGGGCCTTGTTGAAGAGGAGGAAGTCGTCCAGGGTCTTGACCTCCGTGCCCTCTATCCTCATGGTGAAGGAATAGGTTTCGCCTTTTTTCAGGCTGTCCTCAAAAAAGACCCTCACCGAATCTCCCCGGGCCTCGGTCCTCAGGGCCTTCCCCGAGGCCGAGACGGCTTCCAGGGGACCCATGGGCGAGAAGTCCAGGTACTCCAGCCCCTCCTCGGCCGGGGTCAGGGTGATGTCATATTCCTGGTAGTTGTTCTCCAGGTTGATGTAAACATCTATCCTGTCGAAGGCAAACTCCGCTGCCAAGACATCTCCAGGGATGAGGAGGACCAATACTACCATGAGGAGGGTTTTCATCCTACCTGGTTCAAGAGCCTTAACCTCATAAATGTGGTAAATTTTGGCGGAAATGGGGTGATATTCTGGTAAATGTATATAATCGGAATCTCCCGATTTAATAACTATGAGTAAGGAAAACACCGGAACCCGGAAGGGAGGCCATGGCTTTGGCGATACCCTCAAGGAGGGCAGGAAGAGGCTCAAGATAAAGATGGCAGACCTGATTTATGTCCTGGACATCCAGAACAAGAACCCCCATGTGGACCGGGTCCTGGCAGACTACGGCCTGGACCGGGACACCCTGAAACGGGTCAAGGCGGCCCTGGAAAGGGGCAGGTGGAAGGTCCAGGTCTAACCGCCCTTTTTCAGGTATCTAACTACCTTTTCCCCGGTCTCGGCCGCCACCCTTGAGCAGTCGTTGATTCCTATGCCGGTGTAGGAGTTGCCTGCCAGGAAGAGGCCGGGATGCTCCTTCAATCTCGCCTCCAGCCTTTCCAGCTTTTCAGAGTGCCCCACATTGTACTGGGGGATGGCCTTGCCGTGGCGGGCAATCTTTACCATCTCGGGCTCGGCCTGGACCCCCATGATCTCCCGCAGGTCCTTCTTGACCGCCTCTATCATGTCCTGGTCCAGGAGGTCGGCGGTCTCGGGACGCCTGGCCCCCCCCACCATACACCTCAGGAGGACCTTGCCTTCGGGGGCCCTGTGGTCGTACATGCTGGAGTCCCAGAGGCATCCCAGGATGGTCCTGCCCTCCTCGTGGGGGACCAGGAAGCCGAAGCCCTCCAGGTCATGGCCGATTTCCTCCTTGGAATAGCCCAGGGCCACCACCGCCAGGGGGGGATAGGGGATCTCCTCCAGGATACCTTTGATCTCCTCGTCCAGGCCCGAGAGGACCTCGGCGCAGGCGTAGGCCGGGGCGGCCATGACCACCACATCAGCCCCCAGGCTCCCGGTGCTGCCCTCTTGGTCCTGGTAATGGACGGTATATCTCCCCTCGGGGCTCATTCCGACCCGCGTCACCCTCCTGCCGGTGACGATGGCATCGCCGAGTTTCTCCTCCAGGATATCTATGATGAACTGCATTCCCTCCGGGAAGGAGGTCAGGGTGCCTCCGGGCCCCATGGGACCCCCCTTGGCCCCCGCCTTGCCCTCCTTTCTCATCTGTTTCGCCTTCTTCATCCTCCGGATCATGGCCTTTATGAGGCTGCCGCCGCCCTCCTGCTCGAGCTGGGCCATGATGGGGAAGGCGCTTTTGAGGCTGAGCCTGTAGGGGTCCCCGGCGAAGACCCCGGAGACCATGGGCCCCACCAGGTTGCGCAGGGCCTCCCTTCCGATGTGCCTCTCCACGAAGGAGGCCACGGTCTCGTCCCCGGCCTCTGGTGGTTTCGTGAAGGGCTCCCTGAGGACCCTCAGCCTCCCCTTGAGGGAGAGGACCCCGGATTTGAAAAAGCCCAGGGGGGAACTGGCCAAGAGATGGAGCTTTCCATAGGCATAGATGTACCTCTTCCTGGCCCTGTCATTGGAGGGCATGAGGCGGTCCCTTATCCCCAGGGCGTCGCAGAGCTCCAGGGTCCAGGGCTTGTTGTCCAGAAAGCCGTTGACCCCCCATTCTATGCTGTAACCTTCCGTCTTCTCGGTCCATACCTTGCCCCCCAGCCTCCTGGAACCCTCGAGGACGGTTAGGTCTATATCCAGACCCTCCTTCTCTGCCCCCTCCATGATCCTGAAGGCCGTGGCCAGGCCTGAGAACCCACCACCCACGACTACGATTTCGGTCATGTAGTAACCTCTACTTCTGAATATTTAAAACCATCCCGGCCAGGGCATCGATGAACTTCTCGGAAGTATTCAAAGACTCGGTGCGCCTGAAGTTGTCTATTCCCAGGGATTCAGCATATTCCCGGTACTGGATATCGATCTCGTAGAGGGTCTCGATGTGGTCCGAGACAAAGCTGATGGGTACCACCAGGACATCCCTGTGGCCCTTCTCTGCCAGGTTCTTTAATGTCTCCCCGAGACCGGGACCCACCCACTTGACCGGTCCCGTCCTGCTCTGGTATGCCAGGTGCCACCCCATCTCCCCCACCCTCTTCCAGACCCCATCTATGGTCCCCCTTATGTGGTCGATGTAGGGGTCCCCCTCATCCAGGAACCTCTGGGGAATGGAATGGGCGCTGAATACCACCTGGACCCGGTCTGGATTGCCAAAGGCCGAAAGTCCGTCCCTCACCTTCTCTGCCAGGGCGTCCAGGTAGCCAGGGTCATCGTAGAAGCTCTCGATCCTCCTTTCTTTAAAAGCCAGACCCAGGGTCTCCTTCACCCTCTCCAGCTCTGCGAGACATGAACCTGTGGTAGCCCTGGTATATTGAGGATAGAGGGGGAGTATCACAAGCTCCTTTATCCCGTCCTCCTTGACCTCCCACAGGGCCTCCTCCAGGGTGGGGTGCCAGTAGCGCATACCCACGTAGCACTTGCAGCCCTCCAGGCGCTCCTCCAGGGCCAGGGCCTGCTTCAGGGTGATGTCCAGGATAGGGCTCCTGCCGCCGATGCGGGCGTAGCGCCGGCGGACCTTCCGTGACCGGACCAGGGACAGAAACCTGGCAAAACCTTTCTGGAAGGGGAGGTGTATGATGTCCCTGTCCGAGAAGAGGTTGTACAGGAAGGGCTGGACCGCCTCCAGGGAATCCGGTCCACCGAGATTTAGAAGGAGCACTCCTTTTTCTACCATAATCACCCTCCATCATAAATCCTTGCCAGGGATATAAGTATTTTCGCCTATCTGTGACTGAACCTCTTCACCGCCTCCACCATGGCGATGACGTTCTCCACCGGGGTGTGCTTGTTGATGCCGTGCCCCAGGTTGAAGATGTGGCCCGGCCTGCCCCCGGCCCGGTGCAGGACGTCCTTGACCCTTTCTGCGATGTAGTCCCGGGGCGCCATCAACACCATGGGGTCCAGGTTGCCCTGGATGCCCACATCATGGCCGATGCGCCCCCATGCCTCGTCTAGGGGGATGCGCCAGTCCACCCCTATCACGTCGCCCCCGGCCTCCCTCACCGACTCCAGGAAGGTGGCGGCCTGGTTGGCGAAGTGGATGACGGGAACCTCACCCTTGATCCGGTCGATGATCTTCCTGGTGTAGGGCATGGCGAACTCCCGGTAATCTGAGGGGGTCAGGCACCCTGCCCAGGAGTCGAAGAGCTGTACCGCCTGGGCCCCGGCCTCTATCTGGGCCTTCAGGTAGAGGGCCACCGTATCCGTGAGCTTCTCCATCAGAACCTCCCAGGTTTTGGGCTCCGAGAACATCATGGTCTTGGTGTGGAGGTAGTCCCTGGTGCCGCCCCCGTCCACCATATAGGAGGCCAGGGTGAAGGGCGCCCCCGAGAACCCTATCAGGGGGACACGACCCGCGAGCCTTTCCCGGAGGATCTTAACGGCCTCCAGGACATAGGACAGGGCCTCGAAGGGGTCCGGAACCTTCAGGGCCTCGGCATCTTCCCTTGTCCTCACCGGGTTGTGGATTACCGGACCCCTGCCCGGGACAAACTCCAGGTCCGCACCCATCCCTTCGAAGGGCACCAGGATGTCTGAAAAGAGGATGGCGGCATCAACCCCAAGGCGGTCGATGGGCTGGAGGGTGACCTCTGCCGCCACCTGGGGCTTCCGGCACATCTCCAGGAAGGAGTACTTTCTTCGTACCTCCTGGTACTCCTCCATGTACCTGCCCGCCTGGCGCATGAGCCAGACTGGAGTGCGCTCCGTCTCCTCCCGGCGGCATGCTCTAAGGAAAAGGTGATCGTCTCCCATCAACCAAGGTGTAGGGAGAGGGGCCCATATAACCTTTTCTAATGGACACCCCTGACTTGCCTGGAATAGCAGTCCCTGCAATAAACCGGCCTGTCCTGATGAGGCACGAAGGGAACCTGGGTGGCCTCCCCACACTCGGCGCAGATGGCATCATGCATCTCTCGGGAGACCCTTCCGCTGCGAGCGGCCTTCTTCCTATCCCTACAGGCCCTGCATCTTTTGGGGTCCTGGAAGCCCTTATCCCTGTAGAAATCCTGTTCCTCGCCAGAGAAAAGGAACTCCTCCCCGCAGTCCAGGCAGATTATGGTCCTATCTTCCATCTGGATTTTGCTCCTTTATGATAGACTGGGCGGGTCGAGTATTTAGCTATTTCGTCATGGCGAGGCTTCTAAAGGACCTCCTTTCCACCCCCTCCAGGATCTTGACGATACCGGGGGCATCCTCCTGCTCGGGCCCGGCCCGGGGGATTGATATGCCGTGATATTCGGCCAGGGCATCGAAGAGGGCTTCACGCAGCCCGTCCGGGGTGAAGCCGCCGGTCTCGAGCACCGGGTTCAGGTGGTGGTACTCCCACCAGCGGCGGTGGAGGATTCGGATCCCCAGGTCCTCGGCATGGTTGTAGATGCCTGTGCCGGGATAGGGGGTCAGGATGGAAAAGGTGGCCTCGCCTCCCATGTCCCTAATCTCCTTTGCCAGGCCAATCGTCTTTGCAAAATCCTCCCGGGTCTCCCCCGGAAACCCTACCATGAAGCCGCAGACAGGAGTTATCCCGCTTTCTGAAAGGTCCCGGACGGTTTCCAGGACGCCCTGGACCTCTATCCCCTTCCTGATGGTATCCACCATCCTCTGGCACCCGCTCTCGATGCCGAACCTCACCACCCTGCACCCAGAGGCCGCCATCTCCTCGATGAGCTCCCGGTCCATGTGGTCCAGCCTGAGTTCAGCAGACCATCCCACCCCCAGGGACTTCAATCCCCTGCATATCTCAAGGGTCCTCCTCCGGTCCGAGGCGAAGTTGGGGTCCACGAAGAAGAAGGAATCAATTCCCTGGCCCACCAGGGACTCAACCTCAGCCAGGACACCCTCCGCCCTCCTGAGCCTGAGCATCCCGGAGACCAGCCTGGAGGAGCAGATGGAGCAGGTGTTGGCGCACCCCCTGGAGGTGGCGACGGCACCGGGGAATGAGTATCTGTGCAGCTCCAGCAGGTGTCTGGCGGGCAGGGGCAGGGAATCCAGATCCTTAACCCTCTGCATCCTGTTCTTACCCAACTTCCCACCCCGCCGGTAGACCAACCCCGGGACCTCCTCCAGGTTCCCTCTGCCCTCAAGGGCAGCCGCCAGGACGGTAATGGCAGGCTCCCCCTCTCCCCGGATGACATAATCGAAACCGTCCTCCAGGGCCTCCTCGGCCAGGGCGGTGACGTGGGGACCGCCCACCACCACCGGGGTCCCTGAAGCCTTGGCCGCCTTCATGATCCGCACCGCCAGGTGGTAGTTGTGGGTATAGCAGGAGATGCCCACCAGGTCTGCCCCCTCCAAGTCCTCCTCCAGTCTCCTATGGAGATTCATGTCCACGACTTTTACCTCGTGGCCCTCCCTTTCCAGGACCCCGGCCAGATAGGCCAGGCCCAGAGGCGGGACCTCCACCTGGGGCTCTGAGACCTCCCTGTGGGGAGCCTCCACCAGGAGGACCCTCATACCTCCACCTCCTCTAGGAGGTCCAGGTGCTTCAGCCTCCGGATAAAGGCGAGTACCTGGGGGTCTTCCGGCGGAATGTAATCCCCCTCCAGAGCCTCCCAGATCTCTGCCCCTTTTTCATTCAGGGAATAGATACCCCCTTTGGCCATGATAAGGACCCTGGTCCCCTCCCGCTTCCAGACCACGTTAGCTCTCCTCAGACCCACTTGGACCACACCATCACGACTCCAGAAGCCTTTTGAGTTCTGCCTTGAGTTGTGTCACCTTCTCCCTCCTGGCCTCCCCGTCCTGGCATACCACACCCCTGAAGCCCAGGATGTCAGGGTCAACCCTTAGCGCCTCTTCCAGGTGGGGGATGCGGATGGAGCCTGCCAGGATGAGTTCCATCCCCTGGTCATGGGCCCTTTCCTTGAGTTCTGAGAGCCTCTCCATGGGGGCGAAGTCCAGGACGTTCTTGCCGTCCTTTATGGCGGTGTCCACCATGAGGATATCCGCCCCTTCCATCTGGTCGACGAAGTCGAAGGGGTCGGCGGCACCGATGCGCCCGGCATCGGCGTAGCCTGAGATTATAAGTCCACACCCTGGATCGTATTCGTCGATGGCCCTTCTCAAATGCCCTGCCATGACCCCCACCTCCCGGGGTGTTCTGACAGCGAACATGGAGGCCGTCACGTAGTCAACCTCCAGGGTGGCAGTGCCGAAGGCGGCAAGGGATGCCGTCCCGGGCCTGAAATCCAGGTCGCCTATGGAGGCTGCTATCTCGACCCCTTTGGGAGCCAGGGCCATGACCTCCTCTATCACCCCAGGGGTGTTGGCCCCCAAGGTCCCCTCAGCCGGGTTCTTCACGTCCAGGATGTCCACCCCCCCGGCGGCCATCACCTCCCCTGCCTCTCTGAGGTCCTTGATGCTTATCATGACTCGAACCATGTAATTATTTCAAAAGATAACTTTCTATTAGATTTAGGTAAATTCCCATGCTGGCAGAGATCAAGATGGAACTCCAGGCCAAGGGTTTGAGGGTCCCTCCCCGCCTGGAGGCAGAGCTTTCCCTTGAATACATCGTTCAGCCCCAGTACATCTCCTTCATGATGGGAGAGGTTCCGGTGGGGATCATGAACGGTCCCTATTCCGAAGGCTCGCCCTTCGAGGTGGGGCTGGTGGAGGGGGAGACCTGGATACTGAAGGACGGGAAGCCCTATGTGGAAATCCGGTTCCTGAGATGGCCAGATTTTTTTGACAAGGAAACCTCCAGGGGGACCCCCATGTCAGGGATATGCTCCCTGGTAGCCCCGGGATTCACCATCTGCTATGTCCATCGAGGGTGCGTCTACTGGAGGGAGACCTACCAGTGCAGGTTCTGCATCGTGGAGCGGCTGTCATCAAAGATGGTGAAGGATCCCCGGGATATTGCAGAGACCATGAGGGCCGGGGTGGAGGAGGGGGCCATCAAGACCCATGTGGCCCTGACCTCGGGGGCCCAGCCCGGCAGGGACAGGGGAAACCGGGTTGTGGGGGAGGCCGCCGATGCCATAAAGGAGATGGTATCAATCCCCATCTCAGCCAACACCGAGCCCCCCAAGGACATCTCATGTTTGAAGGCCCTGGAGAACTGCGATTCCGCCTACTTCAACCTGGAGGTCTTTGACAGGCGGGCCCGGCAGGAGTGGACACCGGGAAAGGGGAAGATACCCCTTGATGTCTATCAGGAGACCTTCAAGCACTCCCTGGACATCCTGGGGGAGAACCAGGTGGGGTCGGTCCTCCTGGCCGGCCTGGAAGATGACCGGGGCCTCCTGGAAGGCGTCCGCTGGCTGGCTGAGCAGGGGGTCATCCCGGTGGTGGAGCCGGTCTATCCCCTCCAGGGCTCCCTGATACCTCACATGAAGCCCCCATCGGCGGCGAGGATGAAGGCCCTCTATGAGGCGACAATAGAGATCGTTGACGAGCACGGCCTAAGACCTGACAAGACAAAGGCAGGATTTGTAAGGGGGGGCGCCCTCTCGGCCATGAAGGAGGTCAGGCTGGGGTTATAGACGGTTTTCAGTGGTTAAGTTTTTGCGTATCGTAGAGAATCAAATGTATCAGGTGGCCGAATGAAGACTGTAACCGCCAGGATCCCAGAAGAGCTTTTCAGAGAGATAGAAGTAGTATGCGATGTTGAAAAGTCCGACAGGGCGGAGGTCCTTCGCAGACTCCTTGACAGCGCCCTCAAAGAATGGAAGCTCAAGAGGGCCCTGGAGCTCCTGCGGGAGGGCAGGGTAACCCTCAGGAAGGCGGCAAAGATGGCGGGGAGAAGGTACGTTGAAATGCTAGACATCGCATCCAAGAACAACATCCCCCTCCAGATGGAGCCCGAGGACGTATTCGAAGACCTCAGGTAGCGGGCATGGCCATCCTGGACGCTTCCCCCATCATCTACTACAGCCGCATAGGCCGTCTGGGATGGCTGAAGGGATACTACGGCATCCTCAATACCACCCCGTCAATCATCAAAGAGACCGTTGATGATGCCAGGGACCTCAAAAAACCAGGGGTCTCGGCCATTGAAAGGTTCATAACCGAGGGAGAGATAGGGATCATTGAACTGTCTGCAAGGGAGGCGAAGGCGGCCAAAGGGATTTGTCTCTCGGAAGGCATAGAGCCCGGAGACGCTGAGCTTATTCTGGCGGCGGAAAAGAAGGGCGATGTACTGGTAACCAACGACAGGATCCTGCGGACCATAGCCAGGACCCGGGGAATCCAAGCCCACTGGGCCGTTACACCTGTTTTGAAATCTGCCAGGGACGGAGAGATGCCCATAGGGGAGGCCAAAGTGGTTATAAGGGACTTGGTCAAGGCTGGCCTCAGGTTGAAGCCCCAGACCCTTGTCGCCATCTATGAGGCGTTGGAGGGTATGGAAGAGGGATGAGTTGTACTTTGAGACAACTTACCGATCCAGGACTTTTCTATAGTGCTCCAGATAGGTGGCAGCCTTGCCCCCGGCTTCCCTGGATAACCCCCTGATTATCCTGGCAACGGCCAGGATCTCCTTATCAGGTCGCGGGAGATATTTGGCATACTCGGGAAATTTGCCCAGGGTGAGGGTTGTCTCCCTATAGAAGAAGAGGGGGACCTTCCTGAAGCTCCTCTCCAGACCCAGGGACAGGGCAACGAAGTTCCTCTTGTTGGGTGCCCTGATGAAGGTCTTGAGGTCAGACCCATGGCTCCCTGTGGTATCGCAGATGTCATCTATCAGGCCGGTTGTCTTTGCCACGAACTCGGTCTGGAGGTCCGGGTCCCCTACCTTTACGGCCATCTGTTGGGTCAGTCGATTGATATCTTCGACCTTGGAAAGGATCTCTCCTCCCAGGGCCTCCGAGTTTTCCCTGGTGTATTCCAAAAGTCCTGCCGAGGCTTCCAGCAAGGCCTTGGCCTCTTCCTTCCCGGGTGTATCGAAGAACCTGTTGACCTTCTCTGCGAGTTCTCCTACGCGATCTATCTCCCCTGCCGTTTTTCCCATGAGTCTTCCCAGGACCAGATCCTCATCGGATTCGCAACTCTCAGAGGCTGTTTTCATGGTCCAGGAGGCTACCCTGCACCCATCGCAGATCAGGGCGGACCACATGGTTATGGGCAGACCTGTCAGGGGGGTTGTTGCAAGGTCAATCACCTGCCCCCCACCCTTTTTCAGTAGGAACCGCTGGCTGCCATCATTTTCACCCTCTTCGGTCAGGGTTTCGATATTACGCGCCAGGTCGTAGAAACCTCCGATAAAAAGGGAATTCTGGAGTATCTCATCTGGGATCAGGGTCTCCAGGGTCCTTCTTCCCATGCCTCCCGCTTTGGAGGTGCTGTCTGCCCAGAACCTCTTGAGCCTGTCGAGTTTCATCCTTCGATTTATTGCTTGTCCGTTATGACATATAAATAACTATGACCCCGTTAATCCTTTGAAATCCGGTAATGTCCCCAGAGTTCGTCCCGGTACTGGATACCGGCGCCTGCACGGGTTGCGGGCGCTGTGAGGAGCTGTGCCCCGCCGTCTTCAGGGTAAAGGACGGCAAGAGCACCGTCATCAGCTACCAGTGCGACGGCTGCGACTGCCAGCAGGTGGAGGCCGAGTGCAAGGTGGGGGCCATAAAGATTTATGAGGATTTCTGACTCCGGCTTTGGAAGGGGAGCCCCAGGATGAATAAAGACGAAACCGGGGATCGTTAGCGATGAGATAAATGATTCTTCAATAATTGAAGGCTAGCCCCCTTCCATCTCCTTCCTCTTCCTCACCCTAATCGGCACATACGAACAAAACGGCTCCTCCCCGAGATAATCCCCGTCCATCGTATACGCCCTG
>CAZHQS010000003.1:0-3603 GCA_964534545.1 Candidatus Hydrothermarchaeota archaeon
CAGATAACACACGTCTCGATTATTTTTTTAAAATGCGATTCCTCCAGGTAATATTATAGAAAAGTTTATATAAATGCACAACCGTTTATAATCCCAATGAATTTTTCACGAATAAGCCTGTGGCTATGGCTCTGGGTGGGCCTGGTACCCCTCAGCAATTTGATAAATTTTCTGGACCATGTGGGGGTAATAAAGTTCAACATATACATCTTGGATGATATGATGGTTTTCCTTGAAAGCCTCTTCAGCCAGAACGTCTTCTTCCTCAGTGGGATCTTCCTCATCTTTACTTTAAGCTGGGCCTTGTTTGGGTTCTTCACCTTCTACCGCACCTCCAAGAAACTCGGCCTCTACACCCTGGTGGTCTGCCTGCTGGTCATCTTCCTTTTCCAGGTCAAGGTCCTCACCTTCTCCAGCAACCTCAAGTACAACCTGTACATCCTGGCCTTCAATGTCGTCACCTTCACAAGCCTTACAACGGTCTACAAAACCTATCCCTATATCTTCTTCAACAAGGTGGGGGAGTCTGGAACGGATATCCAGAGGGCCGGTTTTGAGGAGATCAAAAGCAGGATGGGTTTCATCCGGGACGTTTCCATGGGCTACACCAAGGCCATTGACGACTCCAAGGGCATGGACCTGCCGGAGGCCCTGGACCACCTCCGGGCAAAGCTGGACCTGGCTGCCATCGTCCTGTCCACCGGGGATGGCCTTGTAATCGGCGCCTCTGGTGGTGACCAGGAGGAGGCCGCCAAGACAGCCGATTTCATAAAACATTTGAGGAGCAGTGAGAAGGATTTCAAAAGGGTGGAGATCTCCAACGGTGGGTATGAGTACTTCTTCGTTGCAGCCGCTCCCAGGGAGGTAATGACCTACATAAGATCATCATCCAGGCTGGAGGAGATCGCCCTTGACGGAATAAATGACTCCCTGGTCGGGATAATAAAGACCTACACAGGAGGTGATTAGTTGGCAGATATCCTTGATATCGCCCATCTGGCCTTTCTCGAGATGATAAGAGAGGCCATCAAAACTACAGGTGGGGCGGCTGCCAAGGGACAGCTCATGAGGAAGGCCCTGAGCATAGCCGAGGAGATACCGGAGGTGGAATATGAAAGCCTTGAGGAGTGGGAGAAGGCCGTGAAGTCCAAGGAGAATCCCATTACCATCATAGAAGGGAAGGCCGTACGGGACGGCAACATCTTCTATCTTCCAGCCTGCCCCTTTGCCCCCAGTATCAAGACCTACAAGGACCTCTTTGAGAAGCTCCCCGAGGAATACCCGAAGCTGGTGGAGGAATACAACAAACCCACCAAGGTGGCTGATGACCTCAAGGTGGGACACGGTGCCGGGGTGAGCCCCTTCTGTGCCATCCACCAGCCCCTGAGGGCCGCCATAGGGAAGAGGATAAAGGTGGGGGGGAAGACGGTGAAGATCTACCAGCTTGGCTGCAAGAGCGGCGACGGGAAAAAGGGCTTTGCAGACAAGATAATCGAAGACTTTGGGGCCGATAAGGAGACTGTGGACACGCTACTAGACAAGGCCATGTGCGTATATGCTGTCAAACAGGAGGAGTGAGAATATGCTGAAAAGAATACTACAGGATTTCCTGCGAAATGAAGGCGTTGTAATGGCAGGGATCATAGGAAAGGACGGTTTCATGATAGAGTACGCCTCCAACGGCGAGGTGGACGTGGATGCCGTGGCCGCCATGACATCCTCTGCCATGGGTACCGCTGAGAGTGTCGGCCAGGAAGTGGGCCGTGGGGACGCCATCCAGATAATCATGGAGTACGTGGGCGGCAACATTCTGGTTTCCCCCATCTCGGACAACGAGATTGTCTCGGTGGTCAGCGACGGGAGCGCCAACCTGGGACGGATCAGGTACGAGATCAAGAAGAACAAGGAGAAGATGAGGAGCGCTCTTTGAGCATGGACTTCGGGGAAAACATCAGGAGGGTCAAGAAGGTAGACGGCGTGCTGGACTGCATTGTCTTCAAGGACGGTCTGCCCATCGAGAAGATCGAGGAAAGCTATGACCCTGAGCAGATCTCGGCGGTGGCCGAGGACCTCATCCGGGCGGCCATCAGACTGAGCAAGGAACTGGGTATCGACGAGACCAGGGACCTTATCCTCGAGACCCCCACCAGGAAGCTCCTCATCTATCCCCTGGAGGATGCCTGGATAGGGGTCCTGACAGAACGGGACATCAATCTGGGTCTTTTACGCCTGGTGCTTGAGAGTTTTGAGGCCTGATAATGGGCATCTCCGTTGCCATTGGTGCGGGTAAAGGCGGGACCGGCAAGACCACCTTCACCTCCAATCTGGGGGTGGCCCTGGGCAAGCTCGGTGTAAGCGTCCTTCTGGTGGATGCCGACCTGGCCATGGCCAACCTGGAGCTCCACTTCAAGCTCGAGGGGGTGGACGTGACCTTGAACGACGTCCTGGCAGGCAGGGCCAGGATCGAAGAGGCCCTCTACCGGAAGCATGGGGTAACCATCTTACCCGCCGGCCTGTCCCTGGTGAAGATGAAGGAGGCCAATCCGGAGCGCCTGGACCAGGCCTTGAGGCACCTGGAGAATCACTATGAGATGATGCTGGTGGACACCCCTGCCGGCCTGGGGCCAGAGGTCATCGCCGCCCTGGAGATCTGCCAGGCCGCCATCCTGGTGGTCCAGCCCGAGATATCCTCCCTGGTGGATGCCCTCAAGATCAAAAAGGTGGCCCAGGCCTACGATACCAGGGTTCTGGGGGCGGTGCTGAACCGGTTTAGAGATGACTCCGAGATACCACCCGAAGACGTGGCCGCCATCCTGGACACCGTGGTCCTCACAACCCTGCCCGAGGATCCCGGAATCAAGGCTTCCACCATGGGGGGTGAGCCCGCAGTCATCAGGTTCCCCGAGAGCGCCTTTTCCCATGACGTCATGCAGATTGCCGCTGATCTCATCGGCACCAAACTGCCGGAGAGGCGGAAGAGTTCCTTCACCAAGAGGTTTTTCAAGCGGATCCTGGGTTTTTAGGGGATTTGCTACCTAGATATTATTACTATTTTTTAACCACCTATTATCCCCTAATTCTTTTACAAATTCGAACAAGCCTCGCCCTCCTCGGGTCTTGGCCAAACCTCTCCCAGGGAAGATTCACTGGCAATGGTTGTTTCCATTATTTAACGCTGACTTCCTTTTTTCCCTGCCACGTCCCATGAAGGTTGCAGGTCCCGTAGGTCTGCAGGGTCTGGGATTTCTCCAGGACCACCGTGAAGGTGACCCTCGGTACCGATACCACCGGGGAGAGATAGACCCTCCCGAGCATCACGAAGTTCTCGGTATAGAGACCGATCCGTGTTATGTAGTGGCCCGGCTCGTTTGGATGGCTCAAGAGCTCCCCCACATTGACCGCAACTTCGAAGGGCTCCCCTGCCTTGACACCGTCAGGTACATGGATGACCGGTGTGTGCTTCTTCTCCATGTCCGTCATGTTGTCCAGGTCTTCGGCCATGTTTATGGTTTCCAGGGAAAATTCTGCCATATTTCCTCGCCTCCAATCTATCATCTGATGATATAGCATAAACAAATTATGCTGAAAGGGGAATCCCAAGGA
>CAZHQS010000003.1:3703-38156 GCA_964534545.1 Candidatus Hydrothermarchaeota archaeon
CTATCATCTGATGATATAGCATAAACAAATTATGCTGAAAGGGGAATCCCAAGGATTGAAAAAATGACGAACAGGGCAACCGCCACCGGGATGGTGAGGATATAGGGCAGTATGACGCTTACAGGATATTTCCATTTGCTTTCATCCCTTCCAGTGAAGTCAATCAACTGCATGGGCAGGACGAAGATGGCGGCATAGACGACCACGGCCATGGGGATGGCCATCAGGAGCCCCAAGGGGTTTGTGAAGATTTCCCCCTTTCCGATGTACTCGTAGAATACCCCCACAAAACCGGCGGTCATCAGGGCCTCTTTCTCAGAATAGGCGTACTTCTTGGAGAGATAAAAGTACCATGTGCCGAACCACGCACTCCACATGGCGGTCACCAGGGCTAGGTCAATCATGAGGGCGGGGTGGGCGGTTTGACATCCCAGCAGGTAGCAGTAGGTTTCCTCGGTCACGGTTACAAAGACCGAAAGCACCAGAAAGCCGGCATAGTTGTCCAGCCCCATCTGCCGGAAGAAAGGCCGGACTTTGTTGCGGTATTTGTATGCGAAGCCCCCGAAGACGAGGCCATAGGTCGCTCCAAAGGCCACCACTGTCCATTCTCCGGCGAAGGCCAGTATGCCCAGCACCGCCCCGAACCACAAGAGCATGATCCCCCAGGCATATTTCGAATCCATCTTAAAAAATCCCCAGAAACGCCAGGACAAAGGAGAGGGTATTTATCAGGAAGTGGGCCGCCAGGGAGGGGAGGAGGGAGCCTGTCCGCTCATAGAGATAGGTGAGACCTATAGATACCACGGCCAGGGAAAGGAAGGCCCGGGGGTCCAGGTGGGCAGCTGCGAAGTATAGTGAGCACAGGATGATACCCATCCTTACCCCCGCCAGCCTCCTGAAGGCGGGGTAGGCTAGCCCCCGAAAGTATATCTCCTCTGAGAGGGGGGCGAAGACCGATCCCACCAGGAGGAGAGCGGGGAGGGCTGCGGGCTCTTTGGCCCCTTCCAGGAGCATCTCCTGGAGGGGACTCGTCCCCCAGAGGGCCGAGGTGACCCGGTCCATGGCCTGGCCCAGAAGGAAGAGGCCAGCACCGGCCCCGCAGCCCAGAAGGACCTTCCTTTTAAGGTCCGCTGGGGTCAGGCCCAGGGATGCGGCCCCTTCCCCCCGGTGCCTCAGAAGAAGGAAGGTGAGGGCCACCAGGAGGCCGGAGAAGACACCCTGGATGGCCACCATCTGGCAGGGGTCCATGGCCAGCACCGTCCCCGGGCACCCCAGGAGGTCCCCCAGACCGGCCATGTCATAGAAAAACACGAAGACCTCCGTGAGGACGAAGGCCCCGGCAAGGATGGCTACCACCTCCTTCAAACCCCACGCGACCTGAAACCGCTCCATGCCTCTCCACCTCAGGCGATGGTCCTCCGGACCCTGCGCTCCACAGCATACACCACTCCCACCCAGTAGGAGAAGATGAAATGGAAGAGCCTGGTGAAGGGCAGGACCGCCAGGAATACTGCGGCCACGACCCCGTGGAGACCAAGGAAGGATGCCCCATAGTACCGGACCATCATACCGGAGGACAAGAGGGCCAGGACCAGGAGGATGAGGGCCGTCTCCCCCCTGGATGGATATCCGCGGGTCCTTGTGCCAGCTGCCCGGGTGGGCCCGTCCACTGGGTGCCTCATGGCGCCGGTGGTACCCCTGAGCCTGAACCAAAGCAGGCCCAGGCCTCCTCCCAGGGCCAGAAGAGCACCTGCGGACTCCATAAGGTTCTGCAGTGGTGGTTTGTCGTGCTCTTGCATCATCACCCGGACCAGGGCCATGCCGGGCCCTTCGCCAGTGGCGCCGAGGAAGGTGATGAGGGCACCCAGACCATGGATCATAACCAGGAGCATCCCCAGGTGGAAGGCAGCCCAGGTCCCCGTCCTGGCAGGATTGGCCCGCAGGCCGAAGCGCAGGAAGGGCGAGAACACGGTATCGGCCAGGGCCCCGCCCCATGCCCGTCCCGGTATCTCCAGCTCCCTTTCGGGCATTTTCCCCTGGGGCTTCTTCACCAGGAGCAGCCGGGCCCTGGAGGCCACACCCAAGGCAAATACCACGGTGGCCGCCGGGAGGGCCCAGGTGGCCGTCTCCATCATCATCCTCCCCCACCTCCCGTCCCTTGAAGACCTGCCACCAGGAGTTCTGACAGGGGCACCGCCCTGCAGGGAAGGTCGTACCTCTCGATGATGGTCCGGAGGGAAAGGACGCAGGTGGCACAGGGGGCCGTGACGATGGCGGCACCGGTGGCCTTGATCTGCTCTGCCTTGAACCTGGATGCCTCAAGGCGGGCCTCCTCGAAATCCGATATTCGCAGTGGCCCTGCCCCCCCCATGCAGCAGTAGTTGTACTCGCGGTTGGGCTCCATCTCTACGAAGCGGGAGGCACAGGCCCCCAGGAGTTCCCTGGGTTCCTCCATCCACCCCGTAAGCCGGGTCACATAGCAGGGGTCGTGGTAGGTCACGGTCTCCCTGGTTGCCCCGGGGTCGAAGCTCAGCCTCCCCTCCCTGTAGAGCCGGTGGATGACCTGGCCCGCCAGGACGGTCTTTACACTGAGCTGCCTGCCCAGGAAGGCGGGGGCCTCCACCAGCCAGGTCCGGGCGTCGCAGCCGCACTCTGCAATCATAACGGTCTCACATCCGAGGTCTTCGGCCTCCCCTTCGACCAGCTCTATATACTCCCTCCCCAGCTCTGGGTCCACCATGGCCTGGTGGACTTCGGCCCCCCCGTCCTGGATGGCGCTGGAGGTGGTGTAGCTCACGCCTCCCCTATCCAGGAGTTTGGCGGTATTGACCAGGGCCTCGGGGAGCTTGCCGGTCTCGGCAAAGGATGGCAGGAGGAGATATCTTTTTCCCTTCTCGTCCACGGGCACCTCAACCCCCTCCTCGCCTGCCATATCCACCCACTTCATGGCCTCCTTTGTTCCAAGACCCAGGGTGTGGTGGAGCTGCCTGCCCATTTCACGGGCCTTCTGGAGCCCGGGAAGGGTGGTCCCGGATACCGTCAGGGCAGACCGCAGGGCCAGGAAGAGCCTCCTGTTGCTTATCCCCATGGGGCAGGCCAGGGTGCACCGGCCGCAGCTGTTGCATTTCCAGACGGTCTCCTTCAGGGCGTCAATCTCCTGGATGTGAGGGGCGTCCCGGAGGGTCCTCCTTCTGAGCCCTCCGGAGGGGGCGATGTAGTTCCGGTAGATCCTCCTCACCAGGTCGGCCCTCCGGGCAGGATGGAGCAGGGGGTCCTCCGAGGATAGGTACCACGGACATGCCGTACCGCAGTTCCCGCAGGAGATGCATCCATCAATCTGGTGGAGGATGTCCTCCGCATCCAGAGCCCTGCGGAGTCTCTCTAGGATGGCCCCGAGCCTTTGGTCCAATTCTACACCTGCCTTTTTAGAATCCTGGGGAACTTCCCGACAGCAAAGGGGCAGGGTAATAAGTTATTAATGGGGGCAGGCCGATTAACTAAAAACATGCTAGGGATTAAAGGCCTCGAGCGACGGCTTGAAAGGGTCATTGGATTTGACATCCTCCGGCGGGTCAAGACGGTGGTGAACGTCTTCGTGCTGGCCGTCACCCTGGTCCTGCTGGGCATGGCGGGTTATATCTATCTCGAGGGGCTGACCCCCTTCGATGCCCTCTATCTGACCATTATCACCGTGGCCACGGTGGGCTACGGGGACCTGGTCCCCCACACCTTCCTTGGGAAGGTCTTCAGTCTTTTTGTGGTGGTCTTCGGTGGTGTGGTCCTGGCCTACGGCCTTTCGGTGTTGGTAAGCTTTTTACTGGAGGGGGAGATAAAACATGCTCTAGGTGTCTACAGGATGAAAAAGGAGATCATGGGAAAAAAGGGCCATATCATAGTCTGCGGCTACGGGACCATCGGCAGGAACGTGGTGACGAGGCTTGAAAGCCAGAAGGTCGACTTCGTGGTGGTGGAGACGGATCCTGACAAGATCCGGGAACTGAGGGAGAAGAACCGGTGGGCGATCAAGGGCGACGCCACGGAGGAGGAGACCTTGAAGGAGGCCAACATAGAGAAGGCGTCAGGACTCATCAGTGCCCTGTCCACCGATGCCGAGAACCTCATAGTCTCCATGACCGCCAGGGACCTGAACCCCAATATCACCATCGTCTCCCGGGTCACCCGCAGGACCAACATAAAGCGTTTCATCGGCGCCGGGGTAGAGAGGGTGGTCCTCCCGGAGTTCGTGGGAGGCACGAAACTGGCCGACGCCATCCTCAAGCCCAGGGTAACGGAGTTCCTGGGGGGCACGGGTCTCAAGGAGAGCCTGGTGGAGATGGACGACATGCCCGTGGAGGAGGCATCGCCCTTTTGCGGAAAGACCCTGAAGGATTTGAGGATACCCCAGACCTACAACGTCATCCTGGCGGCCATCGAGAGGGATGGAGAGCTAATCATACCTCCCATGGCCGGGGATGTGGTAAAGCGGGGGGACATCCTGTTCATGGTAGGCAAAAAAGATGACCTTAAAAGGCTCAGGGAGACCATACGCTCCAAGTAGGAGGTTGAAAACATGATTGGCATCCTTTCCGATACCCACGACAACATGGAGGCCATCGAGGCCGCCGTGGAGTATTTCAACAGGGAGGGGGTGGAGATGGTCCTCCATGCCGGGGACCTGGTATCCCCCTTCACCGCTCCTTCCTTCGGGGAACTGCGCTGCCCCATGGTGGCGGTTTTGGGCAACAACGAGGGGGCGCTCTGGCTTCTCGGGAAGAAGTTCAGGGACATCGGTGTTGAGCTCCAGGATTTCGCGGTCCAGGAGGCAGGGGGCAGGAGGATAGCGGTCTACCACGGCACCATCCCCCAGCTTAAAGAGGCCCTCCTGGCCTCCTCCAAATACGACGTGGTGGTCACAGGCCATACCCATGAGCCCGAGGTCTCCAGGGTGGGGGATACCCTGGGGATAAACCCGGGGGAGGCCTGCGGATACCTCACGGGAAAGCGCACCCTGGCCCTCCTTGATCCCGAGACCCTGGAATGTGAGATACTGGAGTTCTGAGATGGTCCTCTCCAATACCCTGGTGAAGTACTCCCTCCTGTTTTCGGGGTGCTTCCTTTCCGTGGCGGGGGCAAGGGACAGGGTCCTCACCGCCAGGGGCCCCCTGGTGGTCCTGGGGCTCTTGATGTTCCTGGCTGGATACCTCATGAGGGTCCCCACCGGGGAGAGGGCAAGCCAGATCTTCACGGCCTTCATGGCCTCGGTGGCCCTTCTGGCAGCCGTGGTCTATCTTCTGGGGTATGTGGCGTAGGAGATGAGGAGCCTCCCTCGGAGGATCTGTCGAAAGGGGAGAGGAACCTGAAACGCCTGGAGCTCATCGCGGAATTGGTGGAGTTCCATGGAAACCGCCTGAACAGGGCCTTTCTGGAAGGGGCGAAGAGGAAGGTTTTCGATCTCTTTGGGAGAAAAAATAAAAACGAGTAAGGTGTATCTGCTCTTCATGCAAGCCAGGGAACTGCTGGAACGCCTCCTGGGGATTCCAACCTTTCTCATCGGCGCCGGACTGGTCTATGTCGGGGTCTTCACGGAGTACGAGGTCCTCTATGTCTTCTTCTATGTCCTCCTGGGCCTGCTTCTCCTCGGCCTGGGGGTCCAGTTCATCCTGGGGGGCATCCCCTACCTGGGACAGAAGGAGGTCCTCAGACCCATGGGGGAGGTCTATAAGACCCGGACCATGGAGACCAAGGAGCCCGACATCCCCCCAAGGAAAGAAGACACCGAGTTCTGCACCAGCTGCGGCGCCCCCCTGACCTCGGCCGGCAAGTTCTGCGGCTCCTGCGGCGCCCTCATCCAGGAAGGGTCACCGGCCGAATAGATTGGCCAAGGCGCAGGCAGTGGTGATGGCCCTCAGGTAGCCCTCCTCGGTGTTCGCCCTGGAGGTGTCCACGAAGACCCTGTCCAGGCCCAGGGCGGGCGCACCATACCCCTTCCCACCGCCCACCAGGACCAGGGATCTGAAGATATAGTTGCCCACCACCCCCGAGGGGGGGATGATCAGGTTGGCCCCCTCCCTTAGGGCATCCTCCAGAAGGATGGAATAGTCCCTGGCCCCCTCTCCCAGCTCCTTCACCACCAGCTCTGCCTCTCGGAGGGTGGTATCCACCCAGGGGTCCCGCCCCCGGTCCTGGTGCCGACCCCCGCTCAGGACCCCCACCTTCGGTTGGATACCCAGGGCGGAGAGGAGCTTCATGGCCTCTCCTGCGATGAGGACCCTCTCCTGCCAGGTCCTCCCCTCGTCAATCCCCACGGGAGAGAGGAGGAAGGAGTGGCCCGCCGCCTCTATAACTGCGGCCCTGGCGAGGAAGCCCTGGAACCTCTTCCTGAGGTGCACCAGCACCTTTGATGCCCCCAGGGTCCCCCTTACGGCGGCATCCACCTCACCCGCTTCCAGCATTTCCAGGAGGTTATCCTCCCCGGCTACCACTACGTGGGCGAGGTCCCCCGCCCCTTCTGCCACCCTGAGAATCCTGTCCAGGTCTTCCCCCGCTCCCAGGGCTACCCTGGCCCTCCTTTTCCTGGCCTCCTCCCTCAGTGCAGCGGAGATGGTCTTGACCATAGGACATCACGCCAGAAGGGCGGCTATTATACCGGTGAGGTATATCCCGTCGAACTGTCCGGCCCCCCCTATGCTGGCCATCCCCACACCGAGGTCTGCGATCCTTGGGAGGTTCATGAGGTCGGCCCCTATCAGGGTCCCCATGGTACCGGAGACATAGGCCAGGGTGGGGGCATACTCTTGGTCCCTCTTCGTGAGGTTAATGGCCACCACGGCGGCGGCCAGGGGCGGGACATAGATGGGGGTCACTATCCCAAGACCTGGAACCATCTGACTGGTGTCGTAGACCAGGACCGCCACGATCAAGGTTGCTATGGTGCCCCTTATCCACGGTACCCTCCTTGTCAGGATGAGATATCCTGAGACCAGCATGGGAATGAGGGCGCCTCCGGCATTGATGGCGATGGTGGTGGGATTGTGGGGTCCAAGGGTGTGGACGGGGATATTCACGACACTCAAAAACAGGCTCAGGGCGATGACCAGGAAGGCCATCCGGTGGGAGATCCCCAGCCTCTCGAAGGAGGATTCCTGGAGACGAAAGAACATGTAAAAGAAGATGAGGGGCAGGAGAAGGAGGAACAGCCCAAAACTCAGGGGCAGGATATGAAGGGCGAGGAAGGCGGCCAGGTCGTAGGGCATATTTAACAATCGCCGGACACCAATAATAAATTAATGGATGTGGATACTGCCAGGCTGAAGGCCCTCCAGGAAGGGATTGCAAAAAGGGCCCGGATAGAGGATGACCATGGCCCCCTGGAGAGGTTCGCCGGTGGGGACGTGGCCTATTCCGGGGATATGGCCGTGGGCGGGGTGGTTGTCCTGGACCGGAAGATGGAGGTAATCCAGGAAAGGACCGCCCTTGCCAGGGTGAAGTTCCCCTATGTCCCCACCTACCTTGCCTTCCGGGAGCTGGGCCCCATCCTTAAAGCAGCCAGGGGGCTGGATTTCGACGTCCTCCTCATCGACGGCCAGGGTATGGCCCACCCCAGGAGGGCAGGTCTGGCCACCCACGTGGGGGTCCTCCTTGACCGGCCTACCATCGGGGTGGCAAAGAACATCCTCTGCGGTGGGGTCGAAAGGGAGGTTAGGGTAGGCCATCCCGCACCCATCATCCTGGAAGGCGAAAAAGTGGGCTATGCCCTGAAGGCCAGGGAGGGCACCCGGCCCATCTTTGTGAGCCCCGGCCACCGGGTTTCTCTGGAGGGAGCCCTGGAAATCGTTATGAAATGCCTCAAGGGCTACAGGCTCCCGGAGCCGGTGCGTCTGGCCCACATCCTGGCCAACCGGGGGCGGGAGGAGGTACTTAAAAACGGTTAGCTACAAATATTTGAGTAGATGTTAAGCCACCTTTTACAGGACATGGAAATCGAGACCCTGGTGCCCCTGGCCCGTATGGGGTGCTGCCACGACGTGATAAACATATCCTCGGCAGAGCTGGCCCGGGAGCTGGGGACCTCCCAGCAGACTACCTCCAGGAGGCTGAAGAGGCTTGAGGAGGCGGGCTACATCTACCGGGACATCCATCCCAGGGGCCAGAGGATAGTGATCTCGTCCAAGGGTATCGAGGAGCTTATGAGGCTAAAAAAGGACCTGGACGCCATCTTTGAGGCCAGGCAGCACCATATCGTCTCCTTTACCGGAGAGGTGGTCTCGGGTCTGGGAGAGGGTGGATATTATGTGACCCTCCCCGGCTACTTCCGCCAGTTCAAGGAGAAGCTGGGCATTGAACCCTATCCCGGCACCCTGAACCTGAAGCTGAGGAAGGGCGAGGACATCAAGGCCCGCCACATGCTCCAGGAGGCCGGTGGGCTAGAGGTCGAGGGTTTCGAGGAGGGGGGGCGGACCTTCGGGCCGGTGAGGGTCTACCGGGCGGACATCGGAGGAATAGAAGGGGCCTTTATTATCCCCAGGAGGACCCATCATGGCATCGATACCATCGAGCTCATAGCACCGGTGAAGATAAGGGACCGGTTGAAGCTCAAGGACGGGTCGGTCCTGACGGTTAGGATAATGGTTGAATAGAGAGGTTGTGATTATGGATACCATCGAAGACGCTATAGAGGCACTGAAGAGGGGAGAGCCCATCCTTGTCTATGACGCGGATGGCAGGGAGGAGGAGACGGACATCCTGGCGCCCAGCCAGTTCGTGACCCCCGATATAGTAAGGATGATGCGCCGGGACGGCGGCGGCCTGATATGCACGGCCGTGCATCCGGAGATCGCCAGGCGGCTGGGCATCCCCTTTATCGTGGACGTCTGGGCCTCGGCCCGGGACAGGTTCCCGGTGCTGCAGGAGCTGGAGGCCAACGACATCCCCTACGACGAGAAGTCCTCCTTCTCCATCACCATCAACCACCGGAAGACCTTCACGGGGATAACGGACAAGGACCGGTCTCTCACCATCACCGAGTTTGCCAAGCTGGGGGAGGCCTCCCTCAACGGCTTCGACCCCAGGGAGTTCGGCCGCAACTTCCGCTCCCCGGGCCACGTGATCCTCCTCAGGGCTGCCGACGGCCTACTGAAGGGGCGCCAGGGCCATACCGAGCTCAGCGTGGTCCTCATGGAGATGGCCGGTCTGACCCCTGTGGCCACCATATGTGAGATGATGGCCGACGACGGCCACGCCACCAGGATAAAGGATGCGCGCCGGTACGCCGAGGACCATGACCTGGTCTTCCTGGAGGGGAAGAAGGTGGTAGATGAGTATTTGAGGGAGATGTAACCAAGAAATACATAGATGTAAACCGAAGGTTATTAATTCAAGGAAGGCAGATAGGCAAAAAGAAGGGCCAAATGGACACCACCTTTATGCCCCCTTCTGGCCTTTCCCTTCAAGACTCAAGGATGGAATACCCATGGAAATAAGCATCTCAGACCTGATGACCCGGGAGTTGGTGATATTCCCGAGCAACGCCAGGACCATGGATGTGGCCCGGGAGCTCCTTGACAAGAATATAAGTAGTGTATTGATACGGGATGAGACAGGGATTAAGGGGATAGTCACAGAGCGGGATTTCCTGAAGGCGGCTGCCTTTGACGAGCTTCCAGCGACGGTGAAGGACATGATGAACTTCCCACTGATTACTATTGAAGGGTCAAAAAGCCCCCTGGAGGCCGCAAAGGTCATGGGGGAGCACCACATTCGGCATCTGGTGGTTGAGGAGGAGGGTGAGGTCGTGGGGATTATTTCCCTCAGGGATATCCTGAAGGCCTTTCCTGAGACAATTTACGGCTACGTTTCGCGGATGCAGGACCCAACGACTGAAAGATAGGGGCATCCCCAATCAATGCCGGAGGGGGGGAGTTGGCGTGGGGTAGTTGGGTGGGTCAACCATAAAGTATATGTATATAATAAAAAATCATGATAATAACCAGAAAGGCAGCCCCTTATTATCATTTAACGAGGTGGAAAAATGAGATACGCATTCGTAGGCGTCCCCTGTGATATAGAGGCCTTGCGGAAGGTGGAGGCCCTCTCCGACGGCAGCCAGGACTGGATAGAGGCCGTGGACCTCAAAATCGGTCTATTCTGCAGGGAGAACTGGGCCTTTTCGTGTTTCAGGGCCCTCATCGAGGACGATTATGATACAAAGCTGGGGGACGTGGAAAAGTTCGATATCAAGAAGGGTAAGATCATCGGATACAAGAAGGACGGGGACAAACTGGCCTTCCCCCTGGCAAAATCCAAACCCTACGTCCGGGTGGGGTGTCAGGTGTGCCTGGACTTCGCCGCCGAGCTCGCCGACATCTCGGTGGGTGCCGTTGGGACCCCCGGGGACTACAGCACCGTGGTGGCCAGGAACAGGAAGGGCCAGGAGATCATCGAGGGGGCGGCCAGGGAGGGCTACATCGAGCTCAAACCCATAGAGGAGGTCAAGCCCGGGGTATCCCTGGTCAAGAAGCTCACCGACGGCAAGAGGACGGAGAACCTGGAGGAGGCCCAGAAGAGGGAGGAGGCTGGCTTCCCGGTGCTCCATATCAAGACCCTGGGGGAGAAGGACCTTGAGAACACGAAACAGAACGCTAAAGGGAAGAACTTCACCGACCTGAATAATGACATCATCGAGAACGGCCTCTGCGTGGCCTGCGGGACCTGCGAGGCGGTCTGTAGTGAGGGATGCGTCAAGGTGGAAGAAGAGCACCCCAGGCAGGTCAAGGAGTGCGCCCAGGACTGCAACGCCTGCTACCTCATGTGCCCCAGGACTTCCCTGCCCCAGATGGCCCTAGAGGAGATGGCCTTCGACGGCGGGGAGAAGGTCCCAGGCGTCGGGGTCGCAACGGCCATCTATGCGGCCAAGACCACCAACGCCGAGGTGCCGGGCCAGGACGGGGGGGCCGTGACCGCCATCCTCTCCTATGCCTTGGACAAGGGCCTCATCGACCGGGTGGCCTCGGTAAAATCTGCGGAGGACCCCTGGAGGCCAGAGGTGGCCATTTCATCCTCCACGGAGGAGCTCCAGTCAACCGCTGGCACCCTCTATTCCCATGCGGTGATCATACCCGAAGTCAAAAGGAGTGTTTCACAATGAAGGAGATTCGTTTTCACGGTAGGGGCGGCCAGGGGGCCGTGACCGCGGCCGAGACCCTGGCGGTGGGCGCCTTCCTGGACGGCAAGTACTCCCAGGCCTTCCCCTTCTTCGGGGTGGAGCGCCGGGGGGCGCCGGTGACGGCCTTTTCCAGGATAAGCGATGATTTCATCCGCCTGCGCTCCCAGATATACGAGCCGGACTACATCGTGGTCCAGGACCCCACCCTCATCGAGGTGGTGGACGTGGCCGGGGGACTGAAGGACAGTGGAAAGGCCATCGTCAACACCGAGAAAAGCCCCGAGGAGCTGGGCCTGGACACCAAGGCCGAGATCGTCACCATCAACGCCACAAAGATCGCCCTGGACGTCCTGGGCCTGCCTATTGTTAATACGGCCATGCTGGGGGTCTTCGCGGCCGCCACCGGGGAGGTTACCCTCGGTTCTCTGGAGAAGGCCATCCAGAGGAGGTTCCCGGAGAAGCTGGCCAAGAAGAACGTGGCGGCCATTGAGGCGGCCTACAAGGCAACGGAGGCTGGACGATGAGCCTCAAGGTAGCCTTAGGGGGCCACGTCAAGGACGTGGGCAGTTCCAAGAACACCAAGACCGGGGGCTGGCGGACCTTCAAGCCCGTCATCGACAACGAGCGGTGTGTGGACTGCGGGACCTGCTGGACCTTCTGCCCCGAGCCCTGCATCACCCGGGAGGACGGGGAATATGTAGTGGACTTCGACTACTGCAAGGGATGCGGCATATGCGCCTATGAGTGCCCGGTCAAGGCCATCGAGATGATACTGGAGGAGAAGTAAGATGCCCAAAAGAGATGTCCTTCACGGCTCCCGGTCGGTGGCAGAGGCCGTCAAGCTCTGCAACGTCAACGTCATCGCGGCCTACCCCATCACCCCCCAGACCCACATCGTCGAGGACCTGGCCGAGATGATTGCCAACGGCGAGCTGGACGCCGAGTACGTCATGGTGGAGTCCGAGCACACGGCCATGAGCGCCTGCATAGGGGCCCAGGCCACCGGAGCTCGCACATTCACAGCCACGTCATCTCAGGGGCTCGCTCTGATGCACGAGATGCTCTTCATCGCCTCCGGGATGAGGATGCCCATCGTCATGGCCAATGCCAACCGCGCCCTGTCAGCACCCATAAACATCTGGAACGACCAGCAGGACTCCATCGCCCAGCGGGACGCGGGCTGGATACAGCTCTATGCCGAGACCAACCAGGAGGCATTGGATACCACCATCATTGCTTACAAAATCGCCGAGGACAAAAGGGTCCAGCTGCCTGCCATGGTCTGTCTGGACGGCTTTGTCCTGACCCACACCATCGAGCCGGTGGAGATACCGGACAAGGAGACGGTGGATAATTATATCGGTTACTACAAACCCACCCTCTACCTCGACCCCGAGGACCCCATGACCCAGGGGGCCTTTGCGGACCCCTTCCACTACATGGAGTTCCGGCTGGAGCAGCAGAAGGCCATGGAGGCCGCCCTGGAGGTCATCCAGTCGGCCCACAAGGAGTTCGCCAGGGAGTTCGGCCGGGACTATGGCAACGGCCTCTTGGAGGAGTACAGGATGGACGATGCCGAGATAGTCATCGTGGCCATGGGCTCGGTGGTGGGCACCATCAAGGACGTGGTGGACGAGGCCGGAGACAAAAACGTGGGTGTTTTGAAGCTCAAGACCTTCCGGCCCCTGCCCAGGGAACAGCTCAGAAAGGTCCTGAAGGACGCCAAGGTGGTGGCCGTGGTGGAAAAGGACGTCTCCATCGGCCTTGGCATGGGTGCGTTGGCCTCGGAGCTGAGGGACACCTTCTACGACATGGAGGAGCGGCCCAAGGTCATCTCTGTTGTGGCCGGCCTCGGTGGGAGAGACATAACCAAGGCCCAGATCAGGGAAGTGATAGAGAAGTCCAAAGAGGCCGTGGACGGCGAGGCACCCGAGGCCATCTGGGTAGGTTTGAGGTGATTGTCATGAAGGTAGCAGTCGATATTCCAAGTTACATTCGGTGCAGGAACAAGTGCGAGGCCACCCTGGAGGCCAACCGGTGCTTCAAGTTCCGCCAGGGGGTCCGGGAGATACCGGACGAGGAGTTCTTTGTCTCAGGCCACAGCGCCTGTGCCGGTTGCGGTGCCCCCATCGCCGTGAAGCTGGCCTTAAAGGCATCGGGCAAGAACACCATCTGCACCAACGCCACGGGCTGCCTGGAGGTATTCTCCACCAAGTACCCGGAGACCGCCTGGCGGGTGCCCTGGATCCATACGGCCTTCGAGAACTCGGCCGCCGTGGCCTCCGGCGTGGAGGCGGCCCTCAAGGCCCTGGGCAGGAAAGAGGGCGTCAACGTCATCGCCTTCGGCGGGGACGGGGGTACCGTGGACATCGGGTTCCAGGCCCTCTCCGGCGCCATGGAGCGGGGTCACGACCTCACCTACATCTGCTATGACAACGAGGCATATATGAATACGGGCGTCCAGCGCTCGGGCTCCACGCCCTTCGGCGCCCATACGACGACCTCCCCGGCCGGGAAGGTCTCCCAGGGCAACAAGACCTACAAGAAGGACCTGCCCCAGATCATCGCGGCCCACGGGGTGCCCTACGTGGCCACCGCATCCATCGCCATGCCCCTGGACTTCATGGAGAAGGTTAAAAAGGCCGTGAACACCAAGGGGCCGGCCTACATCCACGTCCTGGCGGCCTGCCCCACGGGCTGGGGCTCTGCCTCCGAAAAGTCCATCGAGATATGCCGCCTGGCCGCCGACACCGGCATGTGGGTCCTCTACGAGATAGAGAACGGGGAGGGCCGGGTGACCTATACCCCCACGGAGAAGAGGCCTGTCTCGGAGTACCTGGGGATGCAGAAGCGCTTCCGCCACCTGACCCCCGAGACGGTCCAGGAAATCCAGGACTACGTGGACGCCCGCTGGGAGAAAATCTTCGGGTAGATACCATGGACCTGGGCGGCGTGGAGATCGAGGATACCTATGCCGAGGCCTTTACCGGTAATTATGCCCGGCTCCTTGTTACAGCTGTTAATGAAAAATGGGCCAGGATTGCGGCCACCGAGGCCACGGGCTACGGCACCTCCATGATAGGGTGCTCGGCAGAGGGCGGTATCGAGGGGTTTGTCCCTGCCGATAGGACCCCTGACGGCCGGCCCGGCTACGTCATCCAGATATGGACCACCAAGAAGAAGATGAAGGACGAGCTCCTGGGCCGCATCGGGCAGTGCATCCTGACCTGTCCCACGGCCTCTGTTTTCGATATGTGCGATTCCGATGACCGATTGGACATCGGCCACCTCATGCGCTTCTTCGGCGACGGCTACGAGTCCGGGAGGAATGTAGGAGGACGGGAGTGCTCCGTAATCCCTGTGATGATGGGGGAGTTCATCATCCAGAAATCCTTCGGCATAGGTAAGGGGGTTGCCGGGGGCAATCTCATCGTCTTGGCCAAGGATGTTGATACCGCCCTGAAGGCAGGGGAGGCCGCCGCGGAAGCGATATCGGAGGTGGAGGGGGTCATAGCACCCTTCCCGGGGGGCCTGTGCGGTTCCGGCTCCAAGGTGGGCTCGAAAAAGTACAGGTTCATGCACGCCACCACCAACGAGAAGTACTGTCCCACCATTGCAGAAAAGGTGGATAATGGCCAGACCGGTGGCGCCGGCGGCGTCATCGAGGTGGTCCTGGACGGGACTTCAGAGGAGGTGGTTAAGGCGGCCATGAAGGCAGGTATCGAGGCGGCAGCCGGGGTGGAGGGGGTTATGAAGATTACAGCCGGTAACTATGGCGGGGAGCTGGGAAACGTGCTGATAAATCTGAGCGACCTCTTTGAAAAAGATTAAATAAGCCATCGTCGATACTCTCATGAGGGTAGAAATGAAAAGGCTGATCAGTGTCTTACTGGTGTTGTTTTTTTTCCAGGCTGTCCAGGCCAGTGAGATCGAGGACTATAGGGCCAGGGCCCATATTGAAGGGACCGCCCTCCTGGAAAATGTCACCCTGACCATTGTGAACAGCCAGGACGACTACCTCTTTGAGTTCGTCTATCCCTTCGACCCTGACATAGGGGGTGTGCGGGTCTATGACGACAAGGGCATGCTGGAATCTGAAACCGAGTACAGGACCGGGAGGACCTATGTCTCCCTTGTGTTCAGGGACCCGGTACCGCCGGGGGGGAAGACCCAGGTCACCTATGAAGTCAGGAGGAGGTCGGCGGTCTCGGCCTATGGGGAGTCATATCTCCTCACCACCACCCATTCCCTCCTAGCCAATGTGAAAAATTTTGCCCTGGTGGTGGAACTCCCCGAGGGTTACGTCCTCCCGGAAGATGGGGTCAACGTGGTCCCTAAACCCGATGAGGTGACCTCGGACGGCAGGAGGGTAATCATCAAATGGGACATCGAGGACCCCATACCCGCCGAGTTGAGGGAGTTCCGGGTCTCGGTCAGGTTTGAAAAGCTGCTGGCGCCGGAAACCCCTGCCCAGGGGGTCGTCCTGCTGATGGTCCTGGCAAGCGCCTTCCTGGTCCTCCTTTTGGCCTACAGGCTCTTCTCCCTTTATTCCAGACTGAAGGAAAAGGGTGGAAAGGCCGAACTGGCAGAGAAGATAGATATACTCAAAGAGGACGAGCAGCGCATCCTCAAGATGATTATCGATGAGGAAGGGATAGAACAGAGAAAAATCCAGGCTGAAACCGGTTTTTCAAAGGCAAAGGTTTCAAAGATTATTTCAGAACTTGAAAAGAGGGGGGCGGTCAGGAAAGAGCAAATTGGTAGGAAAAACAGACTGTATTTAGCAGAAAAGCTTAAAGAAACATAAAGAAACAGTACGGAATGGTATTGTAAGTATTTTTTATATCTGCAATATACAAGACAGCAAACAGCAAATATTTTTCCGTTATAAACATGGATAAACAAAATTAAACGATTTAAACATCAAACAGGACTCTTTTGTGCCATTGGAGCCCATGGTTGTTCGAACATATATAAATATCTGAATTTGAACAATTTAGGGCATGAAGAAATTTGGGAACACCGCCAACAAGATAAATGCCATCCTGAGCGCAATAAACCACGGAGAAAGACTCACGGGGCGCCAGATCGCCGAGCGGATAAAGAAGATGGGGTACAGGGTCAACGAAGGCAATATCAAGATGTTTATCTACTATAACATGCTCCACAAGTACCTGGCCAAGGAATCGATTAAAGGGGTAAATTACTACTATCTCTCATAATACCTCTATGGGCTCTACTGCCGCATCGCTTACCACTTCTCTTCTCAAGGCAAATAGCAGCAGGGTGCCCCTGTGGGGTCTTTCTGGGGTGACCGGGATATGGACCTCCCGGACCTCCCCTGGTTTTAAGGGGATATCACCCGATGTCTCCCATATCCTCTTCTCCAGGTGGGAGGAGCTCAGGTATATCTGGGTAAGGCTCCCCCTCTGAAGGAGCTGGGCGAGTTCTGCCTCGAAGACCAGGACAGTTATGTTACCCTCCTTTGTCCCGGTATTCTCCAGGGTGACGGTGATATTCGCCGTCCTGTTTGAACGCAGTTCCGGGATATGGATATCCCTGATCCGGGGGGAGATCCTGAGGCCATGAACCGTAAGGTTTACCTCCTCTCTATCGAGTTCGACGCCCTTCTCATAAAGGGTGAAGACAAAGTTCCTGGCACCGGGCTGTCCCAGGGTGGTGTTGTAGACAAACTCCGTTATCCCTCCGGATGACAGGTTGACCTCCTTGTAGTCCACGGCCCCGGTACTGCTTGCAAACTCCACCACCACGGTCCGGTTGGCATCCAGGTTCTCGATATACAGGGGGATCCCGGCATCTTCTCCAGCAAAGAGCTGGGGAAGGGCCACCTTCACGATGGAAACCCTTGGTTTGGATACGTTGATCTCCACGGTCTCCTCAAGGATCGGCCTTCCATCCCACAGGATCAGGGTGAAATTCTCCTGTCCCGGGGTGCCCGGGGTCATGTTAAAGGTAAGGGTGGTTTCCCCCTTTGGAAGGACCACAGGTTGGGAGGACGTGCCCTCCTTGCTGGTAACGATCAGGGAGCACTCTTTTTCCCTAAGCCCCTGGTTTAGGAGGGTGAGCTGGCCCAGGAAGGTCTCACCGAGGACTATCCTTCCCGGGACATCCACATCCACCAGGGTCAGCCGGCTCTCTATCCCGGCCAACTGGGGGGTGACCTGGGCCTCTATCCCCCCTGCCAGGAGGAGCAGGGCCACGGAGGTCATGAAGACCTTTGTCCCCTGGATCTCACCTCTATCGATCTCGTCGATATTCTTCAGGCCCACCGCCCCTGCCAGGACGATGGCAGGGATCTCTAGGACCCCGTGGGGGAGGATGGAGAGGATTACATCGAGGAAGGGCTTGCTCCCCAGGGAGACCCCCATGATGTAGCCAGTGGCTGCCCCGTTGATGAAGAGTATCAGGATGGGGATCATATAGAGGAAGGCCAGGCCGATGCTGTCCGCCCTTGACCTGATGTTGAAGAGCCGCATGGCCACCACCGGCCCGAAGGCCGTGGCCGTGGCCGCAACAAGGTTGTTCAGGATGATATCAAAAAACCCCTTTCCCACACCGTCCAGGGAGAATCTCAGGCCGGTAAGGGGATGGGGTGGTCCACCAATCTTTGCCACAATGAGGCCCACCAGGACCCCCAAAAAGAAGGTTTCCAGGGAGAATCTAATCTGGGATTTCATAGAACCAAGGCCTAGATATTCAGCAGCAGGAGCCTATCTCCAGGGTTGGCGGTTCCTTTTTGCCATCAGTGCAGAATTTAAACTCCACCTTGAAGCATTTGTACTTCAAGGAATATTTCTTGCATATGGTCGGGCAGTCCTCCTGGGTCAACTCACCCCTGATGATCCCCAGTTTCTCAAGCTGTCTGATGTGTCTGTTGACGGTGGTGGGATGGTTTTTGGTGGCATTGGCAATCTCGTTTATATGGGCGGGCCTTTCAGTTAACACATCAAGGATATCCTTGCTCAGTGGATGACTGAGGATTTTGGATGCCTCCAGTGCCTTCTCATCGGTGAAGATTATTGTTTCATCTATCTCTGTCATAATTCCCCGAAGAAGAGAGGGTCTTTATGATTTATATGTTTTTGGGCAACTGTCCAAAAAATGGAGGGCTGTGCACTCAACGGGAGTCGTCTTGGAAGTTCTTGATCCTTAGTTTTTTCTTTTTGTTAACGCGCTCAGCAAGGGAGAAGACCTCCTCGTCGAACTTGCCTGGGATAAGTAACTCCTTGTCTATCATATCCCTGATGATGCCATCGCCGAGCTCTGTCCTTGTGATCACCGTCAGGAAGTCCGGCGGTGCCCCTGCGTTTCCAACGCTCAAGTCAGACCACTCTGAGGTGAAATCAACGCAGTACTTGCATCCCTTTCTGGAATATTTTGTGGCAGTCTCTAAGGGGATAAGGTATTCTGTGCTGTCCAGGAGTTCCACCACGAGTTTTCTGTGCCTTATGTCAAACATCCATATCCTCCTTGGATCGATCTCGAGCTGTAGCTCCTTGTGGATCATCTCCGGGATGAGGATGTGCCTGAATATCTCCCAGCAGAAGAGGCCGAGCCTGAGTTTTATCTTCTTTTTGTAGAGGAGAAGTTTGCTCCTTTCGATCATCTCCAGTGCCTGGATGACGCATGGGACGCCCACCACCGCGATGCTCTCTATGGACTCGTCCAGGACCGCTTCCCTGAGCTTTGCCAGGACAGGGGCCCAGATATACTTGACCCTGGCGCTCTTTTTCACGTCCCCAAAGTCCCTGGCGATCATGGGGGTTGTGTTCATGAATATGTCCGAGGTAACAACTATGGCGGCATCCACCATCCCCTCCTCCAGGATGTATTTGAGGACAGAGGTGACCACGCCGAAACCCTGGGCCCTCTTTATGATCTGGAAATCTGCCGACCTGGCAAAATACCTCCCCATATATGGCCCTATGTTCTCCCTATTCTCTGGCGCCCTGCTGACCCGAACCGATTCGTCGCTCCCGGTCCTGGGGCAAACACTGTAGCAGACTGAACACTTGGAACAGAGGCCGTCGAAGATAGGGTTGTCATCCCCCCTGAAATGGAGGGCCTCCAGGGGGCATGAGCCCACGCAGGCCCCGCACCCTGAGCACATATCTCTGTCCCAGACCTCTCTTTTAAGGTCAGTGTAGTCCGTCATCTTCCTCCATCCTCTTCTTTGCAATGTGATTCCTGATATAGGGTCTCACCATGGCAGGACAGACCTTGTCGCAGCCCCCCTGGAGGGTGCATCGGTCCAGGAGTTCTTTTATCTTCTCGTCCCCCTTGCTGCGAGGCCCCTTTCTGGCGATCCTCGCTACCCCTGCCACCAGACCTTTGAGCTCCTCCCCGTCCAGGTCATTGTAGGCGCCAAGGACGCAGTACCTGAAGCAGGCCCCACAGTAGATGCAGTTCTCAAGCTTTGCCTCGGCTATGTCATACGCCATTTATGGGACCCCTATTTCACTGTATGGCCCGTGGCATATAGTTTTTTTGAACCCTCGGAAAGGCTTAAAAAACATTGGAGCCAAGGGGGCTCCATGGATGGTGATTCGCTTTTCTGGGCAGACCAGAAGGTAGAGGAGATAGTTAACCGTAAATGGTCCCACTATCCAGAGAGAACAGTCCCGAGCCTTCCCAAATACACCATAAAGACCTCGGCTTCCATCTCCGGCGTCCTCCACATCGGGCGCTTGAGCGATACCATAAGGGGGGAGTCTGTCTGCCGGGCCCTGCAGGACTCTGGCAGGGATGCTAAGATGATCTGGGTGGCCGAGGACATGGACCCCCTAAGGAAGATACCAGAAGGGGTGCCAAAGGAGTTCGTGGAGTATATCGGGATGCCGGTAACGGAAGTACCTGATCCCTGGGGCTGCCACACGACCTATGCGGAGCACCACGTGTCCAAGTACCTGGAGGTCATAGATGACTTCGTCTCCGTACCGGTGGAAAAGTACTCCATGAGGGAGGAGTACGAAAAGGGCAGTTTCAGGCCCTTCATCCAGAAGATCCTTGAGAACATCGGGGAGGTCCGGGACATCCAGAACCGATACCGGGACCAGCCCCTGGAGGAGGGCTGGAGTCCCTTCGTCCCCATCTGCAAAGAATGCGGGAAGATAATCACCCCCAGAGTCAGGGAGTTCAAGGGGGGCAAGGTGTCCTATTCATGCGAAGATTACAAGTTCGAGAAGCACACGGCCAGAGGCTGCGGCTATGAGGGGGAGGCCGATCCCCTGAAGGACCCCGGCAAGCTCATGTGGAAGGGGGAGTGGGCGGCCCAGTGGGCCCGCTGGCAGGTGGCCTCCGAGGGGGCTGGCAAGGAGTATGTGGTGCCTACCAGCGCCTGGTGGGTCAACGCCGAGATCGCCGAGCGCATCCTGGACTTCCCCATGCCGGTGCCCATCTTCTACGAGCACCTGATGATCGACGGGCAGAAGATGTCTGCCTCGGTGGGCAACGTGGTCTATCCCCACCAGTGGCTGGAGGTGGCCCCGGCCGAGCTTTTGCGCTTCTTCTACAACAAAAAGCTCATGAAGACCCGCAGCTTCTCCTGGCGGGACCTCCCCAGACTCTATGACGAGTATGACCGGTGCTCCAGGGTCTACTTCGGCCAGGAGGAGGTGGACAACGAGAAGGAGAAGAGGCATCTGAGGAGGCTCTACGAGATATCCCAGAAGGGAGAGCCTGAAAGGCCCAACCCCCTGCCCTTCTCCCATGCCGTGGTGGCGGCCCAGATATTCTCCGGGGATGCCCTGGTGGAGAGCCTGAAGCGATCGGGCCACTGGGACGATGACCTGGGAGGCGAGATATTGAAGCGGGCAGACCATGCCAGACGGTGGTCAGAGCTCTATCTTCCCGAGGCCGAGAGGACCAGCCTGGAGATAGATGTGGAGGAGGTGAGATCGAGGCTGTCTGAGGAACAGAAGGCCCTCCTGGAAGAGCTTGCTGGATTTGTGGCTGGAGGGGAAAAAACAGGGGACGACATCCAGGTCTTCATCTTCGATGCAGCGAACCGAAGGGGCCTCAAGCTCGCCAAGGCCTTCCAGGCCATCTACCTCGCCATCTTGGGGAAGACCAGGGGACCCAAGGCCGGACCCTTCCTGGCCTCTCTGGACCGGGACTGGCTGGTAGAGCGCCTGAAAGATGTGGCAGCCTGATTACTTCTTCCACTCAAAATAGACAGGGCAGAGCCTGCATTCCCCAGGAGGGTTGTTCTTGTCCTCAATCTCTGCGGGGCACTCGGGATAGGAACCGGGACAGTTGGGATATTTCCTCCGAATCTTCTCCCACGCCCTTTCCGCCTCGGTCTTGCGCCTTGCAATCTTCTTCTGCTGTTTCCTTGTCAATGATTCACCCGGAGGAAATCAAGGGAGCGATAGTATTTAAGGGTTACCCCCCTCGAAGGCCTTTCTGATGGACTCCTCAAAGGGCGGCCTCAGGACGCCTTTTTCCGTTATTATCCCGGCGATGTATTTGCTGGGGGTGACGTCAAAGGCAGGGTTGAGGACCTCGGCCCCCTCAGGGACCACCCGTTTGCCGTTGAAGAACTCCATCTCCCCCCTGTCCCGGAACTCGATGGGGATCTCCTCGCCCGTGGGTGTCGCCCGGTCAATGGTGGACAGGGGAGCCGCCACGTAGAAGGGGACGCCGAACTCCTTTGCCAGGACGGCCACCCCACAGGTCCCGATCTTGTTGGCCGTATCCCCGTTGGCGGCGATGCGGTCGGCTCCCACGATGACCTTGGTGATCCCCTCCTTTTTCATGGCAAAGGCAGCCATGCCGTCGGTGAGGACCGTCACCGGGATGTCCTCCTGGACCATCTCGAAGGCCGTAAGCCGCGCCCCCTGGAGCAGGGGCCTGGTCTCGTCGGCATAGACCTCCACCCTCTTGCCCTGCTCCTTGGCCACCTTTACCGGGGCCAGCGCTGTCCCATATACCCCTGCGGTTGCCAAGGCGCCTGCGTTGCAGTGGGTCAGGATTCTGTCCCCGTCCTGAAGGAGATCGGCTCCATGCTCCCCGATCTTTCGGTTGGTCTCCAGGTCCTCCTGGTACATCCGGAGGGCCTCCTCCTCCACGGCCTCCACAGGGTCTTGGGCCGTCCTTGCCCTCTCCATGACCCTTTCAATGGCCCAGAAGAGGTTGACGGCGGTGGGCCTAGTCCTTTTCAGGCGCTCTGCCGCCTGTTCAATGGCCTCCAGGGCCTTTTCCTTCGGCACTCCCTTACTTTGAAGGGCCACCATGGCCAGGCCGAAGGCCGCCGTGACCCCGATGGCCGGGGCGCCCCTGACCCGTAGGGATTCAATGGCCTCGGCCACGCATTCCACGTCGGAGCACTCTATGTACTTGAACTCTCCCGGCAGGAGGGTCTGGTCTATGAGGACGACCTTACCATCCCTGAACTCCACGGTCTTCATTCACTCACCCGATGAGAAGCTATTTATTTGCAGGATTCAGAATATAATTCGGATGATTTAAATGGATATCGTCGGTATCTCCATGGTGGTAAGGGACCGGAAGGGCCTGCTAAGGGATCTGAGCACCATAATCGCAGACAGGGGTGCCAACATAGAGTACATCCAGTCCGTGAGCCTGGAGGGCAGGGCCCAGATGTACTTCGAGCTCACCGGGATTTCCGATGTCGAAGGGGTGATAGAGGAGATCAAGGGGGTGGAGGACGTCCTTACGGCAGAGACCTACCGCCCCTTCAAGCAGATCTACGGCAGGAGGGTCATTGTCATCGGCGGCGGGGCCCAGGTCTCCCAGGTGGTCCAGGGGGCGGTGAGCGAGGCCGACCGCCACAACATCCGGGGAGAGCGCATCAGCGTGGATACCATCCCTCTGGTGGGGGAGGAGAAGCTGGCCGAGGCCGTCCGGGCAGTGGGCAGGCTCCACAGGGCCGGGATCCTGGTCCTGGCAGGCTCCATCATGGGGGGTCAGGTGGCCGAGGCGGTAAGGGAACTGAAGGAGAAACACGGCATCCCGGTCATCTCCTTGAACATGGCGGGCTCGGTGCCCGAGGTGGCCGACCTAGTGGTCACCGACCCGGTCCAGGCCGGGGTCATGGCGGTGATGGCGGTCTCGGAGACGGCCGTATTCGATATCGAGAAGGTCAGGGGCAAGAGGTTTTGAGGCAGGATCTCTGGGGTTCATTCTTCGCCCAGGGCTTCTAAATCTGCAAGATCCCTCTTTCTGCCGGACGCCTTTTTATTCTGTATATAGTGGTCCCGACCAATAAAATGCACAGGGATATCCCCGTATTTTCCTTCGGCCCGGCCCTTAAATGCTTCATCCCAGGAAACCCCTGACAGGGATGTCATGATATCAACACGGACAGGGGGATATCCCAGCTGAATGATGTGGTCGGGCTTTTTAAAATCCTCTACTTTCAGACCTGCTGACCCGAAGCCGAAGACATCAAGGGCCTTTAATATTCGCTTCGCGTTCTCATCATCTGATTTGATGAAGATATCCAGGTCACCGGTATATCTCGGGACACCGTGAAAGGCAAGGGCATACCCGCCCACTATGAGATACTTGACCTTATGGGCGTTTAATAACCTCAGCAACTCTTCGAAGTCTTTTTCCACTTCCATGATATTGCAACCTTAAAAAATCCACAGCCGATACCCTCTCTTCAGGCGATTTTTTTAACCAATATTCCAAATCGTCGGATATGGAATCCTTATCTTTTTTGATTTTAACAACTTTTTCAATCATTTTCCTTTAAGGGATTATTATGTCCAAGGGGCATTTATTTTTATCTATACAAGTCAGGCAACAGGGGTGAGGCGGTAAAGGAGGTCAGGGAAAGGGTTTGAAACTTTTTTGCAGACCCTTCAAAGGAGCACATCCACCGTGGCCTCTTCCACGCCGGGAAGCCTTTTCACCTCCTGTTCGGCCTGCACCGCTATGATGAAGGAGAAGGGGCAGGTCCCCCGGGGGCGCATCTTCACCGTCACCTTTCCTCCATCGATGATGATCTCCTGGATGAGGCCCAGGGTGACGATATCCTTCTTCTCATGGACGCTTATGACCTTCCTCAGGGCCTCTGTGACTGTCTTTTCATCTAGCAAATCATCACCTACTTCACATCTATGGCCATGGACATGTCCAGCCATGGCGCCCTGGTGGTCAAAGCGCCTATCGATATAATGTCAGGACCGAGGCTGGCGAACTCCTCCAGGTTCTCCAGGGTGATGCCCCCGGAGAGCTCCACCCTGACCCTGTCCCTTAGCCCCTGTACGTCCAGCTCCTCTAGGGTCTCTTTTACGGCCCCAGGTGTCATGTTGTCCAGCATTATCACGTCCGCCCCGGCCCTGGCTGCCGCCAGGGCATCCTCGGTGGAGGAGACCTCCACCTCCACTACCCTGGTAAAGTCCTTCTTTGCCTCTTTAACGGCAGCCTCCAGCCCGGCCACTGCGATGTGGTTGTCCTTGATCAGGACCATGTCGAAGAGGCCGAAGCGGTGGGGGTGGCCGCCCCCTATTCGAATGGCTTTTTTCTCGAAGTACCTGAAGCCCGGGGTGGTCTTCCTGGTCCCTGCCACCGTGACGCCGTATCCCCGGCATTTTTCCACAAACCTGGAGGTCATGGTGGCCACACCGCTCATCCTCATGAGGAGGTTCAGGACCACCCGCTCCAGGGAGAGGAGGGTTCTGGCGTCTCCCTCAGCCTCCAGGATGACCTCGCCCTCCTCTACCAGGGCCCCGTCCTCAAGGTCTGTCCTGGCTTCTATACCATAATGTCCGAGAATCTCCAGGGCCTCCCCCAGGCCCGCGAGGGTGCCCCTCTCCCGGGCTACGATCCTGGCCTTGGCCTTCTTTCCTGCCGGGACGGTCAGGAGGGTGGTGATGTCCCCCATAGCAAGATCCTCTTCAATGTAATTGAGGAGCATTTCCCGTAACATGGCGAATTTTTTTATTATTCAAAGATTAAATACTATACTATGAAGGCCCTCCTTGTCATTGACATGCTCAAGGATTTTGTCAGCGAGGGCGGGAGCCTCGTGGTAGAGGGAGCAGGGGACCTGGTGGAGCCCATCAACCGGGAAATAAAAAAGGCCAGGCGGGGGGGTGACCTGGTGGTCTTCGTCTGCGACGCCCACGATAGGGACGACAGGGAGTTCACGGTATGGCCCTCCCATGCCGTGGAGGGGACCGAGGGGGCCGAGATTGTGGAGGAGCTCGACAGGCGCCCCGGGGACCCCGTAGTCAAGAAGAAGAGGTACTCCGCCTTCTACAACACCGACCTGGAAGAGGTCCTGGAGAACCACGGGGTGGACCACCTGGTCCTGACAGGGGTGCTGACGGACATCTGTGTGATGCATACGGCCGTGGACGCCGCCATGAGGGACTACCGGGTCACTGTCCTCAAGGACTGCGTAAAGTCCGCCACCGAAGAGGCCCACCGGTGGGCCCTGAAGCACATGGAGGACATCATCATGGAGGTGGAGATAGAGTAGATTCCAGAAAACTGGAATGAAACCTATGCCTGTCCCGGAAGGAGTCAAAAACGTAACCTATATTTCCACTGGAGTTCAAAACTTCTTTAAAAAAAAGCTTAAATCCTATCATGTAGGGATACTCAGTTCGATGATAGAAGACTACCAGTGCTGGCGGATCAGCGGCAACCTGGACAGGTCCATTGAGAATTGCCCTAGAGGAGATAAGGATACTTGCATGTCTCTGGCTGTGGGTGACAGTTGCCTTCAGGGTCTTACTATCAGATTGTAATCTTCTGCAACTGTTTTAAGACAAACTCCCTTATCCCGTCTGCCTCTTTTTCTTCCCCTATAATTTTGCCCTTTTGGACCAGGGGGGCGAGGAGGCTTTCCATTACGCCACCGCAGACATGGCATTTGACCCTCCTACCACCCCCGTAAACCCTTTTTCCCGCCAGGCATTCGGGGCATCTTAGGACCTCCTTTTTACCCCCGTACTTGCCCCGCTTGGCCACGGGTTTACCTTCCATCTCCACGATGTCCATGGCGAAGTTGATGGTCCGTGCGTTAGAGATGCTGGTCCCTATCCCGAAGGCGTCCACCTTGTCAAGCTCGGGTATGTCCTCCTCGTCCACGCCCCCGGAGACCACGATCTTCACGTCCTTGAACCCCCGGATGTCCAGCTCCCAGCGCACCTCGTCCACGATGGCCTTTATGTCCCCCCGCCTGGAACCCGGGGTGTCCAGCCTCACGCCCCACAGGTCTTCTATCGTCTCAGCCGCCATGATGGCCTCGGCCTTCTCGTCGTAGTAGGTGTCGATAAGGGCAACCCGGGGGACGTCTTTGGCGATTACTTCATCAAAGGCCTTCCAGGCTTCCACCTGGTCCCCCATGGCTATGATGAGGGCGTGGGGCATGGTCCCGGAAGCCTTTTTCCCGAGGAGGCCCTCTGCCGCAACACAGGAGAACCCGTCCACACCGCCTATATAGGCCGCCCTGTCGATCATGGGGGCGATGGCAGGGTGCATTCTGCGCACTCCGAAGCTCAGGATGGTCCTCTCCCCTGCCACCTTTTTGAGCCTGGCCGCCTTGGTGGCAATCCCCGAGGCCTGGCAGATGAGGCCCAGAAGGGGGGTCTCCAGCTCGCAGAACTCCTTGTAGTCCCCTTCGATTCGGATTACCGGCTCCCTGGGATAGAAGATGCTCCCTTCAGGAAGGGAATAGACGTCCGCGTCATAGCCCTCGAAGAGGTGGGCCACCTCCTCCGCCCCTGCGAATATTCCCCACTGGTAGCCCTCGGGCAGGGAGGAGACGGTGCATTCAGCCACCACCTCTCGTCTTATCCCCTTCTTCTCCAGGATTTCCTTGGCCCTGGAAAAATAGATGTCCGTGGTCCTGCCCTTTTTTATCTCGTCCTCGGATGCTGTATGGAACATCCTTCCACCTCATCTTTATATACGTCAGGTGGTTATTTAAACCCCATGCTGAAAGTGGGCCTTCTGGGTTGCGGTGCCATAGGCAGGGTTATAGCGGAATCCATATGTGCGGGAACGGTGAATGCCTCCCTGGAGATGGTCTATGACACCAATAAGGCATCTGCTGAAACTGTATGCTCTATCATGGAGAAACCACCCCGGGTCGCCGACAGCATGGAGGCTATCCTGGACTCAGAGGTCGACCTGGTGGTGGAGGCCGCCTCTGTGGGGGCGGCAAGGGAGGTGGCTATCCCGGTCCTTGAAGGGGGCAAGGACCTGATGATCCTGAGCGTGGGGGCCCTGGCGGAGGGGGATTTTTATCAAAGGGTCCAGGAGGCGGCCAGGGCCTTCGGCCGGAAGGTGTATATCCCCTCGGGGGCCATCGGGGCCCTGGACGCATTGAGGTCTGCCTCGGGTGCTGCCCTGGAGGAGGTGACCCTCACCACCACCAAGCACCCGGAGGGCTTCAGGGGGGCGCCCTACCTGGTGGAAAAGGGCATCGAGCCGGAGGACATAAAAGAAAAGACGGTGATATTCGAGGGGAGCGCCATGGAGGCCATCCAGGGCTTCCCGGCCAACACCAATGTGGCGGTGGCCCTGGGGATCTCGGGCATGGGTGTAGAAAAGACCAGGGTCAAAGTCATAGCGGACCCCACAGCCACGAGGAACACCCACGAGATACATGTGAAGGGCGATTTCGGGGAGTTCACCTTCAAGGTGGAGAACAGACCCTCCCCCCACAACCCCAGGACCAGCTACCTGGCGGCCCTCTCGGCCGTGGCGACCCTGAAGAAGATAACATCCACCATCCAGGTTGGTACATGATCATGACCATTGACGAGAAGACCCTCAAGGAGATAGAGGAACTTAAAAAGGACTGCATCATCCTGGCCCACAACTACCAGATCCCGGAGATCCAGGACGTGGCCGACTTTGTCGGGGACTCCCTCTCCCTCTGCCAGGCGGCGGTGGCGGTGGAGAAGCCCTATATCCTGTTCTGCGGGGTGGACTTCATGGCCGAGAGTGCGGCCATGCTCAACCCGGACAAGACGGTCCTCATGCCAGAGCCCGCGGCCCACTGCCCCATGGCGGCCATGCTCCCGGCAGAGGTGGTCAGGGAGGCAAAAAAGGCCCATCCCCATGCCGCGGTGGTCCTCTACATAAACACCCTGCTGGAGGCCAGGGCAGAGAGTGACATCAACTGCACCTCTGCCAACGCAGTGGAGATCATGCGGGCCCTGCCGGAGGAGGAGATCATCTTCGGCCCTGACAGGAACCTGGCATGGCATCTCCAGCGCATGGTGCCCGAGAAGAGGCTGATAGTGGTCCCGGCCGAGGGGCACTGCAGGACCCACCTCCAGATCAAGCCCGGGGATGTCCAGGAGGCCAAGGAGCGTCACCCGGATGCGGAGGTTCTCATCCATCCCGAATGCCTGCCGGAGGTCCAGGAGCTGGGAGACCACATATGCAGCACCGGGCAGATGGTAGAGAGGGCAAAGGCCTCGCCGGCCGAGGAGTTCATCATCGCTACCGAGCTGGGCCTCCTACACAGGCTGAGGAAGGAGGTCCCTGGGAAGACCTTTATCCCTGCCACCGAGAAGGCCGTGTGCCGGAACATGAAGAAGACCACCTGGGAGAAGTTCCTGGAGGAGCTCAAAGAGAGACGAAACGTGGTGAAGATAGACCCCATGGTGGCGGAGAAGGCCAAGGCCGCCCTGGACAGGATGCTGGAGATGTCAAAATGATGATGCCAAACCACAGCAGGCTGGTAGGTGTAGCAGAGGTGGGGGGGGACCTCACCGAGGAGGAGGTCCAGGAGATGGCCAGGGAGGGGCGGATATACTTCATCACGGACTACCTGGTCCTCCTCAACCAGGGGGGCGACAGGGCGGCCATCGTCCGGGTCGAGAGGGAGGGCATGCCCAAAAGGACCCAGGGAAAGGGTCCCCTCCCCTCCACGGCGGCGGGCTTCACCCTGATCAGGAAGGTCACGGGAGTGGAGGTCCTGGCAGGTCCTGAGGAGACCACCGTTGTGCGGGCCCCTGTCAATGTGATGAACCCCTCGGAGCTGGTGTCCGCCGCCTCCCGGGCCTGCAGGGAATCAGGGGCCAGGGCAGCCGTGGTCTTCGGGAACCACAGTCACGTGAACTTCGTGATAGACCCCCCTGAGGATGTGCCGCGCATAAGGGTGGTGGAGGTGGTGCCCCCCCATCCCTCAAGGCTCCTGGAATCCCTGGAGGTCATACGGTCCTCCCAGTTCAGGGACGTCCCCATGGAGTTCCTTCCCTTCGAGCTGGACCTGGTGGAGATAGCAGAGAGGCTGGAGAAGGAGTTCCGGCCCTCCCTAATCGTCTTTCCCTGCTCGGGCTCCCAGGTCCCTGGAAGGATAGGGGAGGCGAGGACCGCATTTCTTGACAAGCCCTTCCAGGTGGAAGGCGAAGAGGTAGTCCTCATAGGATGCGATATATCGAAGAAGGTCTTTACCGAGCTTTTCCCAGAGAAGGACTTCCATCTCCACAACATCTGCCCCAGAAACCTTCCGATGGATGGCCCCTTCATCATGAGGTGCTGTCAGAAGGACAGACTCGGCCCCCTGGAGATAGGGGGGCACAGGGGCTATGTGGTCCACTGGGGGGCCACCTACCAGGAGATGGTGGAGGGGCTGAGGTACATGGTGGAGGAGGGGGGACCGCAGGGAGGCCCTTCTACAAAAGATATAAAAGAAAAAAGTATTTAATCTGTGGGACGGGCCTCGCAGGCGAGGTAGGCTATTTCGCAGGAAAGGCGCCGAGGGGACCCGCGCAACCTTAAATCGGTGCATGATCATGAGCATTGACGAGAAGACCCTCAAGGAGATAGAGGAACTTAAAAAGGACTGCATCATCCTGGCCCACAACTACCAGATCCCGGAGATCCAGGACGTGGCCGACTTCGTGGCCGATTCCCTGGACCTGTGCAGGCGGGCCTCGGAGGTCGAGAAGCCCTACATACTGTTCTGTGGGGTGGACTTCATGGCGGAATCGGCGGCCATCCTGAACCCGGACAAGACGGTCCTCATGCCTGAACCTGCGGCCCACTGCCCCATGGCAGCCATGCTCCCGGCAGAAAGGTTGAGGGAGGAGAAGGAGAAGCACCCGGATGCCGCCGTGGTCCTCTACATAAATACCAGGGTGGAGGCCAGGGCCTTAGCCGACGTGGTCTGCACCTCGGCCAATGCGGTGAAGATATGCGCCGCCCTGGAGGAGAAGAAGATCCTCTTCGGCCCAGACAGGAACCTGGCCTGGCACGTCCAGCGCCACCTCCCGGAAAAGGAGATCATTCCGGTGCCGGCCGAGGGTCATTGCCGGGTCCACGTCCTCTTCAAGAAGGAACACGTGGAGGAGATGAGGAAAAGGCACCCCGAGGCCGAGGTCCTGATCCATCCCGAGTGCAACCCCGAGGTCCAGATGGAGGCGGATCACATTTGCTCCACCGAACAGATGGCCAAGAGGGCCCGGGCCTCCCCTGCCAGGGAGTTCATCATCGGTACAGAGACCGGTCTCTGCTATAAGCTGAAGAAGGAGATGCCGGAAAAAGAGTTCTACCCCCTCCTGGAGAGGGCGGTCTGCAGGACCATGAAGAAGAACACCTGGGAGAGGTTCCTGGAGGAGCTCCGGGAACGCAAGAACGTCATCAGGGTGGAGCCTGACGTGGCTGAACGTGCACGTCAGGCCCTGGAGCGCATGCTCGAGCTCTCAAAATAAGATGGAAAAATGGACCTGGATGACATCCTCTGGACAGCGGAAAAGACCAAGAAGCGGCTGGTCCACTGGTGGGAGCGGCTGCCCTATCAGAGCAAGGTCATGTTCAAACTCCTCCTGGGGGGCGGGGGGCTGCTCTTGACGGGCTATGCCTACCTTTACTGGGACCTGTGGGAGGTGCCCATCATCGCCGGGGGGCTGGGATTGTTTTTCCTTTTGATATTCCTGTCAGGCGCCAGGGACGCAATGCTGTAGTTTACCCGCCAGGGCCCGGGATACTCCCCCCTGAGACCCATTTTCATCCACCGAAAATGATTTATCCCCTGCAAAGCCTCTAGAACTCAGGTGAATCGGCACCATGGAATCCCTTTGCGACACCTGTATTCTGGGCGGGGAACTGTGTCCGGAATGCAGCAAAAAGCTCGAGTCCGGGTCCTTGGGGCAGCTAGGGGTGGAGGTCCAGAGGGGCCTTTATAGCCTCGGGGAGCGGTTTCCTGCCGTCAGGGGGGCCAAGATCAGGGACATACTTTCCGTGGACGACATGGTGGTAATCATCACCGATAAGGGGAGTGTTGGGGCCCTCATCGGGCGGGGCGGCAGGGTGGTAAAGGCCCTCTCCCGGAAGCTGAAGAAAAGAGTACGGATCCTCTCTACATCCAAGGGGATGAGGGACCTGGTCCAGGACGCCCTTTACCCTGCCCGGCTCTTGGCCCTCAATATCCTCTACCCCCCAGGCAGGGATGAGATATATAGGGCGGTTGTTTCAAAGGATGACCTGGAAAGGCTCCCCTTTGAGGAGGCCACCATGGAGAAATTACTTAAACTCGTCACCGGCAAGGACGTGACCATATCCCCGGAGGAATAGTATGGAAAGACATGAAACCCTTAAAGGGAAGAGAATTGCCCTCTGTGTGACGGGTAGCGTGGCTGCCATAGAGTCCCCCAAGATAGCCCGGGAACTGGTTCGTCTTGGCGCCGAAGTCACGGCCTACATGACCCCGGACTCCTCTTGCATCATCACCCCCGATGTCATGGAGTTCGCCACCGGCAGGCCCGCCGTCACCCGCCTCACCGGAAAGCTGGAGCATCTGGAGAACTTCGACCTGGTCCTGATTGCGCCAGCAACGGCCAACACCATCGGCAAGATGGCCGGCGGTCTGGCCGACAATCCCGTGACCACCCTGGTCTTCTCCACAAGGGCCAAGGTCCTGGTGGCCCCTGGCATGCAGGTGGACATGTACTCCAACCCCATCCTGAAGGAGAACATGGAGAAGTTGCGAAGCCACGGCATGGTCTTCATCAAGCCCAGGGTGGAGGAGGGCAAGGCCAAGCTTGCCCGCCTGGAGACCGTGGTTGATGCCGTAATCTCGGCCCTCTACAAGAAGGATATGGTGGGTAAGAGGGTCCTGGTCACCGCAGGCCCCACCCAGGAACCCATGGACCCCGTGCGGGTCATCACCAACAGGAGTTCGGGGAAGATGGGGATAGCCCTGGCCAGGGAGGCCAGTTTTAGGGGTGCCGAGGTAAAGCTCATCCTGGGCCCCACCCCCGAGCCGGTGCCCGAATCCATTCCAGTGGAAAGGGTGGAGACGGCCGGTGAGATGCTGGAGGCGGTGAAGAAGGAGATCAACCGGTCCCATTATTTCATCTCGGCGGCGGCCGTGGCAGACTTCACTACCGAGCAGGCCAAGGAGAAGCTGGATTCCAGGGGAGGGGAGTTGACCCTAACCCTCCGGCCGACCAGAAAGGTCCTGGAAGCGGTCAAGGATTCCGGGGCCGTCAAGTGCGGCTTCAAGGCCCTCCATGATGTCCCTGAAGGGGAACTTGTGGATGCCGCCAGGAGGCTTCTCCAGGAATCCAACCTGGACCTGGTGGTGGCCAACGATGTCTCCAGGGGGGTCTTCGGCTCGGATGAAAATGAAGTTTATCTGGTGGATAAAAAGGGAGTAAAACACCTCCCCCGCATGTCCAAGACCCAGGTGGCGGCCGCCATAATGGACAGGCTCCGGGAGATGTGAAGCATGGAGATAGAGACCGTCGTCCCGGGCCACATCACGGGCTTCTTCGAGATAGTGGAGGCCCAGGACCCCCTGACCACGGGCTCCAGGGGTTGTGGGGTGGTCATCGACGGGGGGGTTGCTACGGAGGTGACCCTGGAGGAGGCCGACGAGAACTCCATCCAGTGCTCTATCAACGGCGAAGAGGTCCCCTGCCCGGTGACGGAATCCGTGGTGGAGGAGGTCCTGGACATGGTTTATGATACCTATTCAGTCAGGGTAGCCCACACCACGGACCTGCCCATCGGTTTTGGTTTCGGTGCCTCGGCCTCCGGGGCCCTGGGGACGGCCTTTGCCCTCAATGAGTTACTGGAGCTGGACCTGCCGGAGTCGGTCTGCGGCAGGATGGCCCACAAGGCGGAGGTGGGGAACCGAACCGGTCTGGGGGATGTCCTGGCCGAGGTCACCGGTGGTCTTGTGATAAGGACTGCCCCCGGCGCCCCCGGGGTGGGGGAGACCGAGCGTATCCCCTGCCACCTCTCGGTGGTGGCCAAGGTCCTGGGGGAGCCCATCTGGACAAAAGAGGTCCTGGACTCTGACAAGCGGGAGGTCATCAACCGGGAAGGCAGGGCGTGCCTCGATGACCTCATGAAGGAAAAGACGCCGGAGAACTTCATGGTCCTGTCCAGGCGCTTCGCCGAGAGAACCGGCCTCATGGCTCCTGAAGTGGCCGAGGCAGTGGATGCGCTGGAGAAAAAGGGTATCCAGGCATCCATGGCCATGCTGGGTAATACGGTATTCGCCCTGACGGACTCCCCGGAGGAGGCCACAGGTATCCTGGGAGAGGATGCCATGGTGTTTAAAATCTATGGCTGATTCAAAGCCCGTAAAAAAGTCTCTGGCCCAGGGTCTCGGGAAGCCCTGCCGTTGAGAGCTCACGGGCCACCTCTTCGATGTCATACCCCACCCTCTTTATCTCGGCCTCCCGCTTCTCGGTGTCCAGCACGGCGAAGGCGGCCCTGGGGTCCCCGTCCCTGGGCTGACCAACGCTGCCAGGGTTCAGTATCAATCGTTCACCGAGGCGGATGGCAAAGGGCTGGTGGGTGTGCCCCAGGATGAGGATGTCCCGCTCGGCGATCTTCAGGAACTCCTCCAGGATGGCCCGGCGGTAGTCGGGGAAGACGTACTCTTCAATGGGGCGCAGGGGCGAGCCGTGGACCATGAAGTACTCCTCCTCCCTCACCGCCTGGGGGAGGAACTTCAGGTAATCCGTGTTTTCTGGTGTGAGGGTATCAGCAGTCCAGTCGATGGCCCGGGCTGCCGTGGGGTTGAACCAGCCTGTCTCCCTGGTGACCACGACCCGGTCGTGGTTCCCCATGACCGATTTGATTCCCCTCTTCTTCATAAGCTCCACCACCTGGTTGGGCCAGGGGTTGTAGCCCACCAGGTCGCCGCAGTGGATGATGGGGAGGTCCCCCAGTTTCTCTATCTCCGAGAGCACCTCTTTTAGGGCAACGAGGTTCGAATGGACATCGGCAATGACCGCAATCTTCATGTTTCTTCCCATATTATTAGGCGGGACAACCCTTTAATCCTTCCGCAGGAAGGAGAGTGAGGATAATATA
>CAZHQS010000004.1:0-35640 GCA_964534545.1 Candidatus Hydrothermarchaeota archaeon
CACTGCCCAAGGGGTATGAATCCGTCTGGAATATGCACTGGGTTACCTCCTGTCAAATGGTAATATTATTTTAAAAAAAGTAATATTATATATAGTTTGCTCAATCTATTCTTTCATCCTCAGAAGTAGCGTCTCTCCTTTATGGTCCCCTTCATCTCAGGTTTTTAATTTTCGGGAGGCAATGACTTTTGCCTTTGCAAGGTCTGAGTCCCCCGGTTCATTTTTCAGTGCCATAGTCCACCACCTGGACCACTAACATGATAAAGGAAATCAGTCTATCCCCTTCCCATGGAGGTTATGGAGGATTTCAGGAACGTGATGATCCGAGAGCGGTTCTTGGCCAAAGCCTACTATACTTTTTGCAAACGTTAATTACCGTTATGGTAATTATGAGAGGATACATGAAATTGTATGGCTGGATGCACGAAGCCTTTGGGGCCAGGGAGTTCACAATAGATGATTTCAGGGCGGTTTTCCCCAGCCCTCAGCCTGCAAAGGTGATGCACGATTTGGTCAGATTGAACTATGTGGACAGGGTAAAAAGGGGAAGATACAGGGTCGTGCCTCCTGAAAGGTTCGTTGAAAGGATAGTGGAAGAAAACATGAAGCAGGAGGATATTTTGAAAGTGGCAACCAGGAGATATGCCTACTGCGACAATGACGCCGTGAGCATCTGGACCGAGGGGTACTACTGGACCGGATTCACGGCAGGGTTCAAGCCCATCCACATCAAAGTCTTGGAAAAGGACTTGGAGTGGTGGGAGGGTTTTTTCAAGAAAAACGATGTCGAGTATTCAATTGCAGGGGAGCATAGGACACTGTTCGGCTTGTCATATATTTTGCATCCCGAGAAGAGATTCAGGATGGAAATGAAGGACGGCACGCCAACAGTACCTTTGAGGGAGACGATAGAATTCTGCAGGAAAAATGAATTGGCATACAGACCGGCCTTGGAATATCTGGACAAGCGATTCCATTTGAACTTGTTTGAAATTCATGAGCATCTGTAAGGGTGGTTGATTGAGAGAGCAGATTAAGCAGAGGGAAGCGAAGTGTTTCGAGTTCCTGAAGGCGGTCCCAAAGACCAGGAAGTATGTTTTGGTGGGCGGGTATGCCGTCTCTTCCTTTCGTTTTCCCAGGCTTTCGGTTGATCTGGATATCGTGATACCAGAGAAGGAGCTGGAGTTCTTCAGGGGCCTCCTGAAGGAGCAGGGGTTTGTCCTGACAGGCCAGAAATCGGATTTCGATGAGACATACGCCGGAAGGTTCGAGAAATACAGGAGAGACGAAGAGCTGCCTGTCAGTGTCGATCTTTTGGTAAATTCCGTCCAGGCAAGGCAGACAGGTTACGCCTATTCTTTTGCCTATGTTTCAAGGAACTCGGAAATCAGGGAGATAAGGGGATGGCATCCTGGGGTCAGGGCCGAGGCAAGAACGGCCGACAGGGAGATGCTGATAGCCCTGAAGGCAAATTCCATGAGGTCTGCTGACAAAAGAGACATAATCATGCTGTGCTACGATAAGCCTGACGTGGAAAAGATCACCGCGCATTTGAAAGGATGCCCGAAGGAGACCATACTCCGGCACATCAATGACCTGAAAAAGACCCTGGAGGACCCGGGGCAGTCGGATGCGATAAAGGGGGTCTTCACGATAACCGACAAGGTCCTGGAAAGGGCAAAAGGCAATTGCCTGGATGTTATCGAGAAAATCCAAAAAGGGCTGGAGTAATGCCCTAACTGTAAATGGCGATATTTGGAGTTATAGGGTTAATATATGACCTCCCCATTTTTAACTGCTGTCTGCTTACTAGTCCATCCCCTTCCCCGTCGAGCTCATCACCAGCTTGCCGTGCTTGACATCCCGGGCGCTTATCAGGCTGTCGGCCAGATCCTTTATCTCTCTGGCATCCCCCCGGATGACCAGAACCTCCAGGATCTTATCGAAGCGCCCCATGAGCCTGGGGGGAGAAGGTCACACTGAACCTGGCCACCTTTTCCATAAATATGACGTATTAAGTAATACTATTTAAAGTTATTGTATTATTTTATCCAGGTCCTCCACCCGGGATACCACCACAGGATAATCTAGCTTCGGCCTATCAATGACCATGACTTTCACTCCCATCTCCCTGGCCGCTTCTATCTTCTCAGGAAAACCCCCCTCGGCGCCGCTCTCCTTGGTCACCAGGCAGTCGCAGTTGAATTTTTTCAGGTGGGCCAGGTTGTCCTCCCTGCTGAAGGGCCCCACGGCCGCTATGATGTTTTCTCTGGGGAGGCCAAGGGATAGGGCCTTTTCGACGATATCCGGGGTGTAGAGTACCCTGGCGAAAAGTTCCTTGTTCCTGGCCCCGGCCTCTTTTACGAAGAGTTCCAGGTTGTTTGTCCCAGCGGTGTAGAGGATGCGCTCCCCCTCTTCGAAGGCCCTTTTGGCTGCCGTCTTGAAGTCAGGGGAGGGGACGATGTCGTCTCCTTCTACCTTAACCGAGGGCCTCTCGAACCTGATGTACCTGGCCCCGGTCTTCTCAGCGGCGGCCATGGCGTTCTTTGATACCTCCACGGCGAAGGGATGGGATGCGTCGATGACAGTGGTAATGCCGTTGCCCTCTATTAGCCCCTCCATGGCCTCCCTGTCCAGGGGTCCTTTTTCTACGACATCCGCCCCGGCCTCCTTCGCGAGGGCAGCGCCGTAATCCGTAGTAGCAGAGGCCAGGACAAAGGCCCCCGCCCCCTTGAGGTGCCCTATGACCCTAGAGCCGTCTGATGTCCCGGAAATGACCCAAACCCTATCCGATTTCATACTTCGACCCATACCCCCTGGGGGTTACCATCCAGCCGTCAAAGACAAAGGTCTCCGAGTTGCCTATTATGACCGTGGAGCGCATGTCGACATCTGACTCTTTGAGCCTTTCCAGGGTGGTTATCTCCACGGACTCCCCCTTGCGGCTGGCATTTCTCACGATTCCGGCAGGGGTCTCCGGCCCCCTGTGTTCCAGGACGATCTCCACTGCGCGGCCGAGCTGCCAGTCCCGCTTTTTACTTTTTGGGTTATAGAGGCAGATGACGAAATCCCCTGACGCTGCCGCCTCCAGCCTCTTCTCGATGACATCCCAGGGGGTCAGCAGGTCCGAGAGACTTATGACCGCGAAGTCGTGGCCTAAGGGGGAGCCCAGGCGGGCCGAGGCTGCGTTGGCGGAGGTGACCCCGGGGATGACCTCCACCTCGACGGGGAGGCCCTTCTCCTTGAGGTATTCCAGGACGATGCTCGCCATGGCATAGATGCCCGGGTCCCCGCTTGAGACCACTGCCACTTTCTTTCCTGCCAGGGCCAGCTCGACGGATTCCCCGGCCCTCTCCACCTCTCTCATCATACCGCTTGAGACTATCTCCTTATCTTCAATGATGTCCTTCACCAGGTCCAGGTAGGTGGTGTACCCCACCACTGTGTCGCACTCCCTCAGGGCATCCAGGGCCCGTCCCGTCATGTGCTCCCTGCTTCCGGGACCGATTCCGACGAGATAGATTTTCCCTGCCATTTTATTCGATCCTCCCTATGGCCACCGTCACACCGTCAAACTTCTGCTTTTTCGCAACGAGGCGGGACCCTTCCCTGGCCAGGACGCCGCAGGGCTCCGAGACCGCCCCCACCCCGATCTTCTCCTTTACGAATTCCGAGGTCTCAAAATCTCCCTCGACTTTTATAATGTCCTCCTTTGGTATGCTGTGAAGGGGGACCCCCAGGGCCTCCGCCGCCTGGATGATGCCCGGCTCCTTAGCCTTCATATCAATGGTAGAGATGGCCCCGAGACTGTCAATGCTCAAGGACGCCGAGGCAAAGGCCCTCCTTATGGCTTCCAGGACCGCTTCTTTTCCCACCCCTTTTCTGGCGCCCACCCCTGCTGTGAGGCTGGGGGGCCTCAGGAAGATGTGGGGCAGTTTTACACCTTCCATTAGGCGGTCCGTGATTATTATGGCGGCCTCGGTCTCTGTCCCGGGGAGGTCGTCAATCCGGAATACAGGGATGCCCCCTGCCCCTTTGACCCTATCCCCATAATCTGAAAACATCCCCACCTTATCACCATTGACGATGGCCGAGTTCACCGCCGTCAGGTCCCCTTCCCCGACCTTCCATCCCTTCTCCTTGGCGATCCCCTCCACCGACGGCAGGCCCAGGACATCGGTGGCGGTGGTGATGACCGGCACGGCCCCCAGACCCTTGGCTATCCCTTCTGCAAGGTCGTTGGCGCCACCGAGGTGGCCCGAGAGGACACTTATGGAGTACTTCCCGGCCTCGTCCACGCAGACCACCGCCGGGTCGGTCCTTTTGTCTTTCGGGAGGCCGGAGATGGACCGGACCACAATCCCCAGCGCCATGACAAAGACCAGGGCGTCGTATTCCTTGAAGACCCTTGCCACGAAATCCGAGAGGGGCAGGGACAGCTCCCCCTCGCCAGCGTCCTTGAACCTCGATGCCACGAACACGTCCACATCATGGTCCCCGAGGCATTCCCGGACCTCCCTGGCCCTTGCTGCGCCACCTTTTGTGAGGGCGATGACTGCTACCTTCATCGTTCCCTCCTGAACCCGTGGCTGAACTTTTTTGAATAGAGCTTGGACCTTTTCCCTTTCTGGGCGAGGAAGTCCCCCACCAGGATGAGGGCGGTCTTCCTGATGCCCTGTTTTTTCACCTCACCTGCCACCTTATCCAGGGTCGTGATTATAACCTTCTCGTCGGGCCAGGTGGCCTTGTATACCACGGCCACCGGCGTGTCGGCATCGTATCCGGCCTTCAGCTCCTCCACTACCTCATCAATCATGGAGGCGCTTAAGAATATGCAGAGGCTCGCCCGGTGCTTTGCCAGGTCTTTCAGGGCCTCCTCTTCTGGCACAGGGGTCCGGCCTGCAAGGCGCGTGACAATGACCGTCTGGGGTCCGCCGGGGACGGTAAACTCCTTCTTGAGAGCTGCGGCAGCAGCGGTAAAGGAGCTCACCCCGGGGATTACTTCGTATTCTACGCCGGCCGCCTCCAGGAGCTCCATCTGCTCCCCTATTGCGCCGTAGATGCTGGGGTCCCCGGTGTGGAGCCGGGCCACCTTTTTCCCTGCCCCCACGGCTTCGAGGATTACCCTATGGGTCTCTTCCAGGGTCATGGTGGCGGAGTTGTGGACCTCTGCACCCTCTTTTGCGAACTCCAGGACTTCAGGGTTCACCAGGGAGCCTGCATATATCACTACATCGGCCTCCTCCAGGGCCTTTTTTCCCTTCAGGGTAAGAAGCTCCGGGTCCCCGGGACCTGCGCCGATGAAGGTGACCTGCATCTTGACTACCTCTTAATCACTATCATGGACATGAAGTCCACCTTCTCCTCCCGGACATCCACCAGGGGCATGGTGACGAACCCTTCCCGGCCGCACCTGGAGAACAAGGTGGCGTTGTCCAGGAGTCCCATCTCTTCGAGGTCGTCTCTGATCCTGGAGAAGCTCCGGGACACCTTCATGAGGACCACGGTGTCAAAGGTCCCGGCGATTTCCTGAAGGTCGGCGATGCCGTACTCCGCCGGGATTACCGCCAGTCTGCCGTTTCCCTCCACCAGGGGGGCGTTGATGCCTCCCATACAGGAGAGGGGGGAGGCCACCCCCGGGACGGTCTCTATCTCGATCTCGGGGTGGTCGTTCTGAATGATCTTCATGACGTAGGCGAAAGTGGAGTAGAAGGTGGGGTCCCCGATGGTAACGAAGGCCACGTCCTTTCCCTTCTCCAGATGGGGATATATCTCCCCTGCGGCCCTTGCCCAGTGCTCTTCCAGGACCGCCCGGTCCCTGCTCATGGGAAAGAGGGGCGTTATCACCTCTGGCATTCTATCCAGGACCTTCTCCACGATGCCCAGGGCTATGCTCCTGCGCCCCTCCTTCGAGATAGGGGAGCATATCACATCCACAGTCTCAAGGACCTCCTTTGCCTTCAGGGTCAAGAGTCCGGGGTCCCCCGGTCCGAGCCCTATGCCATAGAATTTACCTGTCATTGCCCCAACCTCGCCAACGATATGATGAAAACAGGGTTCAGCGCCCTCATCAAACCTCTCTCGTCCATCCTGCTCACCTGGACCTGGACCACCTCTGGGTGGAGCCCTTCCGGGACGTGGTCTAAAACCCTTTTCAGGGTATCGATGGAGACGGCATTGACCACTATGATGCCGTCGCCGGTGAGCTTCCTGGCACATGCGTCAAGGATCTCCTCGATCCTGCCGCCGCTGCCGCCGATGATGATCCTGTCTGCCTGGGGCAGCCCCTCAAGGGCCTCCGGGGCCTCCCCCTCCACCACATCCACGGTGGTAAGGCCGAACTTGGAAACGTTCTGTCTTATCAAATCAAGGGCCTCTGACCTCCTCTCTATGGAATAAACCCTACCCTCCGCTGCAAGGTAGGCGGCCTCCACGGTTATGGAACCTGTGCCTGCCCCCACGTCGTATATAATGGAATCCCTTTTTATCCTGGCCTTGGAGAGGGTCACGGTCCTCACCTCCTCCTTGGTCATCGGAACGGAGTTCCGCTCGAAGAACCTGTCCGGTATGCCCGGGGTGGCAAAATCCCATTTCATAGGGCATCACCTATTATCATGATAGAAAGCGTGGCCTCTCCATCCTTCTCCCCAGCCAGTATCTTCAGGGTGGTCTTCACGACCCTCTCATTGGGGTAAGAAAGGTTTTCCAGTACCCACACCTCTCTGTTCACGACTCCACCCTTCAGGAGACTATGTGCTATCTTCTTTGGCGTATTGACATTGTCGGTCAGGATAGCTGCCTTTTTCGCTACTGAGACCCGGTCCGCGATATCGCCCACCTCTTTGCCGTGCAGCGACAGGAAGACCGCGTCCTCGAAGGTCTCCTTCATCCTGGCAAAGGCCAGCTGGATGGAGCCTATTCCCGGGATTACCTCCAGGGCATCAGGGCCGAACTCCCTTTTCAGTACAGGCAGGATGCTGAAGAGCCCCGGGTCCCCGGAGACCAGGACGGCCACCTTTCGGGCCCTGTTGCGCCTTATGAACTCCAGGGTCTCTGGGATGGATTTTATCCTGAAGGTCTCCTTTCCCATGTCCTCGAAAAGCTCCAGGGCCCTCTTGCCACCTACCAGCACGTGGGCCTCCTCCACGGCCTTTTGCGCCAGGGGTATGATGTAATCCCGGCTGCCCGGTCCTATGCCTACCACAGATATCCTGCCCATCTCGACCTCCTGGCCGCATCACACGCCCCGATTATCTCACCCTTCAAATCGAGGATGACCGCTGAAACATGGATACTCTCGCCCACCAGGTCCCCGCACCTCCTGGAAACCTCCCCCGCAATCCTGTCATAGACCTCCATGAGGCCGGCCCCCCTTACCACCTCCAGGGCCGCCTCGGCGGTCTTTGCCTCAAGGATATCATTGACTGCCTCCCTCGATGCCCCCATGGCCGCGGCATGGGCCGCGAGGATCTCGAGTTTCGCGTCCGCCACCTTCGAGTGGGTATTGAAAATCCCCCCCGCCACCTTTACGAGCTTGCCCTGGTGGCCGAAAAGCATGACCTCCTTTACCCCCTTCCGGGCGCACTCCTTCAACATGTATCCCACATAGTTCCCCATCTGGACCACGGCATCCTCCGGGATTCCTCTCTCTAGGGCATTCCTCTCCCCGATGTTCCCGGGCACCAGGACCAGGCTCTCAAACCCTGTCTCCAGGGCGATATCAATCTGGGGGACGAGGGAGCGCATGAAGGCATCGTCGGACCAAGGCTCCACTATGCCGGTGGTGCCGATGATGGAGATGCCGCCCTCGATGCCGAGTTTGTGGTTGAGGGTCCTCCTGGCCAGTTCCTCACCACCTGGCACCGATATGGTCACCTCGGCCGAGGAGCCTTCCGGCAGGACCTTACTGACCTCTGATTCGATCATCTTTCTGGGCACCGGGTTTATGGCTGCCTCCCCTACCCCTATCTCAAGGCCGGGTTTTGTCACCCTGCCGATACCCTCGCCCCCCTTTATCCTGACTTCCCCCTTCCCGTCTTCTGTCAGCCTCACCCTTGCACAAACCATGGCACCGTCGGTGACGTCCGGGTCGTCCCCGGCGTCCTTTACCACACAGCATATTGCCCCATCATCCTTTTCCGAGCATTCAGCCACCTCCAGGGTTACCTCATCACCCCCGGGCAGGGTCACCTCCACCTCTTCCACCCTCTCCCCGAGCAGTCTGAAGACCGCTCCCTTGGCCGCAGCAGCAGCACAGGTCCCTGTGGTAAGGCCCCGCCTGAGGGTCTTCCCGTCCCTTTCAATCACCATCTGTACCATTTTCGCAAGCCAACCTCAACAGGGCATTTACAACAGCCGCCGCCACCGTGCTGCCACCCTTCCTCCCCCTGGTGACTATGGCCGGGACGTCGTATCCCAGTATCTCTTCCTTGGACTCTGCCGCCCCAACGAACCCCACCGGCACCCCCACCACCAAGGCGGGCGTAAGACCGTCTCCTATCATGGCGCAGAGTTCGAAGAGGGCGGTGGGGGCGTTGCCAATGGCCACGATACTGCCCCGTATTTTTTCCTTGTTCAATCGGAAGGCCGCCGCAGAGCGGGTCATGTCCCTTTCTGCCGCCGATTCCTCGACCCCCTCCCCGTTCAGGAAACAAAGGGCCTGTGAACCGAATCTTTCCAGGTATTTCCGGCTGATGCCGGCCCTGACCATCTCCACGTCAGTTATGACCTTTGCCCCATCCTTAAGGGCCCTGACCCCTGCGCTTATGGGGTCGTTGTGGAAATAGAGGATGTCCTTGAACTCGAAGTCCGCCGTGGCATGGATGACCCTCCTCACCACTGACCGTTCGGGTTCTTTCAATCCTCCTAGCTCTGATTCGATTATTCCAAAACTCTCCTTTTCAATCCTTTTTCCTGCCTTCATCCCAGGACCTCTTCTGCCCTGTCCAGGACGATGTCTGCCAGGCGCTCGTCTGCCCCCACGTGGTTGGCGTAGAGTATCTGGACATCCTCGGGGACTTCCAGCTTCTGGTACCCGAACTCCGGGACCTCACCTTCCCTCAAGCCCAGAAGGATGGGGATGTCCTCTGTCACGTGGAGGCCCGGGAGGAGGAACAGGGGAACCACCACGATCCGCTTGAACCCTTCGTTGATGAGCCCCTGTACGGCCTCAATGAGATTCGGCTCATGGTGCTTCATGTAGGCGACCCTCACAGTGTAGCTGGATTTCCTGTCCGCAATCTCCACAACCCCTTCGTAGACCTCCTTGGTCACGGGGATCCTCGAGCCGTGGCCCACCACTACGATTCCTGTTTTGTCTTCATTCATCCTGAAACTCTCCTTCTCTATTTAATATCTCAACCTGTATATCAAGGCCGCTTTCTTCGTTATATCCTTTAACCCTCTCCCGGACCTTCTCCACCATACCGCCGCTTGCTATTATCAGGCAGCTGAAACCCGCCACCGCCTTGAGGATGCAGTTGTTCACCACGTCCGAATAGAAGTCTGCCTCAAGGCCCATCTCCCTGGCGGCAAGCTTTGCCTTGGTGCCGAGGACACCCATGTACTGGACCCTGGCGGGGGCCAGCTCCCTGGCTCCTGACGGATCAGTCACATAGATTTTTCCCACACCGTTCCTTTTGACCATCCTTTTCGGCAGGCCATCCATTAACTCCAGGAGGTTCTTTGGTGGGCTTCCATTAGCAAGGCCCCGCCCCTTGAGTTCTGAGTAGACCTTCAGGATATGGGGCTGTCTCAGTCCCGCCCTCTTCAGCAGACTGGGCCGGGTGAATATCTCCAGGGGCGGACCATGTTCCAGAACGGCCCCATCTTTAAGGAGATAAACATGGTCTGCCCACTGGTATGCCAGTTCCACGTTGTGGGTGGCCACCACAATGGTCTTTCCCTTCTGGTTGAGTTCCTCTAAAAGACCCAGGAGGTCATCCATACCTGACGGGTCCAGGTTCGAGAGGGGCTCGTCAAAGACCAGGATTTCAGGGTTCATGGCCAGGACCCCGGCAATGGCGGCCCTCTTCTTCTGGCCGTCGCTTAAGAGATGGGGGGGTCTGTCCCGGAAGGTCTCCATGCTCACTACCTCCAGGGCCTCATCGACCCTCCTTCTTACCTCCTCCTTTGACAGGCCGAGGTTCAAGGGCCCGAAGGCCACGTCCCTGGCGACGGTGGGAGCAAAGAGATGGTCGTCCGGGTTCTGGAAGACCATCCCTGCCATGGACCGAAGTTCCACCAGGGATTTCCTGTCGTATTTTATCGGCTTCCCCTCCAAGAGCACCTCGCCCCCAGTAGGTCGCAGTATTCCATTGAAGTGCAAAAGGAGGGTGGTTTTCCCTGCCCCGTTATGCCCCAGGATGGCGGTCTTTTTTCCCTTTTTTATACTGAGGTCAACCCCTTTCAGGGCCGGGGTGCCGTCGGGATAGGTATGTTCCAGACCCCTGGTTTCGATGATGTTCATATATCCTCCCCCAGGGCTGACAGATCACCGTCATAGCAGCGGGCGTCCATGGAGGTGTAGAGCCTATCGCTTCGGTCCCAGGACCTTATGAAGAGGTTGGATGCCAGAAGGCCGAAGGAGGATATGGACCGCCTGAAACCGGAGTGCCCCAGCCTCGCCCTCTGGGCGAAGTGCATCCTTGAGGCCTCCTCCATTACCACGAAGATGAACCGGTAGACCATCATGGAGAGGTTGACCAGGGGAGACGGGACCCTGAGTCTATGTAAGACTGCGAAGAGTTCCACCATGGGGGTCGTGAAGGCCAGGAAGAACATGGAGGCCGACCCGCCCAGGACCCGGCTGAGGACCAGAATCCCTTCATCGAACCCGTCACCGTAGGCGGTCAAGGTAAACCCGAGAATATCAAAAGAGAAGATGGGATTTTCCTTTCCAAAGAAGAACACCATTGCAGCCACCGCCGGCAGGGTGAAGGCAACCGGTCCGTAGAACATCTTTAGATAAACCCTTCCAGGGACCCCTGCCCGGGATACGGTGAGGAACCCCATCGCCGCAAAAACCGTGAGGGGTACGAGAGGTGAGCCTGCAAACACACCTGAAAGGAGGGCCAAAACAGCGACCCCGACCTTGAGTTCCGTGGGGGTAGATTTCAGCCGGTTGCAGTGGGCATAATAGTCAAGGATGGAGTGCATGGGGACTCACCGGGATCAGGCCGACTTCCCTTTATGGTATCCGAGGTAGTACCCGATGACCAGGGCCCCCAGGGCGGCCTGGAGGGAGAAGAGCAGGGACTCTATCTCGCCGCTTGGCGGCTCCCAGATGGGGTCGAACCAGGGTTCATAGTCCGGGGCGATCTCTGAGATCTTATCCTCGGCAAGACCGTCTGCCCCGCTCCAGGGTTCGGCCTCTTCCTGGGCCGAGACAAGGGGTGTAAGGGCAAATAGTAAAATCAGGAAGGCAACGCTCTTGATTCTGGTCATCAGTTACCCCCTCCTGCCTGGGGCGTTATGACCTTCAGTCTTACAAGGATGTCAGAGCGGAGGGTGAGGATATGGTTGAAGAGCACCACCGTCAGGGCGCCTTCCAGGATGGCCAAGGGGACCTGGGTGATGGCAAAGATGGCCGCGAACACCTTGAAGGAACCAAGGACCCCGCCGCTGGCGGCAGGGAAGGCCAGGGCGAGCTGCACCGACGTGGTGACATAGGTGGCCCAATCGCCCAGGGCCGCGGCGAGGAAGACACACCATTTCATGCCGAGGCCCGCCTTGCTGGATGCCCGGTAGACCCCGTAGGCCACCGCCGGCCCCACAACACCCATGGAAAATATGTTGGCCCCCAGGGTGGTGAGGCCCCCGTGGGCCAGGAGGAGGGCCTGGTACAGGAGCACCACGGCCGCAAGGACCGCGGCCACCGCCGGACCGAAGAGCACCGCCCCCAGGCCGGTCCCGGTGGGATGGGAGCAGGACCCGGTTACCGAGGGTATCTTCAGGGCGGAGAGGACGAAGGCGAAGGCCCCGGCCATGGCCAGCATGGTGCTGGCCTTCGGGTTCTCGTCTGTTATTCTCTTTATCTGGCTTATGCCATAGAACACGACAGGCAGACTGAGGGCAAACCAGACCTCCCACCAGGGGTGGGGCAGGAATCCTTCCATGATATGCATCTTATCACCACTACCCCGTGGGAAGGAGGATTTATATACATAGCCTTTGTGATTAAATATGTTACCCGGAACGGAAAATGAGGTTTTATTGATGTTCAAGGCCCTCTCCAGCAAGACCCGACGCGAGATGATCAAGATTCTCTCGAAGGAGGAGATGCATGTGACAGGCCTGGCGGAGGAGCTGGGCATCTCGGTCCCGGTGGCATCCAAGCACCTGAAGGTTCTCCTGGAGGCAGGTCTTGTCAGGAGGAGGATACTTGGAAAGAGCCACATATACAGGGCGAATATGGAGAAGGTGTACAGTGCCCTGGATGGACTGGGGGAAACAGTGGAGGTGGAGGTGCCAAAGGGGGCATCGGTCCTGGACGCCCTGAGAAAGGTGGCAGGGATAAGGCTTGGCAGGGTGGGGGAAAGGGAGTTCGTTACGGACGTGGACGGCGACAAGGGCTACTATGTCTATGAGGTGGACGGGGAACTCCCGGAGGTGGGGATGGAGAGGTTCACCCTGGAGGAGGATACGGTGGTGGAGCTCAAGAAGATTCTGTATGTGAGGAAGAAGAGGATGAGGGTGAAGGTGAGAGTAAAGGGATAGAAAGGGACCAAGGCTGCCGTCGCATACCCTGAGGATTTGTGAGGCAGTCCGTCAAGTCCTTCATTCTTACCACTTTGACCCTTTTCCTTATGGCCTTGTCCATGGTTATGACGATGGCATTGATCTCTTCTGCCAAGGCACTTATCAGGAATAGCTCATCCCGGAATCCGGCCTCGCAGCAGCGATAAGGGAGATGGGGGTCAGGGCCAGGACTTTTCAGGAGGTATAAGAGACGCCAGGTCCTCCAGGAGGGTGGACGAGGGCACGAAGACCCCGAGTTTTTCCAGGGATCTAGGATGTTCCTAGGCCTTTTTGTGGTGGCGGTCTCTTTCCCGGATGGCGCCCATGAGGACAACGGTGCCCAGAATCTTCATCCCAGAAGGAGCCTCTTCCCTCTGTGGTCCTCTTCCCTCCAGTCCCCCAGTTTCCTAGAGGCTATTGCCCTGGAAAGCTGGGAGTGCACCGGCACCGCCTACCACCCTCTCCTTTGGAGCGGACCTTCTTCTGCAGCGCGATGCGCCCCTTCTTGTCAATTACCACTGTTGTCGTTCTGTACCACTTATTACGTCTCAGACCACAAAGGAGTTAACGGAATCCCTAATCCATCCCTCTCCCGGTAGAGGTCATGACCAGCTTGCCGTGCTTGACACCCCGGGCGCTTATGAGACTGTCGGCCAGATCCTTTATCTCCCTGGCATCCCCCCGGATGACCAGGACCTCCAGACAGTTGTGCTGGTCCAGGTGGACGTGCATGCTGGAGAGGACATGGGTGTGGTGGGAGTGCTGGAGTTCCGTGAGTTTGTCCGACACCCCCCGGACGTCATGGTCGTAAAGCAGGGTCAGCGATCCGATGCTCTCACCCTCGGCCTTTTCCCACTCGTCTGCCACGATGAAGTCCCGGATCAGGTCCCTTATCCCCTCGGACCGGTTGGCATAGCCCTTCTCCTCAAGGACGGCATCGAAGCGCTCCATGAGCCTGGGGGATATAGTCACGCTGAATCGTGTAACCTTTTCCATGTTTCTACATACTATGTAATATTATTTAAGATTATTGTATTACTTGGGCCCCCTAGACCTCCAGCCATAGAATATAGACCAGGGGCCAGGGAAGGTTAATCACAGCAATCTTTATATCCCCTCAAAACAAATTATGGAAAGGAGGTATGTAGATGAAAGAATGGTCTGCAGAATGCAGCTCGAAATAACCTTCTAGGGGTTTTGGGGGGTATACGAGCCCCCTTTTATTATTTTAGGGGTAACCAATGGATAATATACCGGTTTTTAAAGCCATATCAGGAGAATTGTCCAAGATCTGGAATTACTCCTGGATACCGGTTTCCCTCGATCCAAAGACTTTTTCTGAACTCACCAGGGCAAATGAACTGGCCCTGAAGATCATCGCTGAGCAGTACAGGGAGGGGCACTACGAGAACAACTCCCACCCCTTCACCCACAAGATTTCATGCCTTGATGACCCTGAAATCTCAATCGTGCCCTTCAGGATAGACTATCTCAAAAAGAGGGACGGCACCTTCGCCATGTACGATCTCAACACCCAGCCCGGGGTTCCAGGGTCCTTTTTCTGGGAGGAGTTCTGGAGGCAAAGGGGGACGGACCGTTTCATTCAGCATGGGAAGGAGCTGAGATACTTTAGGATATTCCCCATCCTGGGCGATATCTTCAAGGACCACTCAGGGGACAGGCCCAGGATAGCCATGTTCCAGGAAAGAGATCCCATGATGGGTAAAAGTACCCTCAGGGGGCTGACCACCATCTGCGAGAAGACCTCCTCCTTTGGCTACTACAACATCGATTTTGTCCAGGAAAGAGATGACCTTGAGGGTTACCATGTCATCGAGCCCTTTTACTTCATCAGGGGGGACGTGACCAAGGTATTCTCAAACTATACCACGGCCCTGAAAACCGGCAGGCCCCTTGCCAGCAACCTGAAACTCGAACCCTATACCTCCAAGGACATGAGCTTTGCCACCAATATGGAATCCTATCTTGATTCCGGAGAAGGTGAATTTTTGAGGGAAAGGATCGCCTTTCCTTCCAAGGGCGACGGTGTTAAAAAGAGGCTCTATGGCATGAGCGGCACCGGTTACTATGACGGCAACGATTCCATACCATGGTCTAAGGAACTGGTGTGCCAGGAGAGGCTCTTCCCGGAGAGGTGCCAGGTATCCCGGGGAAAGGACATCATTGAGATGATGTACGACGTGGGGATCACCAGCATCATGGTATTCAGGGGCTGTGAGATGGTGGACTTCCACCCCGTGGTGGATATCACCATCCGTGCCAAGGAGGAGCACCCCATATCCGGTCCTGATACCAATGTGGTCCCGGCGGCGGTGGAGATATGAGGGCGCTGCTTTTCTACCCTGACAACATGGTCAAGGGCACCATCCTGCCCCCCTATTCCCTCCTCTACCTCGCCAAGGCCCTGATGAAGGAGGGCCACGAGGCGGTGATCCTGGACGGCCGATTTGAAGACAAAAAGACCATCGAAGACGAGATATCCAGAACAGACCTTTTTGCTGTAAGCGCTGGCATGAACCTCCAGTTCGCCACCGCCCTGCCCTTTGCAAAGATGGCCAAGGGTTATGGGGTCCCGGTGCTCTTCGGCGGGGTCTTCTCGACCCTGAACCATGAAGCCCTGCTAAAATACCCCAATATCGATGGCATCTGCCTGGGGGAGGGGGAGGTTGCCATTGTCGAAGCCCTGGAGAAGAGTGTCAGAAAGGCCTCCAATGTGGCCTATCTCGACGGGGGAGTTCATAGGAACCCCCAGGCCCCCTTTATCAATCTGGACCACTACACCCCCCTGCCCTGGGACCTCACGGACATGGAGAGATATGTCACCAGATACAAGGACATGGACATCTTCTATTATACCACCAGCCGGGGGTGCCCCCACCGTTGTGATTACTGCTACCAGGGAGGCTTCTGGAACAGGAGATGGAGGGGTATGGGTGTTGAGAAGGTAAAGGAAGAGATCCATGTCATCACCGAGTCGGTGGATATTGACGGGGTCTATCTCTTCGACGACAACTTCCTGGTGAACAGAAGGAGGGCGGAGGAAATAACTCAATACTTTCGTGAGAAAGGGCTGAAGTGGTCCTGCATGACCAGGGCGAGCTATCTGGACGAGGCCCTTGTAAAGCATATAAAGGAGTCGGGCTGTTTCAAGCTGAACATCGGGGCTGAAAGCGGGTCCCAGGCCACCTTAGAGCGCATGAAGAAGGATATAAGGATTGAGGATACCCTCCAGGCCGCCCGGCTCCTTGGGGAGGCAGGGCTTTCAAGCGAGTTCTATTTCATGATCGGCTACCAGGGAGAGACCATGGAGGACATCATGAAGACCGTGGTGTTGGCCGATCAGGTGGAGAGGCTCTCGGGGGCCGAGACCTTCATCAGGGTGGCCCTGCCCTTCAAGGGTACCCCCTATTATGAAGCTGCCAGGGAAGCGGGCTTCGAGAGGGGGGATGACCTCATCTCCCTGTGCACCGAGGACTGGGGCAGGAGGCCCCCTCACCTGCCCTGGTTGAGTGATGAGGAGAACCGGATAGTGAAGAACATAGCCACCCTGAGCGAGATAAGGTTCATGAAGAAGAAGTTCCTGGCTAACATGCCCCTCTGGGAACGGGTATACATATCCATGATATACCCTTTACTGGAGCTGAGGTGGAAGAGGAGGCTATGGAAAAGTATTTACGAGCTGGTCCCCTATGAGTTGTATGAAAGCAAGCTGGAATCCAGGCGGTTGAAGGATTCCCTTGAGATTGCCGGTGGGATGGAAAGGTGTCCGAGTTCGATTTGATGGTCCTGGGCGGGGGAACGGGTGGGCTTCCCTCGGCGGTCATGGCCGCCAACATGGGGAAGAAGGTGGCTGTAGTCGAGGGGGACAAACTGGCCGGGACCTGCATGAACTACGGGTGCACCCCCACCAAGGCGATTATCCATTCCGCCCGGGTCTATGCCCAGGCAAAGGATTCGAAGCGCTTTGGTATCGATTTCGACAACCTGCGCCTGGACTTCAAGAAGGTCATGGAGCGCACCCGGAGCATCGTCTCAGAAGGGAGGGGAAGGAATGAGAAACGGGTGGAGGACAACCCTAATATTACCCTCTTTAAAGGTACAGGGAAGTTCGTCAACGAGAAGGAGGTCCAGGTGGGCGGGGAGACCATATCAGCCGGGACTATCTTCATCACCACCGGGGCATCTCCCTTTGTCCCTTCAATCAAGGGATTAGACAAAGTCGGGTATCTTACCTACAAGACCATCCTGGACCTTGAGGAGCTTCCTGGGTCCATCATCATAATGGGCGGTGGTTTCATCGGTGTGGAATATGCCTCGGCCTTCAACGCCTTCGGCTCGAAGGTGACCCTCATCCAGCGCAGCGATAAGCTTATTGGAAAAAGCGATGGGGACATATCCAGGGCCCTGGCCGAATACCTCACGGAAGACGGGATTGACATAAGATTTGGTACCGAGGCCGAAAGGGTCGAGGAGAGGGATGGAAGGGTGGTCATCACCACAAAAGGCGGCGGGACCCTGGAGGCCGAGAAACTACTCATGGCCGTTGGGCTGCGGCCCAACACCTCAGGGTTGAACCTGGAGGCCTGCGGGGTCGAGACCAACCCGAGGGGGTTCATCCAGGTGAACGGGTACAACAGGACCACCGCCGAGGACATCTGGGCCTTTGGAGACGTGGTGGGCAGGAAGATGTTCACCCATGCGGCGCTGAAGGAGTTTGCCATCACGATAAAGAACGCCTTCCAGGATGCAAGGATCAAAATCGACGAGGCCAACCTCCCCTACGCGGTCTTCACGACTCCCGAGATCGGTTCCGTTGGGCTGACGGAAGAGGAGGCTAGGGAGAAGGGCCTGGACTTCAAGGCCAAGAAGGCCTATTACGCCGATACCTCCAAGGGGATTGTTGCGGGAGATACCCGGGGTTTCGTCAAGCTCATCCATGACGATGCCAAAATCCTGGGATGCCACGCCATCGGGACCCATGCGGGTATCCTGGTCCAGGAGATCGCGGCCCTTCTGAACTGCCCGGGCTCCCTGGATGCCTTCAGGGCAACCACCCATACCCACCCCACCCTCTCGGAGATATTTGAGGATTTGAAATAATGCTCGTTGATGGGAACTGCTGAAATTAGGGTAGTTACCTGCCACTCTTCGCTATCTCTTCCAGCCTCCTCCTCACCGCATCTTTTACGAACTCGCTTATAGAGGAGTATCCAAGCTCTTCATTCTCTATGACCTTTTCTATCCTGGAGACAAGGGTTTCAGGAATACGTAAGGAGCGGTAACTGGTTTTGGGCATGTGATTTGCTCTGAATAATCACTGATATCTAATTTGTTTGTCATGGGTGAGATATGGGTGATGCAAATGGAAAGATTTAAATATAGGAAGGCTCAATGGCGAACTGTTAGAGTTGAGGGTTGAGGACATGGGGGCCAGAGAATCACTCCAAACATTGATTCCCTTTTTGGTGGTCCTCTCCCCGCCTGCCCATGCTCTTTTTGGCATCCAATGCACCAATCCATCCGATTATCGCCATGGTCAAATCGTATCGGTTTCCTGCCCATCAACCGCCAAGACGAACTCCTGGGTCACTATCTCACTGACGGCAAAAAACACCGGAGACTGCGCAACCATGTATCGGGCCTATGCTGAGGTCCCAGGTAATTATTTCTCACAATACAGTTTCCCTGACTATTTCTGGCTTGATGCTGGGGAATCAAAGACAGTCAGCATGCAGTTATACACGGGGGGGCTTGCAGGAAGCCCAACTGTTAAGATAAAACTTGAAAGCCACTACACGGCCCTTACCTATGAGGTTGATTCCTGGACAAAAACGATAGCCATCGAGGAAGAATCGCCCTCACTTGATGAACAGATACAGCAGACCCAAGATGCGATAGGGTCAGAGATCAGTGAAGAAATTGACAAGACTCAACAGCTGCTTGATTCCGCCCTCTCCTCTGCCAACTCAGATTTTAAAAAATCCATCCTGAGCAAACTCGGGAACATCCACTACGCCCTTCATATTGTAGGGGAAAAGGCTGCATCTGAAGACAGGCAGGCGGCGATTGAAGCCCAGAAGCTCGAAATAGAGATAACAGAAAATGCTGCGGATGCATTGGCTATAGCAGTGGGACATGCCTTTACCCCTGCGGCTGGAGCAGGCCAAGCAGTGGTTCAAACGGTTTGTGCCTTCAGCAACTTTAAAAACACGCCCCTTGGCGATATCAGGAACACCATTACACAGAGATTATTGAAAAACGATATATTCTCGGATGGTTATGTTGGAGAAAAACAGAAGAGCTATATCACGGTTTATCTTGGAGGGCCTGTCGCCAACAGGAAGATGGGTGAAGTAAATGAGCGGATGAGGGATTTGAATCTGCCTTATTTTGAGGGAAATAACCTCATTGCTCCAGATGGACGAACATACGGCTGGGGTTATGGGGTGTATGCCATTATCCCTGACATCAACCCAGCAAGCATCCGGGCCGATGGAACGTTTACGATCAACGTCAATGAACTTAACAGCCGCATCCAGAGAGGTGATTCGAGGCTCTATTACGTGGTGACAAGCGGTACAAACAGGGAAGGCACAACCGCTGCCGAGAAAGCCTATCTTGAAACCCTCGAAGTGGCCGAGGAGATGAGCAAGGTCATAAAAAAGGGGCTCTGTGCTGGAGATCTGGATGAGGATGATCTGTACCTCATTCAAGATGTGTTGTCGGCTCATGCTCAGGCCCATGCTCTAACCGCCCTCAAGCATCCGGAAAGCCTGGAGTTCGGCCTCGAATTCACCCAGTCATTGATGCTGCTCGGCACAAGCGACACAACAAAAGAGGTAAAGGTAAGACCAATGGCCATGATTGTAAAAAAGACTGGCAACTCATGGACGCCGGTGAGGGTTTATTATGGGGTGTAAAGCCTATATGGAGGTAGTGAATGCAAGAATATCTTAAATGGGCCCTTTTAGGTTTCACATGGGGTATAATCGCAGATATTTACTTCATAGTAGGTGATATCTTGAATATTTCTTCGCATACTATGAGCATGAGACTTGTCGGATATATTATCGGCTGGCCACTCATCCTTTCTCCATATTTAGGCTTTAGGTTTATTTTTGTTTTTTTAGGATCTCCAATTATCGGAGCAATCATTTGTGGAATTTTTGGTTATGTTTTATGGAGGGTGAAACATTGAAAAGATTATCAACGGTTGTTATAATATCCTTTATCTCTTTTGTATTTTTCCAAAATAATACATACGCAATGGAAGAAAATGGTACTATTCATCTAATTTTATCGAATAATGATCTATTTTTGAAAGATGCTCAAGAAGTTAATCTAAAAATCGTTAAAATAAGCGGTGAAAATAATACTATTTTCTGGGAGGGATTTACTGATTTACCAATTAATATATCTTTTGATGTCCTACCTGGAACTTATAAAATCTATGTAAGTAAAAATAACTTTACAGTAATTGAATATAATAATGATAGTATTGGATATAATGTAAATCCTAAAAGTTATGTAAAAATACCACAATCGAAGAGGGATAGAGAGGGGATTAGACCTCAATTTGTGAATACCCCTTTTACTGATGTCACTGCTGATGGGCCATGGAGACTTGAACCTTCTCAAGATATACCCCTCACATATATCATTAAAGATACCGATCAATATTCCTTATATATTCGGAAAATTGAAGTATATGACGATGACCCCCCTCTACAAGATGACAGTGGTTCCGGTGATACTTTAGTTTATACGCATACATTAGAACAATCATTTGCTCAGGATTTTTGGTATGATATCGATTATTTAGATCGCTCTTTATTCAATGATGATAATTTTTTAGAAATTCATGTAAAATTCGATATTGCTTGGGAAGCTGATGTTCATAAGTATTTCACAGTCTATTTATCACCTTATCATATGCCCAGTTTATCGAATTGGTATTACGGTGATACTCATTATCACAGTAGTTATACTGATAACGCATGTGAATTTGGAGCTCCTATTGAAGCTATTGTAAATACTGGTAAACGACTAGGTCTTAACTGGGCCACAATCACTGACCATTCTTTTGACTTGGATTCATCAAGGTGGACAGCATTAGGAAATGAGTGCAACACTTATTCAACTTTTGATTTTAAATGCTTAAGGGCGGAAGAGATTTCATGTTACCTACCTGGAACTGATACTATTCCAGGTTTATATCAATATAACCACCTCTTAGCATATGGTATTAGTAATTTTATCGCTGGAGGGGAATGGGAAGATGGTAGTGGTTCAGATTATACCCCTACCCAAGCAATCTCGCAGGTAAATAGTCAAGGAGGGTTTAGTTATATTGCTCATCCTTATGCAGATGATCAATTCCGTAATCCATGGCAAGACTATAACTTAGACTTCAATGGTTTAGAAGTTTGGAATGGGATATTAGACAGTGATAAACAGCTTACAGCACTCAATAATGGCCTGAATAGATGGGTTTCTCTGCTATTAAGTGGGAGAAAGATTTTCATTGAAGGTGGATCAGATGCTCATGGAGATTTTAGCCATAATGCTGCAGATGGGATAGATTGCACAAATTTTGCTTCCTATAATATTTTTGAGCCCTATGGCGGATCAGATAACGCCTTCGGCAAGGTTCGCACTGCTGTTTATTCTCCTTCTGGTTTGACGGAATCCGGCATCCTTGACGCCCTCCGCAATGGACACTCCATAATGACCGATGGTCCCATGGTTGTTTTTGATGTGAATGGGACCATAATTGGAGATGAGATGAATATATCAGCAGGCCAGAGTGTGGCTCTTAACATCCAGTATAATTCAACGCCGGAGTTTGGATATATTGACGAAATTACAGTGATTAAAGGCATAATAGGCGGGCAGGAGTCCATTTTTACAGAGTTATATCCTGGAGATTATGAGGGGGGCTATACAGTGGTGGATGTCATCCCGACCTCGAACTGCTATTACAGATTAAATGCGACAACAAATACAGGGTACAGGGCATATACCAATCCGATATGGGTAAACGTTGATTACTCCGATTCCTACGAACCCGACGACGATTATACCCTGGCGAACTGGATATCGACTGATGGCACGTTGCAGACCCACAACTTCCATGATGCTGGGGATTATGATTATGTGAAGTTTTATGCCACATCTGGAAATAACTATGAAATAACAACTTCAAATCTTGGGAGTAGTTGTGATACTGTTCTCTATCTCTATGATACCGATGGGACGACACTGTTGGCTTCCAATGATGATTATGACTCAAGCCTCGCATCCCGAATTTCCTGGACGTGTCCTGCCTGTCCTGACGGAACATATTATGTCAAAGTCCGGAATTTCAACAGCACACTGTATGGTGCCGACACGCAATACAATATCAACATAACGGAAACCGTACTCCCACCTCCCGCTGTGGAACGTATAGACCCATCAGATGTTGCAAATATCTCCAACCGGATAGGAATTCAAAATCTTGAAAACGGCTCATGTATCGAAATCCACATTCTCGACAGTCAAAACGAAGTCTTTGGAGTTTGTTCCATTAACGGTCAAGTGCAAGTAACCAACGGAACGTTGAACAGTGCGGATTTAGTTATTAAGATTAGGAAAAGTGCATTTTATTCTGCCCTGTTTTCTTCCAATCCCTTTAAAGAATTGAAAACCCAGTACTATGATTATGACAACATCGATGTAACCCTTGCCAATGGGGTAACGCATCTATGGGATGCCTCACCATGGGATATAATCGAACTGATAAAACTTGGATACAAGTCTATTTTCAATCGCATCATAGGCTTCTCCCTCACCACTGATGCCATTTCAAAAAGTGTTGCTCCAGATGAATCTGCAAACTATACCCTTGTCCTGGGAAATAATCAGACGACCACCGATACCTTTAATTTGACATCTACTTCTATCGGGGCAGGTGATGATGCCTCCCTGGATACATCGTCCCTCATATTGGACCCAAAGACCTTATCATCCAACCTCACCCTCACAGTCTCAAGGTCAGAGGCGACTGGATACGCCGTAAGTTGTGTAAAAGTTCTGGCGACCTCCCAAAAGAATCGTAATATCTCTGACGCCGTTTTCGTGAAGACTATTTTCGGCAATTTAACCCTATCCGGTACCGCTTATATTGCTGGTGAAGGCGGCCATTTGGCCGTGGTTGACCTTGAAGCCTTCACAAAGGATGCAGCCACCTACATCCCCAAGAGGGTCAGGCCCAAGGGTCTCTATGGGGGTAGCGAGACTGCGGGTGTTCTTGCCGGGATGGATATTGGTGAAATGACCGGGGAGGGGATGCCTGTCAGGCAGGGAGGGACCCATGGTGCGGCTCTGCTGGCTGACAAAGAAACCCTGGTCGTGGGCACCCTGGGCGGTCAGGTCTACGAGGTTAACCTGAAGACCAAGAAGACCACCGGCCCCGTGGACGTGGGTATCAAGTTCTGTGACGCCATGCTCGGACCCGACGGCAAGGTCTATCTCGAGGACATGGCCGACGGGAACATCTACGTATATGACCCTGACACAGGCACTACCGCAGATATAATACCAACAGGGGATAACAACGATGCCATCTCCTCAGTCTGCGGTATTGACTGGCTCGATGACGGCACCATGCTGATAACCGACATGCCCAGCGGAATCGTCTACCACATAGATGCCGAAGGAAACGTCCTGGGCAGCCTTAATGTCGGGACCTTCATCCACCAGGCCACCCTGACCACGGACAAGAAGGAGTTCTGGGTCTCGGCACCCGACGAGTTCAACGTTCCGGTCAACGGTCTTGACGGCTGGTCCATCAACCCTGGGGCCTCCGGCGGACACAAACCCGGAATATCCATCGTGGACCCGGCTACCATGACCGAGATCACCAGGATTGAAACTCCTAACCTATACTCCCACGACATAGAGTTTACCCCTGACGGCAAGTACGCCCTCATCAGCGCCAGGGACTATATGGACGGCGGTTGGCTAATGGTCATGGACACCGAATCCCATGAGGTCTTACTGAAGGGAGAGGTATGTAGGAAATGCCATATGGATGCCGGGATTGAATTGGAAGCCGGAACAGTAAAACTGGGGGGTATTGTGATAGACAGCAGGGATACTACACCCCCAAAAATAAGTTTTGGGAGAAGAACACCAGCTGATAATTTCAATTCAAGTTCTGGCAACGTAACCATTGAGATTTTGCACAGGGAAATCCATCCAGACACTCTCATCCTATCCTGGAACAATACCAACAAAACGTACAGCTACCCTTCAGTCAATTCACAGGGCGGCGGTGGTAGTGGCGGCCCATGTAGCGGAATTTCACAGACAACCATATCCACGGTCATTCATTTGTCATGTCTTTCGGACGGAACCTATTCCTATTATGCTTGGGCAAACGATACCTATGGCAACTTTAACCTGACCGCCTCCCGGACCATCCGCATTGATACTGCCCCACCCTCCGCCGTCATCATGTGGCCACAAAACAAGACATATTATCACGATACTTTGTCCTTAAATCTTTCAGTGAATGGTGGAGCATCCTGGATTGGATATAGTTTGGACGGGGCATTCAATGTCACTACAACCGGGAGCACTGTGCTCCCCAGTCTATCAAAAGGCCAGCATAACGTAACCGTTTATGCAAACGATACCGCAGGAAACATGGGCTCTTCAACGGTCTGGTTTACTATATCCTTTGATAGAGATGGAGATGGCTACGATGCTGTACGATCTGGAGGAACGGACTGCAACGATTTCAACCCGAAAATAAACCCAGGAGCAAAGGAGATACCAGGAAACTTCATCGACGAGAATTGTGACCTCAAAGACGATATAGCAAGATTTGATGTAACAGTTGATGAAAAAGAGAAATTCATAAATGCGGGAGAGAAGGCTACTTACAACATCACCATATCAAATACTGGAGACCTTAAGGATTCCTATACCCTCAAGGTCTTTAATCCAAAACATGAAATCTCGATCGATAAGACCTTCATCACCCTTGGTAAAGGAGCTAGCAGTTCTATCATTCTGAACGTATCTGCAGACCTGCCAGGGGAATATTATACCTACATCTCAGTGTCATCGCTAAACCACAACATCTTCAGATATCTTACAACAAAGACCATCGTGAAGGGAAGCAGCCTAGCTGTAAAACCTGATGCCTATGAGCAAACCGCCGCCCAAAACGGGACTGCAAGCTTCAAAATGTTCATCAAGAACACCGGAAACCAGGAGGGCAGCTACACAATAAATGTCTCGTCTAAGGCGACAATAACCCTATCTGCTAACAATCTGTCGATACCGCCAGGATCGGATGGGATGGTCGAAATCCAAGCCAATGCTTCTAATCCTGGATTTTATCCCATCACTGTGAACGTCACAACCGACCACGGTCTTTCAAAGGTCGCCAGGGTATTTCTCAAGGTAGTGGAAACTGAGACCCTTGCCGTATCCTTGACATCCGATAACCTGTTCTCCCAGGTAGATATTGGGGAGAACGCCAGCTATAACATAACAATAAAGAACACCGGCAACAGGAACGGTTCACTGCGCCTCTTTGTGAGAAATCCCTTCGGGGCAAAAGTATACTTTGACACATCACCTGTCATCCTATCACCAAGGGAGTCGGTAAACAGGATCCTCAATGTCACGACATCGATCATAGGAGACTACAGGGTTGAGGTTATTGCATTGCTATCAGGGGCCAATTCGACAAAGGTAAAGATCACTGAATATGCAGACTTCGAATGTCCATACTGTGCTCTCGCCGCTGATACGATAAAACTGATCAGGGACACATACGGTCATCGTGTTGATGTTGAGTACAAACATTTCCCGTTAAGCTACCACCCGAATGCACAAAAGGCGGCAGAGGCTTCTGAATGTGCCAGGGATCAAGGTAGATTCTGGGAATACTATGACCTTCTGTACGACAACTACAACTCCCTCTCCATACTCAAAATGAAACAGCTCGCCGGTGATCTAGGTCTTGATACATCCAAGTTCAACACCTGCCTTGACAGTGGTAAAAAATCTGACGTTATAGCCGAACACAAAGATGAAGGTATAAAGGTAGGAATAACCGGCACACCTACTTTCTTCGTGGATGACAAGAGGCTGGTAGGGGCTCACCCTTTCAGTGCTTTCAAAGATCTGATTGATAATAAACTTGGTAGCAACTCCGTTGTTGATCCTCAACAGGTTAAGTCATCTTTAGTGACCAACACGCGTGTTCCCTCCTCCTTTGCCATGAAGGTCTACCCCATGGCCCAGGTAGGCTACCAGAACACCAGCACTATCTATACTATCTATATCAAGAACACCGGTACACAAGCGCATAACTACACCATCACAGTTGTCAACTCCACCGAGTTCGCAAACCTCAGTGACAATTTGATATCCCTTGGAAGCGGGGAGGCCGAAAAGGTCACACTGACACTAAAGGAACCCGATACAGGCAAATACAACGCCACGATAACCGTCACGACCCAGGAGACCGGACAGGTTCAAAAACGCAGGGTCGGATTACTTGTCATTTCCCAGGACATCTACGGCGTTTCCCTGACCTCTGATTCCGTATTACAATTCGCCCAGGCAGGCGATGACGCAGAATACATCCTCTCAATCGTCAATCTCGGAAATATCGATGATACCTACAATCTCTCCTTAAAGGAAGCAATCGATGCAGACACTGCTACGTTCTACAATTCCACCGATGAGTTCACCTCGGCCCTTGTCGATATACCGGCAGGCTCAGCAAAGCCCTTCTACCTTAAGGTAAGAGATTCCACACCTGGGGTCTACCCAGTAAGGGTCGTTGCTTCATCCACAAACCGGACCTATGTAAAAGACATCCTGGCAGTAAAAACCGTCGTAGTCGGCCAGAGGGATTACGCCATTGATTACACAAGCTATGCAAAAGACGATTCGGTCTTAAAGGACGGAACAACGGTTGCTAACCGGTCTGTTATCATCGATTCTCTGGTTTCAGCTTCCACAATTGTCCAGTCCATCATAATCGATTCGGAGATCTACAATAGCAATGTGACAAATACCACCCTCAAAGATGTCATCCTGAAAGGTGGGGTGGTAACCGACAACAAGATCCTGTCAGGCAATATCACAATGAACGACGTTGAGTTCAGCATCTCAAAGGAGACCTCTATTGATGACCTTGTCTCAGGGGCCGATGAAGAGGACAGCAGCATCACAGGTACGGAAAATGGTTCGGTAGAGGTCCTCGCCAACAAGTCCAACATAAAGTTCGCCATCTTTGGCAAACAGCATTTCGTTGGTGGTTCTCTGAAGGTGGTCAAAGCGAGAAAACCGCCAAAAACTGTCAGAGGTTTTAATGGGAACAAAAAGGCTCTCCACTACTACCAGATAGACATCAGCGAGAACATCAACGCCAGCATGAACTACACGAATCTAAAGGTTTATTACAACAGGAGCGACCTGCCTTCAGATGTAGACGAATCCACCCTCCGTTTCATGTACTTCAACGGTACCGATTGGGAGGAGGTCGAACAGCAGAGGCTCTATAAGGATGCTGATCCACCCTATATCGAGGCCAACGTGACCCACTTCTCCGACTACAGCATCGCGGGTAGCGTCGAACCCGATAATAGCGGTTCCACCGGAGGAACCGGCGGCGGCGGCGGTGGCGGCGGAGGTGCCGATACCGGCCTGACTGCCACCATCAAATCGATAATCGCGGGCGGGGTAGGTTCTGCGAAATTTGACATTGCCGAATCGAAATACATCTCCGAGATTATCCTTAAAGCGAAGGAGAACATCTTTAACGCCCAGGTGAAAGTTGAAATCCTTGACAAAAAACCCTATGCCACCATGCCTGACCCGGATGGAACCGTCCTATCTTACCTGAAATTGACCAAGACGGGGATGACAAATTCACAGTTCGAAGCGCCTGTCATAAGGTTCCAGGTGCCGGTATCCTGGCTTGTTGAGAAGGACATAAACCAGGGAAAGGTTTACCTGAAAAGGGATGCCACCAGCAAATGGGAGACCCTCGAAACGACATTCCTTTCAGAGGATGATGAGTACGCATACTATTCCGCGGTGACTCCTGGTTTCTCCTACTTTGTCATAACAGGTGATGATGGTTCTGGATATGTCAAGCCTGAAGAGGAGGCAGAGGAGATTGCAAAACAGCCCGAGGTGACTGTCCCGCCGGTTGTTACCACCGTGCCGCCAGCAACGTCACCGCCTGCTGAGGTTGCGGAAAAACCAGAAGAAACAAAACCGCCCGCTCCTGAACCTGAAGAAGAGAAGAAAGGGATTTGCGGACCTAGTTTGGTTATCCTTCTGGCCCTTGCGCCCCTTCTGTCAAAGAGATGGATGGATTAGATGGCACTGGAGAAGACCTGAACATGCCCTTTCAGCTAGGCTCTCACGCCCCCACCTTCTCCAGGACCCTGGCCAGGGTGGCCCTGATATCGGCAATCTCCTGCCGGAGCTCTGCGATGTCCTCCCAGGGGTGTCCTGAGAAAGTTTCCCGGGTCTTCTCACCTTCGTCTCTTATGACCGAGGATAGCACCACCCTCGTCTTTCCCGATTCCTTCCTGACCGTTTCTCGGGTCTTCTCACTTTCATCCTTTATGACGTGGATGGTCTCGTCCTGTTTTTCAAGCATCTTGGAAGTATTATCCCTTATCTCCAGAAGGACGGGGATGCCCCTGCCCCACTGGTTCATCTGGAAGGCCTGGATGCAGCGGTCTATGGGCGGGACCCTCCCTGGGTAGTCTTCCTCGGTGATGTCTGCCACCTCTGCCCTCTCCGGCCTCTGGGATTTGACAAAGGAGAGGTACTCCCTGTACTCGTCATCCTCCCCCTGGAACAGGACCACTACCTTCTGGGTGCCGTCCAAGGCAAGGTTATAGGCATTGAAGTTGTCAAGGCCCATGGCCAAAGCCCTGTTTATGAGAAGGGCACGGTAGCCCACGCCATGAACCCTTTCACCTGAGATAACAATCCTCTTTTTTATCATGCTGACCATTATTTTTTGCGAGACTTCATATTTATTTCCTTTCCTATTGATGGCTAAGATATCTGCCTCTATGGGCATGGTCTCTGGAAGGAGATGTTTAACCCACCCCACCCTCTCGGAGATATTTGAGGATCTGAAGTAGGATTGAAGATCCGTCTAATAAATCCTATACCGGTTAGGTTTCGATGATATATTAGGGAAGGGACCCGGTCCAATTCATCACCTCCAATACACCTCTCGGGTTGATGGATTCTTTTTGTATGGGTCCCTTCCTTCCATTTATTTGCGATAGTGAAAGCACCTGTCGTCAGAACCCAGGATATCCCCCTTGGCCGCCGCATTGCCCCTGCACCCCCCGCAGGACCACTTGATGTCGCAGGTGCCGCACTTTCCCTCGAAGTCCCGGTTTCGAAGCCTTATGGCGGTGGGAGAGTTCCAGGCCGCCTCCAGGTCGTCGATGTGGCCCATCTTCACCGGGGCCTTCCGGCAGGGATAGACCGAGCCGTCCACGTCCACGCACAGGAGGCAGATGAAGGCCGCACACCCCGCCCTCTTGTCCACCAGGTCCTCGGCGATGGAGCAGTAGGGGGGGTCCTCCACGAAGAGGCGGGTCTTTCCCTTCCAGTTGTAGGCAAACTCATAGAAGTCCCTGCGCTCTTCCCGGGAGAGGAGGTCCAGGTCGGCCCCGGCCCCAATGCCTGTGACCTCCCTGACATGGAACTTGTCCGCCTCCCCGTCCAGCTTGTGGAAGAACTCCTTTATGTGGCCGATGTTCCCTCCTGAGAGGGTGGTGCCGATGACCACCCTCAGCCCCACAGCCCTGGCGTTCCTTACGGCCTGAAGGGCCTTTTCGTAGGTGCCCTCGCCCCGGATGGAGTCGTTGTACTCCCCCAGGCCCTCGATGCTGACCTGGAGGTGGTTGCACCCTGCCTCCTTGACCTTCCTGGCGAACCCTTCGGTCATCCGCATGCCGTTGGTCAGGAGCATGGGGACCGCGCCGTTTTCCCTGATGCAGGAGATAATCTCCAGCAAATCCTCCCTGAGGGTGGGCTCCCCACCGGAGATGTTCATGGTGTGGTCCTTGAACCCCTGGCCCCTGGAGAAATCGCAGATGGTCTTGATCCTTTTTTTTATTGTTTCAAGGCTCGGCATCTCCCGGGGCTTGAACCTGGAGTCCCCCACGTAGCAGTGGGTGCAACGTAAGTTGCACTGGTCGAGGAGATGTATCTGGCTTATGAGCTCTGTGGGGATGGGTATTTCCTGGTCCATGGATAATGGAGTAATCTCCCCGAAACTTATATCTACCGCTAACGAAGGAGACATGGGGGGATTTGAAAGGGCGGGAATTGTTTGGGCGAGGAGCCGTTTTGATCCTATGTGCCGGCGAGGATGAGGAAGAGGATGGAGAAAGAAGCAGCCGGGAGCCGATAGCACTTTTTATATACCATCTCCCTTTAATTAATGCCATGTCCAAGAGCGAAAAGAAGGGAGGTATCATAAAATATCTGGCCATTGGAATCGTCCTGCTCGCTGCCATTGGGCTGGCCATGGGAATGAAAAATGACCCCGGCCAGGTAATAGATAATGCCTATGAGGACCCTGCGGCACAGCAGGCCGCCGACGAGATAATAGGCGAGGTGGTGCAGGAGATTGACGACGAGGACGGCATGAACCAGAGCAGTCTTGACGAGTTCATGCAAAACGATTCTGATGGTGTCGAGAACACCGAAGAGACCGACAAGGTCGAGGAAGACGTTTTCATGGACAAGTACACAGGACGTTCAGGAAAAATACTCTGGGGCAGTCCAGAACCAGGAGATACAGGCTTTGGCTATGGAATGGACCAGAACAGAGACGGTAAGGAGGACTTTAAATTGACACATTATAACACACCAAACGCATATATCAATGAGTTCCCAAGCATACTCAACGAAGGAGACAGCCTGACGTACATAGAGTACGACACAGACGGCGACAACGAGCCCGATGTTGTGGAGATTTGGATAAACGAAGTAAAGAAAGCTACTTATGAATGGGATAAGGCAGGCACTTTAGAAAGCTGGCTGGGTGCTATGGATAATCCAGAACGGTGGAGTTATTTCGCTGCTTTAAGAATCGATTAACAGCCAGCTTCTGAAGGTTTGTTGTCAGTACATTTACACCCATCTATCTCAGTATCAAAACCACCAGTATTTCCACAATTATTATAGTTTCCTTTCAACCCGGCGCAGCATTTGTAGCATATCGTCTGGCAGGAGAGGGTGTTGTTCTTGATGTTGTCGGCTGTCTGGCCGCTGAACTTGCCGAAGAAGCCCCCGCTGCTTCCCATCCGGCCCTTGCGCATACAGGACAATTAGTATCCAGTGGTTTATTTCGCCCTTACTCTTTTTCAACAACCATCCCATTTCCTCACTAACTCATCCTTCACAAAACGCAACCAGGACGAGATACCCAGGGTCTACGCTTTCAAAAACTGCGCCACCCCCTGGTACATGATTATTTGTAGACCTTCCCCCTGAAGTCTATCCGATGGATTCGGATTATCTTCTCCTTCCAGAAGACCTCGTAAAGGATTCGGATTTTTCCTTTTCTGATGCGATAGATGTTCTTGTACCCTTTCATCTTGGTTACATCGAGGGACTTGACCGGTACGGGGTCGGTTTTCAAAAGGAGGATATTCTCTTGGAGTATCTCCCGGTCTCTTTTCTGAAGTTGGGAAATAAATTTCAGAGGACGGTCTTTGATCCTTATCTCAAAGCTCATTTATTCAGGGCCCTGAAGAGTTCGTCCTCACCCCTCACCTTTTCTTTACTTTCGATTGCCTCGATGTCCTCGGGCTCGGGCTCTTCCTCGGGCACAAGCCGATTTACAAGTTTGGCGTAAAGGTTTGTGAGCAGGTCAAGGTCGGTTCTAATCTGTTTAATATCATCCGCAGTGTCGGCTTCCATTAACCTCACCTTGGCATTATCTCAAGAAATTAACATATTTAAAACTTAACACTTTCTCCACCGCCTGGTACATGTTCATGATAGTCCCTACCGGCAGGGGCAAGGAGATTATGGACGAGCTCATCTCCAAGGAGGACTACGAGAAAATCCTGGAGTGGCACTATCAGATGGAAAAGGACGAGAAGGATATCCTGGTGCGCCCCACCTGCGCCCCCATGTACTACCGCATCTTCCGCCAGAAGGCCAGGGAGGAGGGCATTGATTTCAAGAGGCGCAACCTCTCATTCTCGACGGGCGGGGCCAAGGGGTGTCTCGCGGGCCAGCTCATCGCCCTGATAACAGCTACCGGTGAGGTCCAGCCGTGTTCGTATTTCCCGAAGAGCGCCGGCAACGTCTACAAACAGTCCTTCAAGGACATCTGGGAGAATTCGGAACTCTTGAAAGACCTGCGTGACTTCAAGAAGTACAAGGGGAAGTGCGGCGAGTGCGAGTACATCTCGGTCTGCGGCGGGTGCAGGGCCAGGGCATATACGATGGACGGGGATTATCTGGGCGAGGAGCCGTTTTGTTCGTATGTGCCGGTGAGGGTGAGGAAGAGGGCGGAAGCGAAAACTTGAATAATTATCCGCCTAAAAACATTGTAGGGAAATTTAGCAAAAAAAGTTAAATCCCCGTCCTGGAAACATGTGAAATAAGTGAAACAATCAAAAGATTTTTATAGTTTCGTCCGACTAAATATACTCCATGAAATATGTCAGGAAGAAGGTAATAAGCGGCATCCCGTACTACTACTTCGAGTATAACCTGAAAACAGAAACCGGCAGAGTCCAGTATTCCAAGTACCTCGGTAAGCATCTGCCCTCTGACCTGAAGGACAGGATTGAGGGTTTCTTTTCCGATATAGCAAGGATATCCCATGAAAAGTTGAACCCGGAAACCAGGGATTACTTCCCGCCAGGGGGGGCAAGGAAGATAGAAGAGCACAGGTTCAGATATGTGTGCTTGAACCACGAACTCTTCGAGGAAGAGTTCAAGCTTTTCAGGAATCTCTTCAACATCCTCTTTATGCTGAATTCCAACCGGGCCGAGGGTTCCAGGGTCACAAGACCCGACATTGAAAGGGTCCTGAAGCGGAGGATAAAACCCAAAACGCTCATAGACAGGGAGATAGTAAACTCTGTCGATGCCCTGAATTTTGCATTTTCCAGGGACTTCAAGTGGAACCTCAAGTCGATAAAAAAAGTTCACAGGAGGCTGTTCCATGATATCCCTGGTTTTGAGGCAGGGACTTTCAAGAAAGAGGACAATATTGCAGGAGGCGGGTTCAAGGGTCTCGTTTCAAGGACCACCCCATGGAAGGAGGTCCCCAGGGAGATGAAGGGACTGCTGGAATGGTTCAAGGAAGAGAAGAAGAAAAATACCTACCCGCCTATCCTGGCCCTGAAGTTCCATTTCAGGTTTGAGGCCATCCACCCCTTTTTGGATGGCAACGGAAGGGTCGGGAGGATTCTTCTCAATGCCCAGCTCATAGAAAAGGGTTTCATGCCGGTGATCTTCTTCTCCCAGAACCACCGGGCCTACTGCAATGCCATATCCAAGGCGAGGGAGGGACAGGAGATGAACCTGGCAAAGCATTTCGTGGACCACCTGGTCAAGACCTGGCGGGCGGTCCAGGAGTACAAGAAGGAAGGCATAATAAAAGGGGGCTCCCCACAGATAGGTGAATGGGAAATCCAGAAAGGCAATATTCGGGTTTATTGATAAGGGTGAGGAATCGTTTTGTTCTTACATTCTAGGGAAGACATGGATAGAGGCGGACTGATAAATCTATTAGATAATTCGAACTTTTCGCTTTCGGGGAATCCCTCTTCGATCGAATTCAAGAGTATAGATTTTCCTATTTTGTTGGAAAATAATCTTTTTTTCAAGTGGCAGGAATAATAGTCTTATGTCAGACTCTCTAGTCGCATCTCTCAAAAAAAATCCTACATCTTTTTCGTTCATCCTGTTTTCAACCGATTGATAAAATAGAAAAACCCAAGAATATTTGGTAAATTCAATTCGCCTAAAAATGTCAATTAGAAGTGTCCATGCTTCACCATAGTTATTAATATGCTTTTCCATAAAAATATGGTTCGTAAATTCTTCTAAAGACATTAATATTGGTCTAAATGAATTTATTCTATTTATTCTCCAATTTAATAAATTCAAATTACTAATTTTCGCCTTAAACGCCAGCCATTGTTGATACGCGTATTCATATCTCAATCCAACCTTTGATGGAACAGCTACGGCAAATTCACGGATGCTTGAGAATTCATCCACACCGTGGAACGAACTAAGAAGTTCATTTATAGTTAAAACCTGATATGGATATTTTGATTCATCATGAACAATAAAACCATCTACTATCCCATCTTTCATCGTGTGTCCAATAACAACAATTGAATGATATCCACTTGTGTTTGTATTCCACCAAGGTAAGTCTTTTGTATCGACACCGATGATTACTGGCAATCCAGACTCGACATATGAATATAATGAAAATAATATCTCCATATCGCTAAGTTGGTAATCTTCATTTGATGTGTAGAATGCGTTACATTTGCACATCCTCAAAAGTCGTGCTATTTGAACAAATTTTAATCCTTGGTAATCTGCATATGGCCTTCCCGTTGCAAGTGTCTGGATATGAGGTATGTCACAAGCTGCAATTTTACCTTTACTCATATTTTCCAAGATCTTCAGACAAATCCAAATTGAACCTTGTGCGCACATCCCAAATATAGTTTCAGGCATAATGAAGGGGACACAATCTATTGTCTCTCCATATTCTTCAAACTTCCGTTTACACTTTATAAAATATCTGTTAGGGTGCTGTGTCATGATTTTTGGTGGGGCAAGATATGTCTCAGTCAATTCAGATAAATCAGATGTTGGCCTGAGGTGTACGAATCCCCACGATTTCTTCCCATCCTTAAAAAAGAGCCTACTCACGAACGGTTTGGATTTAGTTTGTTCGGAGTAGAATAACTCATGTTCTTTAGTCCAATTAGTATCATGCGCACCTTTAATTATCCTGCTGACTCTTAAATTACCTGGATATACTGTGTCTATAATATCAAATAAGTAAGGTGCCTCACTCTCTAGATCGAAGTTTACCAAAGTTTCACATCCCCCAAGAGAGTAAGACAATTTACAAAATCGGTGCCAGCCTGCCTGATTTAGCTCGTTGTTCTACCTCTTTGTCTCTCAAGATGACATTGTTTTCCCATTTATCGACGATTTTGCAGAACTCTTCAATCGAGGCATCTTCAGGTAACCGTTTTAGCATTTCTTTCAAATCCTTATCGAAACTTGGAATCTTCCCAATTGGAACAACCATTTTCAGTCCACCAGTGTTATAACGCAAAGTCTTCACCTCCAAGACTCACGAAGAACATAAGATATTATTCCACTGGGAAACCATGGGAAAAATAAATATTCTCGTGTTTTCCATCGCCTTTTCCGGAAGGAAGTCCATCTTCTTTACCCCCTGCTCTGTGAACGAGTTATCTATATTCACATTTTAACATTTAAATATTTGTTGTTTTAGTCACCTCCTTAGACCATACATAACTGCCGATTTCGCAGTTTTGTTGGTAAATGATATTTATTTTTTAAGCATAAATTTTTCTGTCATCTGGATGGTGCTGTCAAGTTAAGCTATAAGTGAGAACGAGGCGTCCATTAAGTTCCAGGGGGTGATCAAAATGATAACCCTGGAGTTCGAAAGGGAACGGACGCCTCCAATAGTTGTACTCTTTGCCACGTATTTGTATCTTGCGGGCCTAGCTTTTTCCTATCGCAGGGTGGAGGCGTTTTTACAAAATCTGCGTATTAGGAGAAGCTATG
>CAZHQS010000005.1:0-33529 GCA_964534545.1 Candidatus Hydrothermarchaeota archaeon
CGAGAGGAGAGGTATTTCTGCTCATCCATCACTAGAAAATGCGACTGTGCCCACCTACCTATACCACTCCAGACTATCGGCCACGTAGCCGATGAAAGACGTGAAGAAGTCCTTTACATCCTGCTCCATGGAGGTCTTTTTTATCAGCTCCACGGCCCTTTCGGCATGGTCCCTTGATTTCTCCTTGGCCCTTTCCAGGGCGCCGCAGTTTCGAATTATCTCCCTGACCCTTTCCATCTCCTCCTGGCTGATGTCGGTCTTCCCCACCAGGGCCTCGATTTCCTCTATCTCCTCCTCCGGGGCCATCTCCAGGGTGTAGACCATGTGGAGGGGCTTCTTCCAGAAGCGCAGGTCCCCACCCGGGGGCCTGCCGTACTCCTCTTCTCCTGCGAAGGTCCCGATGATGTCGTCCTGGATATCGAAGGAGTAGCCGATGGCCACCGCGGCCTCGTCCAGGAGGGCCATGTCCTCCTCCGGGGCGTCGGCCAGGATGGCCCCGGTCAGCAGGGTCGAGTTGAAGAGGGAGGCCGCCCTCTTTCGGGCCATGACTTCCCACTCCCCATAATCGGGCCTCTTATACTCGAAGGCCTGGTCCAGGATCTGGCTCTCGTTCACGGCCCGCTCGTTCTTTCCGAAGAGCTGCATGACCCTGAGTATCTTTTCATGGGAAAACCCGGATTCCAGGAAGCGCTGGAAGGCCAGGGTCAGGAGGATGTTTCCAGAAAACACCGCGGTCCCCATGCCGAACCTCTCGTCAAAACCCCCCGCAAAATGCCGGTGTATGGATTCCCCGCCCCTGCGGTAATCGTCCATGTCCACCAGGTCGTCGTGGACCAGGATGGCGTGGCGGTAGAGCTCCACACCCTGGGCCACGGTCAGGATACCTTCGTCCAGGGCGCCTTTGTAGCCCTTATAGGTCAGGAGGGTGCTGGAGGAGGCCAGGCGCTTGCCCCCCCGGAGGACAAACTCTGCCAGGGACTCATAGACCTCTCCCATGAAGGGATGGTAGGCCGAGGCCTCTCTGATCAGATTTGCAAGATACGGTCTCAAAGCATCCTCAATTTTTCCGGTGTACTCCTCCAGGAGCCTGTCGTGGTCCATGGTCACACCTTCTGGAGTTTTGCCATATAAAAACCCTGGGTCCCGTGGAGGTGGGGGAAGAACCTCCTGGTCTTCTCCAGCTCTTTCGGGAGCCTGCGACCGTAGGGGGATGTCAGCCCGGGCTCTCCCTCTCCTATCCCCATAATCCTGAACCCGAAATCCCTGGCCGCCCTGTCAATCACCATCTCGTCCTCCTCTGGCAGGAGGCTGCAGGTGCAGTAGAGGAGGGTGCCACCCTTTTTCAGTACCCCGGCGGCCGCTTTAATGAGCTCCAGCTGGAGGGGCACGGTCTTCTCCAGGTCCTTTTGGTCCTTTTCCAGGGCCTCGGGGTTCTTGAAGGCGGTGCCGGTACCGGTGCAGGGGGCGTCGAGCAGGACCCGGTCGAACTCCAGACCAAGTTCCCCCACCTTCCTGGCGTCCGTGCGGAAGGCCAGGCAGTTCTCGATGCCCATGCGGGAGAGATTGGAGCGCAGAGACCTCATCCTCTCCCTGGAGAGGTCCACGGCCACCACGGTCCCGGTTCCTTCCAGGAGCTGGGCCAGATAGGTGGTTTTGCCTCCGGGGGCGGCGGCCATGTCCAGGACCAACTCCCCCTTCCGGGGCCCCAGGACCTCGCAGGCGTGCTGGGAGGTGGGGTCCTGGAGGAAGTAGTGGCCCAGGAGGTACTCGGTGGTGGCCCCGGGGGAGAAGGGCGAGGATTCTATCCAGTACCCATACCCTGTCCAGGGGACCTTCTTCAGATGGAACCCCTTATCCCGGAGCCGGTCCACCAGGGCGTCCTCGCTGGTTCTTAAGGTATTGACCCTTAGGGCCGGAAGCACCGGGTCTTTCAGATGCCGGAGGAACCCTTCCCCGAAGAGCCGGTTATACCTGTCCTGGAGGAAATCCGATACCATGACCTAAGATTGGCCGTCACATTATTAAATCTGCCCCGCAAAAGAAGGTCCCATGCTCGAGATAGAGGCCAAGGCCAGGGTGGACGACTTGGAGAAGGTGAGGGAGGCAGTCCTCCGGAAGGGCGGGGTCTTTGTCAAAAAAGAGGTCCAGAGGGATGTCTATTTCGCTCACCCGGAGAGGGACTTCGCCCGGACCGATGAGGCCTTGAGGATACGGGAGAGCGGGGACAGATTCTTCCTGACCTACAAGGGCCCAAAACTTGACAGGGAGACCAAGACCAGGGAGGAGCTGGAGCTGGAGGTCTTCGATGCCGAAAATGCGGAGGAAATACTCACCCGGCTGGGCTTCCGGCGGGTCCTGGAGGTGAAAAAGACCAGGGAATATTACGGCCTTTCAGGCTACACGGTCATGCTGGACAGGCTCGAGGGCCTGGGGTCCTTCGTGGAGGTGGAGAAGGAGGCGCAGGAGTACAGCCCGCAGGAGCTGGCCAATTTTTTTGCTGACCTGGGTATAGCCCCGGAACAGATGGAGAGGCGATCCTACCTGGAGCTGCTTTTGGAGAAAGTATAATATGGGGGCTGGGGGCAGATGGTTACCATGGACAGAAAAACAGCAGGCACCATCCTCCTGATTCTCGGGGTCCTGGTCTGGCCGGTGGGCCTCTGGGTTTTGCCGGCCTTCGGCATCCACCCTGACCCGGTCCCCGACCTCCTGGTACCCCACCTCTGCGGCGTCATCCCCGGGGTGTACCTCAGGGGGAGCAAGATACTGAAGAAGCTGAAGGGATGAGGTCAAAGGGAGGGATTATCCCCCCTTCTTCTCCAGCCTTTCCGGGACCCTCTGGTGCCTCACCAGGTCCTGGAAGGTCTCCCGCTCCCTTATCAACTCGTACTTGCCCTGGTGGACCAGGATCTCTGCCGGCCTGGGCCGGGAGTTGTACTGGCTGGCCATGATGAAGCCATAGGCCCCGGCGTCCAGGAAGGCCAGGACGTCCCCGGCATGAATCTTCGGCAGCATCCGGTCCCTGGCCAGGATGTCCCCGGACTCGCAGACGTTGCCTGCTATATCCACCTTCTCTGCCGGTGCCTCCTCGGCCCTGCTGGCCACCACTACTTCGTGGTAGGAGCCGTAGAGGGTGGGCCGGGCCAGGACATGGAACCCTGCATCGGTGCCGATAAAGGTCCTGTGGGGGGTCCTCTTAATGGTGGAGACCCGGGTGAGCATCACCGCCGAGTCCCCCACGATGTAGCGGCCGGGTTCCAGGTAGAGGACGGGCTCCTTCAGACCATGTTCAGAGACCTTGTCCTTGATGATGGGCACCACCACCCCTGCCAGGTCTGCCGGGGTGATGTAGGGTTTATCCTCCTGATATCGTATGCCCACACCGCCGCCTATGTCCACGAAGTCCAGGTCCAGTCCAAGCTCCCTCTTCAACATCCCGACCATATCGAAGAGCTTGGAGGTGGCCTCTTCGTAGGGGGAGGTGGTGGTGATCTGGGAGCCGATGTGCATGTGGATCCCGGCGATGTCGAGATAACCGCTCTCCATGGCCCGGCGGTAGGCCCCCTCCACCTCCTCCTCCGGGATGCCGAACTTGCTCTCCCTGAGGCCCGTGGAGAGGTGGGGATGGGTCGCGGGGTCCACGGCAGGGTTGACCCGGAAGGAGACCCTTGCCTTCCTGTCCTCCCTCTTGCAAATCCCCACAAGGCGCTCCATCTCGTGGAGGGCATCCAGGTTGATGGTCACCCCTGCCTCAAGGGCGGCCTCAAGCTCCCGGTCCGTCTTGTTGTTGCCTGTGAAGATCACCTTCTCCGGGGCGATACCCACCTCCTGGACCAGAAAGAGCTCACCCTCGGAGAGGATATCCGCCCCGGCCCCTTCCTGGCGGAGGATGTGGAGAAGGGCAAGGGACGAGTTGGCCTTACAGGCGTAGCATACCTGGACCTTGGGATAGAGGGTCTTGAAGGCATCCCTGAACTCCCTGTAGCGCTGCCTTATCCTGTCCTCGTCGGTGACATAGAGGGGGGTGCCGAACTCCTCGGCCAGCCCTACCAGGTCCACCCCGCCCAGGGCCAGGTGTCCGTCCTTTACAGTAACGTGTGGTCTGATTCCCATGATTGTAAACCCAATTCCTATATATACTTCCTAATCATATATTAAAGGATATTAAGGGATAGGCATGACCCTCACGGAAATCTATGTCATCGGTGCAATCCTGGCCAATGTGATATATCTTAGGAGGCTCCGGGCCTTTGGCCACGAAATCAAAGAACTGGAGGCCGACTCCAGTGCCATAGTGGATGCCATCCAGGGCATGTCTACCAACATCCAGGGTCCCAATAATTAAGGGTACTAGGCCGCCCTCTCCATCCTCTCCAGGGCCTCTTCTATCCTCTCCAGGGGCTGGGTCAGGGCGAACCTCACATATCCTTCCCCGTATTCTCCAAAGCCTACCCCCGGGGTGCATACCACTGCGGCCTCTTCCAGGACCCTTGAGGCAAAGGCCATGGAGTCCCCGTCGGGCACCTCCATCCATAGATAGAAGGTGGCCCTGGGCTTTTCGCAATTGAAACCGAGGTTCTTGAGCCCGTCGACAAGGGCGTCCCTGCGCCTCTGGTACTCCTCCACCGCCTCCCTGACGCAATCCTGGGAGGAGGTCAGGGCTGCAATCCCTGCCTCCTGGATGATCTGGGAGGCCCCGGAGTCCACGTTGGTCTTGACCTTCAGAAGCCCATCGATAACCTCCTGGTTCCCCACCGCGTATCCCAGCCTCCAGCCTGTCATGTTATAGGTCTTGGACAGGGAGTCGATGACAATCCCCACTTCCCGTGCTCCAGGGACCTCCAGGAAGCAGGGGGGCCTGTACCCGTCAAAGGCGATGGCGGAGTAGGCCTCGTCGGAGCAGACGATGATATCATTGTCGGTGGCAAAATCCACCACCTCCTTATAGAATCCCTGGTCTGCAACGGCCCCGGTGGGGTTGTTGGGGTAGTTTATCCACATGATCTTGGCCTTGCTGGCCACATCCCTGGGGATGGCCTCCAGGTCAGGCAGAAACCCCTTCTCCTTCAGGAGGGGCATGGCATGGGCCTTCCCACCGGCGAAGAGGGGTCCGGTACTGTAGACCGGATACCCAGGATTCGGGTAGAGCACCAGGTCCCCGGGGTTGACATAGGCGAAGTGGATGTTATGGACCCCTTCCTTGGACCCTATGAGGGTGATTATCTCCTTTTCGGGATCCAGCTCCAGGCCGAAGTCCCTCCGGTACCTGGAGGCTATGGCTTCCCTTAGACTGGGCATGCCTTCGTAGGATGGGTACCTGTGGTTCTCCGGCTTCCGGGCAGCCTTGCAGCAGGCGTCGATGATATGCCGGGGGGTTGGTAGATCCGGGTCCCCTATCCCGAAGGTTATGATGTCGGCTCCCTCCTGCCTTTTTCTGGCTATCTTCCTGTCGATCTCAGCGAATAGATAGGGGGGGAGTTTCTTTATCCGTTCGGCGAGTTCCATAGCTATCTGCTTCCTCTACAATGCTACATATGCTCCAGGTCCCCGGGCGTCAACCGGGGGACCCTCCCTTTATAGGGATTGACATGATAGACCACCTGTATCTTCCCGTTTTAAAAAATTGTCGACATCTCCCATAATTTTATATGCTGAAAAATGACCTTCCCTAGTGTTTGTGCATGAAGACCCTGATAATAACAGAAAAACCAAAGGTCTCCCAGAAGGTTGCCTATTCCATATCTGCGGATTATGAGAGAATGCGGATGGGTGGGGTGAGCTACTACAGGATCCAGGAGAACGGTGACGAGATCCTGGTGGCCTCGGCGGCCGGCCACCTCTACACCCTTAGTCAGAAAAGGGCAGGTTTCGAGTACCCGGCCTTCGACGTGGTCTGGCAGCCCCTCTCCAAGGTGGACCGGTCCAAGGCGTATACCAACAGGTATATCTCAACTTTGAAGCGGCTGGGCTCCTCCGTGGACCAGTATATCATAGCCACCGACTGGGATATCGAGGGGGAGCTTCTGGGTTATAACGCCCTGAAATACGCCTGCCTGGGGGGGGATGTCAGTGGGAGGGAGTTTAAACGGATGCGCTTCTCCACCCTTACCCGGGGCGACCTCCAGAAGGCCTACCGGAACCTGAGTTCTGTGGACTACGGCCTGGTGGATGCGGGGGAGGCCCGCCACGTCATGGACTGGTACTGGGGCATAAACTCTTCCCGGGCCCTGGTCCAGGCCATGAAGAAGGCGGCCAACCGCTTCGTCAACCTATCTGCCGGGAGGGTCCAGACCCCGGCCCTGGCCATCCTGGTCAAAAGGGAGAGGGAGATCAGGGATTTCAAACCCGAGAAATACTGGGAGGTCTTCGCCCACCTGGAGGCCGAGGGCGGGGAGATCAGGGCCCGGCATGTGGAGGGCAGGATCTTCCAGGAGGAGAGGGCCGAGGCCATCCTGGAGGGGACCAGGGGCCATGACGCCACCCTCAGGGAGGTCCAGCGCCGTGAGGTGAAGAACCTCGCCCCTCCGCCCTTCGACCTGGGGGCCCTCCAGTCCGAGGCCTACAGGATCTATGGGCTCCTCCCAAAAAAGACCCAGGACCTGGCCCAGAACCTCTACGAGGGGGGCTTCATATCCTATCCCAGGACCTCCTCCCAGAAGCTGCCCTATAATCTGGGCTTCAAGAGGATTATCGAGAAGCTCGGTGCATCCAGGGCCTTTGAAAGATATTCCAGGATGCTGCTGGAGAAGGGCAAGCTCAGGCCCAGGCAGGGCAAGAAAACCGACCCGGCCCACCCGGCCATCTATCCCACCGGCATCCTCCCCAAAGGCCTGAGGGGGGAGGCCAAAAAGCTCTATGAACTCATAGTCCACCGCTTCTTTGCGGTCTTCGCCGATCCGGTCATCAGGGAGGAGACCGACGTGGTCTGCCATATAGGCGGGGAGGCCTTCACCTTCGGTGGTGCCAGGACCCTGGAGGAGGGCTGGATGGTCTTCTATCCCTTCATCAGCTTCAAGGAGGTGGCACTCCCACCCCTGCAGGAGGGGGATGTCCTGAAGGTGGAGAGGGTCTACAAGAAGGAGGGCCAGACCAAGCCCCCCAAACCCTTCAACCCCTCATCCCTGGTAAAGGAGCTGGAGAGGAGGGGCCTGGGGACCAAGGCCACCAGGGCCGATACGGTGGAGGTCCTCTTCCGGCGCAAGTATGTGGAGGGGAACCCCATCACCGTCACCGAGCTTGGGTTCTCGGTCATAGGGGCCCTGGAGGAGTATGTCCCTGAGATCATAAGCGAGGAGCTTACCAGGAGGTTTGAAGAGAAGCTGAAGAATATCCAGGAGGGGAAGGAGAAAAAGGAGACGGTTCTGGAGGAGGCCCGCAGGGAGCTGAGCCGCATCCTGGACAAATTCAAGGCCCAGGAAGTGAAGATCGGCGAGAAGCTCAGCAAGGCCCTGAAGCTCCAGGAGAAGAACCTCTTCGTTGTGGGGGAGTGCCCTGCCTGCGGGAAGGATCTCAAGATCATCAGGTCCAACAAGACCCATAAACAGTTCATCGGGTGTTCGGGCTTCCCGGACTGCAAGGTCTCCTACCCCCTCCCCCAGATTAAGGGGGTGCTGGCCACCGACAAAAAATGCTACTCCTGCGGCCTTCCCATGGTCAGCATCCCCCTGGGCAGGAGGAGGGTCTTGAGCTGTATTGACATGAACTGTAAATCCAAGAATAGGTAGAGGCCATGGAAACCCTTGTCTGGATATTCCTTGCCGTGCTCCTGGTGAGCCTGGTGTCCCTTTCCGGCATCATCGCCCTTTATATCAGGGATGAGGTATTCGAGAGCCTTATATTCGTGTTCATAGCCTTTGCCGCCGGGACCCTCCTGGGGGCCGCCTTCCTGGACCTGCTCCCCGAGGCCGTGGGTGAGGGTGAAGGTGAGGGGGTCTTTTCCGCAGTGCTTCTTGGCATCCTGGTCTTCTTTATCATGGAGAGGTTCATCCACTGGAGGCACTGCCACGAGGGCCACTGCGACGTCCATGCCTTCAGCTACCTGAACCTGGTGGGGGACGGGGTCCACAACCTCCTGGACGGAATGATAATCGCATGGAGCTTCATGACGGACGTTTCCCTGGGAATCGTGACCACCACGGCCATCGCCCTCCACGAGCTTCCCCAGGAGATGGGGGACTTTGCCATCCTGGTCTACGGCGGTTTCTCCAGGGGCAAGGCCCTGGTCTTTAATTTCCTGACGGCCCTGACATCCTTCCTGGGGGCTGCCGGGGCCTATTTCCTTTTTCCTGCCATGAATATCTCCACCGCGCCCATCCTGGGCTTTGCCGGAGGGGCCTTCATCTATATCGCTTCCACTGACCTCATGCCGGAGCTGCACAAGGAGGGGGATTTCAAAAAGTCCCTGGTCCAGTTCGTCTCCCTCCTCCTGGGGATTGGGGTCATCTGGGGCGTAATCCAGGTCTTTTGACAGCGTGGGGTTTTGTCCGGCTCCCCCGGTCAACTAGGAATCGCCAAGCTCCACCTTGCACCTCTCGGCCAGCTCCCCCAGCCGCGTGGTAACGCTCCTGGGCACGATCTCCACGGTGCTTTCCGAGAGGACCTTCGAGATACCGTGGGCCAGCAGAAAGATGGCGTACTTGTGGGCAGACTTGGTCCTGTGGATATGGTGGGGGTTGACCCCCAGCTCCATATACTCCTTGAAGTATGAGTTTGATACACCGTTGTCCACGAAGAACTTCATTAGATAGACCAGCAACTGGTGAAGGTGTATCATCTCATCCTTGTACATCTACACTCCCGGTAAGATATATCCCGGGCCAAGGATAAAAACTTTACGAACCCACACCCAGGTCCGCGGCGGTCAGCAACCGGAGGTCGGCGGGCTTCTTGGTGATGTTGCCTATCTTTGCTCCAATGAGGTACTCCACGCCCTTCTCGTTGGCGATCTCCACCAGCCTCTGGGTGACCACGCCGTCAAAGATGACTGCCGATACCTTCTCCTTGGAGTTCTTCAACGCCACTGCCAGGTCCCGGACCGCCACCTCCTTTATCACCTTCACGTCCTTGTCCAGGATGTAGGCCTTCAGGGTCCCCGACAGGTCTGAGAAGAACTTCTTGAACTTCTGGACCTCGGGACCGGCGGCAGGGGCCGGTTTGGCAGCCGGCTTTTTGGCCGGTGCCGGCCGGGGGGGTGCGGCGGCCTTCTGGGGGGCACGGGGACTGTGCCTCTTTGCCCCGGTCTTGGCCGGGCCCTTGGTCTTGATGGCCATGGATCCCTTCACCTGCTCGGCCGGGATCTTGTTCCTCAGGGCCTTGAAGATCTCCTTTTTGGTAAGCTCCTCGACCTCCTTGCCGTCCGGCGCGCGAGCGACGAAATCGATCTCCGTTGTCTGGAGGAGCTCCCTGACGATGAGTTCCCCACCCCGGTCACCGTCGGTGAAGGCCGTGGTGGTCTTCTGCCTGCACAGGTCTATGATGGTCTTGGGGATGCTGGTGCCCTCCACGGCGATGGCGTTCTTTATGCCGTGCTTGAGGAGGACCAGGACGTCGGCCCGGCCTTCCACCACGATGATGGCGTCGGAGTTGCCCACGTTGGGACCCGATGGGAGCTTGTCGGGGCCGAACTCCCGGATCTCCTTTACCCGGACCGCCTTCTTGACCTCGTCGGTGATCTCCAGGCTGTCGGGGGTCATCTCATCCACCATGGTGGTGAGGATGTCCTTGGCCCTCTCCACCACCATCTTCCGCTTGGATACCCTGACGTCCTCGATGCCACCGACCTTGATCTTGGCCTCGCAGGGCCCTACCCTGTCAATGGTCTCCAGGGAGGCGGCCAGGATGGCGGTCTCCACCTTGTCCATGCTGGAGGGTATGTTGATGGTTCCCCCGGATTTTCCGTTCTTGGAATCCACATTGACATCGATTCTGCCGATGCGCCCGGTCTTCTGGAGTTCCCTCAGGTCCAGGTCGTTGCCCAAAAGCCCCTCGGTCTGGCCGAAAATGGCCCCCACCACATCGGGTTTTTCCACGATGCCGCTTGCCTTTATCTTTGCATGAATGACGTATTTTGTTGTCCCTAAATCAATCTTTCCCATTTGAATTGACCTCCTTTAACAGGACACATCCACAGTCAGGGAGGTCACTAAGAATCAGCATTTACAAAATCTAATTCGCCAGTTTTCAAAGGATTGCTGCTTGATGATGATCATTAATGACACCCAACTTGTGAATGTGTGATGTTTTATGATACTCTTGTTGCTCTAAGATATCATCTGTTTAAGTATTTGAAATTTGCTATGGCTGCCCCCTTACCCCTCTGGAACTAGAAATATACCTTTACCCCCGAGGCGTCCCGGCGGTAGCTTCCAAATTCTGTAAGCCCGGCTGCCTCCTCCCCGGTGAAGACGGGGCCCTCCTTGCAGACCCTCATGCCCGAGGCGTCCATGGCGCAGTGGCCGCAGATGCCGAAGCCGCATTTCATGTACCTCTCCAGGGAGAGCTGGATGGGTATCCCCGCGGCCCTGGCCAGCTCCATCACCTTGGCCATCATGATCTCCGGGCCGCAGGTGTAGCAGGCATCAAAGGATTCTTCCTGGAGGAGTTCTTCCATCACATGGGTGACGAAGCCCTTCCTCCCGGCGCTCCCGTCGTCGGTGGAGGTGAGGACCCTGGCACCGGCCTCTTGGAGGCGCTCAACGAAAAGCAGCCCCTCTTTTGTGACCGCACCGATGACGGCCGTAACATCAAGCCCCGCTTCCAGGGCATCGTCTGCCAGGGCTGCCAGAGGCGGCATTCCCACTCCCCCTCCAACCAGCAGAATCTTTCTGCCATGGAGTTCAAATCCGCGCCCAAAGGGCCCCCTGAAACCTACCCGGTCCCCGACCTCTGCCTCCCCGAGCCTTGTGGTGAAGGGACCGTGGATGAGGAAGGTGATTCCCATATCCCCCTTATGGTAAGAAATGCTCATGGGTTTCTCATCCACCCCGGGCAGCCACAGCATGACGAACTGGCCGGGGGTGGCCTTAACCCGGGTATCCAGGATGATGGTTTTTATCCTCGGGGTCTCCTGGATGACCTCCTTGATGCTGGTTATGTGCATCATCCTCTTCGGGCCGCCCTCAACAGGGACTCCTTGATGATGGTGTTGGCCCTCTTGGCCACCTCGTAGGGGAGTTCGGTCACCAGGGGATGGGCATGGACCGTCTCTGATATCATATCCGTCGTCATGCCTGTCCTGACACAGAACAGCAGGTACTTGATGATCTCCCACCCGAACTCGTCGGCCGCCGTCCACCCTGCCATGACCTCCCGGGTTTCTCGATTGACAATGATGCCGCATTTCTTCTCCCTGAGTTCGGCCTGCACATCCTCTGCCTCCACCCTGGAGGAGGCCACGATTCGCCCGTTGGTGATGTAGGGGGCGAAGACCTCCAGGATGTCCCCTGGCTTCTTCCCTTCCTCCTTGGCCTTTTCCCTTAGGGTTTTCAGGTCGTCGCCCACCCTTAGCACCCCCTCTTTCATCTTCAAATCTGGGGCAGGAGTGCCCTTCCTGCAGGACTCCACGTCCCCCAGGACCTCCTTGAGGGTGGACAGGAAATCCTCAGCCGACATCCCCCTGGTCCTGGCGACCTGGGCAATGGAGGTGAGCTCACCCCCGTAGTGACCGATGGAATGGAAGCCGGCAATCCTTCCTTCGGCATCCTCTATGACCTTGAAACAGTCCTCCTCCCAGGTGAGTTCCTCAATCTCCCGGAAGTCCTCCAGGGAATATCTCCTTTCCTTGAACTCCCCTCCAAGCTTTTCCATCTCCTCCCTGGTCCGTCCAACGTGGCCCACGTCCCTTCCCGGGAAGTAGGTGACGGCCACCATGTATCTCATGCTTTCGTCGAAGCCAAAGCTTGATGCCCTGGTCTCCATCAGGCCCCTGGCCTTATCGGATTCCTCGTACCTCCTCATGACGCTCTCTGCGGCAACCTCGGCCCCTACAGTTCCCATGTGCCTGAGCATGGGCTGGATGACCCCCTTGACGGTGGCCACCTGGTCCCCCAGGACATAGACGCCGTCCATGTTGGTCTCGAACTCCTCCCCCACCTGGACCCCCACGGGGGTGCCGTCGGGCCTTCTGGCCATATCAATCCCCAGTTTATCCAGGTTTTCCATGTTCCTCCTTTTGGTCCCCAGGGCGGCCAGGATGTAATCACTCTCCACCTCCTTTTTCTCATCATCCTTGGAAATGGTGGCCCTGACCCTCTTGCCGGGTTCCAGGACCCTGTTCTCCACCACGCCGTGGCCGGTGTAAATCCCTGCACCCTTGCTTTTCAGATGTTCCTCAAAGGCCGATGAGACCTCACCGTCCTCCAGGGGCAGGACCCTGGGCAGGAAGTCCACCACGTTAATCTTGGCCCCCAGGGCCTGGAGGGATGCCAGGAACTCCATCCCGATGGGCCCGGCACCCTCGCCGGTTATGTCTATGGGGAGTATCCCCCTTTCCAGGAGTCCGAAGAGGCCATTGCTGTCAACGATGTTGTCCGTGTTGTCGGCACCCAGGGCCGGCCAGAGCAGGGGCACAGACCCCTCGGCCAGGACCAGGACGTCGCCTGTGACCCTGATCTTCTCTCCTCCGTTCTGCTCGACTTCCACGACCTTCTTCCCTTCCACCTGGACCGGGACCCCCCTGCCTCTGACCAGTTCAATGTTCCTATACCCTTCAAGGAGCTTTTTCAGCCCGGAGCTGAGGACAGCGGGGGCCTCGTTGAGGTGCTCCTTTATGTCCTCTGCCAGTTCCTCCAGGGGTGTCCCATTGGCCACGGCCTCCTCCACCCTCCGCACAAAGACCTTGGCCTTGATGCAGCCGTACCAGAAGCACTTGCCACCCACCCTGACGCCACCGTCATCCGGGTCCATCTCGATGAGGGCGATCTTGATCTTGCGGTTTCTTGCCAGCTCCCTGGCAAAGTCTGCCCCGGCCCCGGTTCCAATGACAATGACGTCAACTTCTTTTTCCATTCTAACACCGGAGATGAATAGGGGGGTTTATCCCATCAGATACTTCATCAGGTCCACCAGGCGGTTGGAGAAGCCCCATTCGTTATCGTACCAGGCCAGGACCTTTACAAAGTTGCTCTTGCCCCCGATGACCATGGTGCTCTGGCCGTCCACGATTGACGAGTGGGGGTTGCCAACAATGTCGGAGGATACCAAGGGCAGCTCGCTGTACTCCATGATACCCTTCAACCGTCCCTCGGCGGCTTCCTTCAGGGCGTTATTGAGCTCTTCTTTGGTGACCTCGGTCTTAAGCTCGAGGGTGAGGTCCGATACCGAGCCGTCAGGTATGGGGACCCGCATGGACATGCCGTCCAGCTTCCCGTTGAGCTCGGGTATGACAAGCCCGATGGCCTTGGCGGCACCTGTGGATGAGGGGATTATGTTAATGGCAGCCGCCCTAGCCCTTCTGAGATCTCCCGCCTGGACGTCCAGGATCTTCTGGGTCGCTGTATAGGCATGGACGGTGGTCAAAAGCCCCCTTTCCACACCGAAGGCCTCATGGATTACACTGATGACCGGTGCGATGCTGTTGGTGGTGCAGGATGCGTTGGAGATGATGCAGTGGTTTTCCCGGTCACATCCCTCGTGGTTTACGCCCATGACTATGGTGTAATCGGGCTCCTTGGCAGGGGCGGAGATGATGACCTTCTTTGCCCCGGCGCTCAGGTGTTTGCCTGCCCCGTCCCTGTCCCGGAAGAATCCCGTGGACTCCAGGACGATGTCAACCCCCATGTCCTTCCAGGGGAGATTGGCAGGGTCCCTTTCAGAAAGGACCTTGAAGCTCTGGCCGTCGACCGTGATGGAGTCCTCCCCGCCGGTGACCTCCCTGTCCAGGATACCATGTACAGAATCGTATTTGAGCAGATGGGCAAGGGTCTTTGCATCTGTTAGATCATTTACTGCCGCAATCTTGAAATTCTTCTGGAATTCTTCGTCTTTTAGAGTGGCTCTGAAGAAGTTCCGTCCTATCCTTCCGAATCCGTTTATCGCTACGTTTATCATCCATCCAACCTCCTTTTTAAGAGAATGAAACGTCCTTTTCGTATCTTTTTTTCTTTCAATTTAAAGGTTTTGTGATATATCTGCTCACATTATTTATATAGTAAGTCCTTATAAAAAGAGGATACAATGGGCCGGGTAGATTTTGAGAAGTGCGAGAACTGTTCCATTCCGGTAAGTTATTGCGATGGCACCACCCGATATAAATGTGGAACCAAGCGAAAGGACGTAGAAGGATTCTGTAAATTTGGGAAGCAGTAATACTTTTCCAGCGCTCTCTGAAACAATTTATATATCTCGAAAGTTTGAGGTTTATCTGGGTGTTTAGAAAATGGAACTTGAAGAAATGGTTGCAAAGATCTCCTCTGAAAGCGGAAGGACAGAAGATGAGATAAGAGATATGATCGAGGAGAAACGGGAGGAACTGGGGGGACTTATCACCCCTGAAGGGGCCGCCCACGTGGTGGCCAACGGCCTGGGGATAAACCTCTTCAAAGGGGTTTCCCTCCACAAGGAACTGAAAATAGAGAGCATCATACCCGGGATGAAGAGTGTGGATATCACCGGGAAGGTGGTACGTGTATTCCCACCCAGGGAGTTTGACCGCAAAGATGGGACAAAAGGGAAGGTCTGCAGCCTTATTTTAGGGGATGAGACCGGGACCATCAGGACGGTGTTCTGGGGCGATGACGTATCTCTGATCGAGGATGGGAAGATTGCCGAAGGGGGCATACTGAGGATCAGGGCAGGCTATACCAAGGAAAATCTCAACGGTGAGGCCGAGCTCCATATAGGAAGCCGCACCAGGGTTATACCAAACCCGGGGGACATCGAGCCGGAGAGCATCCCAGTTTCCAAGGATATGGAGAAATCTATCAGTGAACTGGAGGAAGGTATGGGTGGGGTGGATGTCATCTGTAAGGTCCTGAGGATCTACGAGGTCCGGCAGTTCGAGAGGGAAGGTCAGGCCCCCGGCAGGGTAGTCAACCTGAGGGTTGGAGATGAAACCGGGACGGCCAGGCTGGTCCTCTGGGACGAGGATGTGGCTCTCGTTGAAAAGGGGCAGATAAGGGAGGGCGAAGTGATAAAGGCCAATAATGCCTATGTGAAGTTTCGATATGATGAGCCAGAAATCCACATCGGTCGACACGGTAAGGTCACATTGAAACCCGAGGCAAGCATCGGCGATATCCCTGGATGGTACGGGGAGGTCACAAGGAAGAGGATGGAGGAACTTAGAACAGGTGATAGGGCAGAGATTAGGGGTGCCTTGGTCGAGGTCTATGACAACCTTCGAATCTTTGACAAAAAGGACGGTTCCATGGGGATGGTCATAAACTGTCTCATCGATGATGGCACAGCTTGTATGAGGGCCGCCTTTTACGACAAGATGGCCGAAGTCCTGACGGGTCTGACCCTCCAGCAGGTGACCGATGGTGACATCACATCGGAACTGGAAGAAAGGCGGAAATTCCTCCTGGGCAGGGAGATCGTGGCCACTGTTTCCACCAGGCACAGCGATTTTTCCGGCAGGGACGAGCTGGTGGTCCAGGAACTGGATTTGAGCCCGGACCCCAGGCAGGAGGCGAGGATGATGATGGAAGAGGCCAAGGGCCTTGTAAAGGAGGTTTAAAAAAATGGAGCTGGAGGACCTTCCCGGCGTTGGAGCGGCAACCGCCGACAAGTTGAGGGATGCGGGATTTAAGACCATCGAATCCATTGCAGTGGCCACCGTTGTGGATTTGAAGGAGGCCGGTGGCTTTGGAGAAAGTACTGCAAAGCGGATTATCAATGAGGCCCGGGAGCGGTCGGATATGGGATTTATGACCGGGTCCCAGGTCCTTGAGAAGAGAAAGACCATGAAGAAGATCACCACCGGGAGTCAAATCCTGAACGATCTCCTGGGAGGAGGGGTTGAGACCCAGGCCATTTCAGAGTTCTTTGGGGAGTTCGGATCCGGAAAGACCCAGATATGTCATCAGTTGGCAGTCAGCGTTCAGTTGCCAGAGGAGGAAGGCGGTCTTGGCAAAACAGCAATCTATGTGGATACTGAGAGCACCTTTAGACCTGAACGGATCATCCAGATGGCCGAAGGATTTGGACTGGACCCCGATGCAGTCCTTGAGAACATCATAGTTGCCAGGGCATATAACAGTGACCATCAGATGCTGATGGTTGAAAAGGCTGAAGAGATCATCAAGGAGAAGAATGTGGGTCTCATCGTGGTGGATTCCCTGACCTCCCAGTTCAGGTCGGACTATACCGGCAGGGGGATGCTGGCGGACCGTCAGCAGAAGCTCAACCGCCACATGCATGCCCTCCAGAGGCTCTCGGACATGCACAACCTCTCCATAATCGTCACAAACCAAGTCATGACCAGACCCGACTTTTTCTTCGGTGACCCAACGGCTCCCATAGGTGGACATATCGTCGGCCATTCATCCACCTTCAGGGTCTACCTGAGAAAATCCAAGGGGGGCAAGAGGGTCGCAAGACTCATTGATTCCCCGAATCTGCCAGAGGGCGAGGCAATCTTTTCGGTTGTTAAGGAAGGAATTAGAGACTGAAATGATCCGCGCCATCGCCCTAGACATTGATGGGACACTGACAGATGACACAAGGAGAATCCACCTGGGGGCAGTGGATGCCCTGAGGGACCTGGAGGGGAGGGGGGTGCCCATCGTGATGGCCACAGGAAATATCCTCTGTCTCACCGAGGCGATTGCCATCATGACGGGGGCAAGCGGTCCGGTGATAGCGGAAAACGGGGGGATCATCAAGGACAGGCGGCGAGATGAAACCCTGATCTACGGGGACATCACAGAACCCCAGAGGGCCTTTGACCATCTAAAAAAACATTATAAAATCAAAAAACTGGCCCATTCAGAGCTGCGGAAGACCGAGGTTGCCATCTATAGGACCGTGGCAGTGGAAGACCTTGCCCGTGCCCTTGGGGACTATGATGTGGAACTGGTGGATACGAAGTTTGCCATCCACATTAAGAAGAAGGGGATAAATAAGGGACAGGCCCTTGTTGAAGTAGCGGAGCTGATGGGCCTGGATGTGGAGGACTTCGCAGCCGTGGGGGACAGTGCCAGTGACAGGGAGATGCTGGAGGTCGCAGGCTATGCCGTATCGGTGGGTGAAGGAGGGCTGGAGGATGTGAGCGATTACATCACACAGAATCGATTCGGCGATGGGGGCCAGGAAGCCCTGGAGAAGATTGCCTCCCTGGTATGACCGATTTTAACCGTAAAATATATAAGAGGCAGGAAAAAAAGGGGAACATCTCTCTTCTTTCTGGAGGATTATCATGGCTGAGATACATGCAGTCAGAACGACCATAGGTCAGGAAAAAAACGTGGCAGATATGCTGTCCCAGAGATCCGAAAAGGAGAAGTTCGGAGTCTATTCCGTCCTTGTGCCCTATGAGATCCGGGGATACATCATGATAGAGGCACTGAACAAGTCGGAGATAGAGAAGGCCCTGGGCGGGGTATCCCATGCCAGGGGTATCGTAGAGGGTGAGATACCCTTCTCCGAGGTGGAGAAGTTCTTTGAACCAAAACCCATGGTCACCAAGGTGGATGTGGGTGACATCGTTGAGCTTATCAGCGGCCCCTTCAGAGGTGAGCGGGCCCGGGTCACCAGGGTGGATGTAAAGAAGGAAGAGATAACCGTAGAGCTTTTTGAAGCCACCGTACCCATCCCGGTAACTGTGAGGGGGGATTCCATTAAGGTATTGAGGAAGGAAGTAGAAGAAGAGGCATAATCATGAAAGAGATCATTGAAACCATGGTTGACGGCGGCAAGGCCACTGGGGGCCCGCCCCTGGGTCCGGCCCTGGGACCGGTGGGTGTCCCTATCAACAAGGTGGTTGAGGCGATAAACGAGAAGACAGCGGCCTTTGAGGGGATGAAGGTCCCGGTGAAGGTTATAGTCGAAACCGATGACAAGAGTTTCGAGATAGAAATCGGCACCCCGCCCACCAGCTCCCTTATCATGAAGGAGCTTGGGATTGAGAAGGGTTCAGGGGAACCCAAGACGGACTTCGTCGGCGACCTCACCCTGGAGCAGGCCAAGAAGATCGCCGAGATGAAAAAGGACAGCATGCTGGGGGCCAGTCTCAAGGCCAGGGTCTTGGAAGTCCTCGGTGTGTGCGTTTCCATGGGGGTCAGGTGCGATGGGAAGCCTGCCAAGGAGATGCAGGCAGAAATCGCCCGGGGAGATCACGATAACGAACTGCAATAGGAGGTTTGAAGGTTGCCCATCACTACAGACGCAATAGAGAAGGCTGTAGGAGAGGTCAAGAAGGCGAAGAAGCGAAACTTCGTGCAATCCATTGACCTCGCTATAAACCTTAAAGACATAGATATGAAAAAGCCCGAGAACAGGCTCAACGAGGAGATAGTCCTCCCCGAGGGAAGGGGAAAGGACGTGAAGATAGCCATCATCGCCGAAGGGGACGTGGCCCACCAGGCCAAGGACTTTGTGGACACGGTCATAACCGCGGGAGAGCTTGAGGAACTCGCCAAGGACAAGAAGGTTGCAAAGAAGCTGGCCAACCAGCACGAGTTCTTCATCGCCCAGACGGATCTCATGGCAACGGTGGGCCGATTCCTTGGGACGATCCTTGGTCCCAGGGGGAAGATGCCCAAACCCGTGCCGCCAGCCGCCCCGGTGGCTCCCATCGTGGAGAGGCTCAGGAAGACGGTGAGGCTTAGGACAAAGGAGCAGCCAGTCATCCATCTGTCGGTGGGAAGGGAGGACATGGATGACAAGGCCATAGCAGAGAACATTTATACCGTTCTCCAGTTCGTGGAGCGCAAGATGGAGAAGGGCCTCAACAACATAAGGTCGGTATATCTCAAGACCACCATGGGCCCCTGTGTAAGGATCGAGGTATAAAAATGGCAGTCGTCGCTGAGTGGAAGAAGAAGGAGGTTGAGGACCTCAAAGGATTGATCCTCGATTATCCCGTGGTGGGCGTGGTGGACATGGGCGGCATCCCTGCCAAGCAGCTCCAGAAGATGCGGGCCCTGCTTCGGGAAGACGTGCTCATCAAGATGAGCAGGAGGAACCTCATGCTCCTGGCCCTGGACAAGGCCGCCAAGGAGGAGAGCGCCCTAAAGGCCCTGAAGGACCACGTGACCGGTCAGCCGGCTTTCATCTTCTCCAAGATGAATCCCTTCAAGCTCTACAAGGTCCTGGAGAAGAACCGGACCACGGCCCCGGCCAAGCCCAATTCCATAGCCCCCATGGACATAAGTGTCAAGAAGGGTCCTACCGGCTTTCCTGCCGGACCCATCCTGGGGGAGCTACAGCAGGCTGGGATCCCCGCTTCCATAGAGAAGGGGAAGATTACCATAACCAAGGATGCGGTCGTGGTCAAGGAGGGCCAGAGGATCGCCCCCAACGTGGCATCCTGCTTGGCAAGGCTCGGGATAGAACCCATGGAGATTGGCCTGGACGTCCTCTGCGCCTATGAGGACGGCACGGTATTCCTGCCCGAGACCCTGGCCGTTGACGAGACCATAGTTCTAGCGGACATCCAGAAGGCCTACCAGCAGGCCGTTAACCTGTCGGTTAATGTAGCCTACCCGACCAAACAGACTGTCCCCTTGCTTATAGCCAAGGCGGCTCGGGAGGCCACGGCCCTGGCGGTGGAGGCCACCATCTTCGAGCCGGAGGTCATGGACACTATCCTGTCCAGGGCCCACTCCCAGATGATGGCCCTAGCACTCCAGCTCAACGAGGATGCCCTGGATGATGATCTAAAAGAACAAGTTTCTTCCAAGGCCAGTACCCAAGCCCCTGCCCCTGCGGCAGTTGAGGAAGAAAAAGAGGCCGAAGAAGAAGAGCCTGAGGAAGAGGTGTCCGAGGAGGACGCTGCCGCAGGACTTGGAGCACTATTTGGATAGGAGGTGAAAACATGGAGTATGTTTATGCCGCTATGCTTCTGCACTCTGCCGGAAAAGACGTGAGCGAAGAGAATCTCACCAAGGTCCTCAATGCCCCCGGTATCGAGGTGGATGAGGCACGGGTAAAGGCCCTGGTGGCCGCCCTTGATGGTGTCGATATCGAGGAGGCCATTGCCCAGGCAGCCGTGGCTCCCGCCGCCGCAGCCCCAGCAGCCGCCGCAGCCCCAGCTGCAGAGGCAGCCGAGGAGGCAGCAGCAGAGGAAGAAGAGAAAGAGGAAGAAGAATCCGAAGAAGAGGCAATGGCAGGACTCGGCGCCCTCTTTGGGTAAGTCCTCTCCCCCTTCTTTTTTTGTTTTTTCTTATATTTTACCATATTAGCCTAAGCAGGGTCAAACCTCAAGGGCTTCGACACCCGCCGCCCTCCTGTTATCGAAAGGGACGGGGACCTCGGCGAGGGTGCAGGCGGGGGCGGGCACCTGGCTCATGTGGGTTTTCAGTGTCAATGACCTTGGCAAGGCCCGAAAGGTCCGGGGGCTGGGAGGTCACCTACGATTACTCCGTCTCCATGGAGAGGGAAAAGGTGTTGGTTGAGGGTCCCGCCCCCCCTATGATACGGCCTCTTCCAGCTCCTTTATGGCCCTTGCCGGGTCCGGGCTCTTGTGGATGAAGGAGCCCGAGGCGAAGATGGTAGCTCCTGCCTCCTTTGCGAGCCTTGCGTTCTCGGGGTTCTCGCAACCGTCCACCTCGATTGGTATGGTGGGGCTGATCTCCCTGAGCCTTCTCACCTTCTCCAGGGTCTCGGGCAGGAAATCCACACAGTAGGTCCCTGGGTTGACGGTCATTACGAGGACGAACTCCAGGCCCTCCAGGTAGGGGATGACCCCCTCCAGACCGGTCTCCGGGTTCAGGGCCAGCGATGCCTTGAGGCCCTTTTGCTTTACATACTCTATGGCATCGCCGATATCCTCCAGGGTCTTGACGTGCATGATGGCGATATCCACCTTCCCGGCGATGCGGTCCACCCACTCCAGGGGTTTTTTCACCATGAGGTGGGCCTCGTACTCCAGCCCCGGGGGCACCTTGAAATTGAAGTCTAGGGAGGTATCCTCCACGAACTCCCCGTCCATGAAATCCAGCTGAACCCTCTTCACATGGTCCTTGACCCTGTCCAGGACCTCATCGAGTTCCTCCTGGTTTTTTGCCATGACCGCCGGAACGATGAGGGGTTCCATGACAGAATTATGTCTGGGTTGTATTAATATATGTTGGAGGGCCAATGTCTCCCAGGGAAAAGGCCATGGAACAGTCCGAGGAGATGAAGGCGGCCATCAGGGCCGCCAGGGAGGCCGGAAAGGTCCTCATGTCCCACTACGGGAAACCCCGGGTGGAGCACAAGGCCGACAGGAGCCTGGTGACCCAGGCGGATATTAAGGCCGAGGAGGTCATAAAGGCCATCCTGGGCCGGGAGTTTCCCGACTATTCCTTCCTGGGGGAGGAGTCGGGCCTGGAGGAGCACGCTGGTGACTATACCTGGGTGGTGGACCCCCTGGACGGCACCACCAACTACACCATCCACAACCCCTTCTTCTGCACATCCATCGGATTGACCCTCAGGGACGAACCGGTCCTGGGGGTGGTCTACAACCCCCACGACGACGAGCTATTCTGGGCAGAGAAGGGCAGGGGTGCCTTCCTCAATGACGAGGGGATCCAGGTATCCAACACGAGAACGGTGGAGGACTCGGTGGTGACCTTCTGCCACAGCCGGAACAGAGAGTCCATCAAGAGGATAGGGGAGATCTTCCTTGCGGTAAAGCTTGCCACAAACAAGTTCCGCCAGCTTGGCTCAAGCAACCTGGAGCTATGCTATGTGGCCTCAGGGAGGACCCAGGGTCATATGGTGCCCGACGTCAATCCCTGGGACGTGACCGCCGGGGCGGTGATTGTCAAAGAGGCCGGGGGCAGGGTGACGGACTTCCAGGGGGGCCCCTATACCCTGGGCTCCAGGGACATCCTGGCCACCAACGGGAGGATCCATGGCCAGATCCTCGAGCTTTTGAGGAGTCGGTGACACAAAACTACTTATCCTCGGTTGTGCAGAATATAAAACATGCAAGAGCAGAAGGAGATGCACTGGACCCCAGAGGCCCTGGAACTTTTCAAGAATGTCCCTGATTTTATAAAGGACTGGGCAAAGCAGAGGATCGAGATCCATGCCCAGGAAAAGGGCAGGGACAAGGTCACCGAGGAGGACGTGAGGGATATCTACCAGAAGTACCGCCACGGGACCTGATCCCTAGGATACCAGGGTGGCCTCCACAACCTCGGCCTCGGAAACCCCTTCCAAGTCTTTTATGGCATCGGAGATATCGTCGGCGATGCCCCCCTCATCCTTGGCCACGAAACCACACATGAGGGCCACAAGACCGAAGGCGATGGGCTCCCGGTCGATGTTGTTAACCCTGTAACCAAGTCCCCGGATCCTTTCCTCCAGGGCGTCCAGGTCGGTGTCGACCCCATCTGGCATGACCTTGACCGTAATCAATACGTCTCCCATTCTATCACGGCCCCTCGAATCCGCACTCGCATTTGTAGGTGACACCCAGGGTCCTGCACCTGGCGCACCTCCCGATGGTCCTCTCGCATTCGGGGCACTGGAATTCCGTGGAGCCCTTTCCGACCTCAACATAATTACCGCATGAAATGCACCTTGTCTTGTCCATTGAATCACAACTCCAGAACGTGGAAAAATTAGACCCAGGGGTTTTTAAATCTTTGCCACCCTCTCTAACCCTTTCCCCGTAGGAGGACCCCCTCCGGCTGTCCCCGGAGGACGGCTTCTACCCTTTCCGGCTCTCTACCATTGACCACCCTGCAATTCATCTGGTAGCTTTCCAGATAAGCCGGGAGGGCCCGGTCCACCACTCCAGTCTCCAGGCTTGCCAAGTCCCGGGCCGATATCTCCTTGACGGCCTTCCCGCCGGCCCCTATCCCGCCCACCGATTTCAGGAGCAGGAACTCCTCCTCCCCCCTCATGCGGGCCACGTGAGCGGCGATGGTATCGGAGGCCACCTCCCAGGAGGCCTCGAAGGGATCCTTCTCCTCCAGGTATCCCGAGGGCAGGAGGACCGCCGGCAGGCCGGTCTCCAGGGGGTCCCTGGTGGTGGGTACCCCTGATACGTCCGATAGGAAGACCCCATACTGGTCCATGGCCAGGATGGCCATCCGGTGGGCCGCCTCTTCTGATAATCTATGATCATTATAGGCCCTCCTCACGGCGTCGGCAAAGGGACCCCCTCCAGGGACGACCAGCACCTGGTGTCCCCTTATCATCTCCATGACCTCCCCTGCCACCTCCATGAGGCTTCCCCCCACTTTAACGACCTTCATACTCCCTCACCATATGGGCCAGACCATAGCAGGGCAGGTTGGCAAAGGCCGGGATTTCCCTGGAGAGGTCCACGGCCTCTCCGCCGGCCATCTCCGCAGCCCGATGGACCACCTCCCTCCCCATGCCGCAGCAGTAGACCTTCCCGCCCCTGTGGACCCGGGCGAGGGCCTCTGCCAGGTCCCGGACCTGCTGCTCCATGATATGGCTGCAGATATCCACTATGGCCTCCTCTCCCAGCTCCTCTACATCGGCGCACAGGTGCCTGGCCACCCGCTTCATGGAGGCCTCCGGGGTCTTCTCCCCCCTGTCCGGGGTCTCGCAGGGGTAGTCCTCCAGGAGGCCCAGGATACGGTAGACGTCCGCCGTCTGGGCAAAGAACTCCGGGGAGATGGGAACCGCCTCACCCCCCACCGGGACCTTCTTCACGATGCCGGCCACCGGGGTCCTGAGGAAACCGGTGTAGACCAGCCATCCCGCCTTCAGGCGCTCCAGGTCGGATTTCGCTACAAAAGGCATGTCTGCCCTGAAGGGTATGATATCGGTGGTGGTGGAGCCCATGTCCACCAGGGTACCCTCCCCGTACTTCTCCTCCAGGTAGTCCGCACTCGCCACCCAGTTGGCTGCCGAGAGGTCCAGGGGGTCCTCGATGTCCTTGGAGCGCACCAGCTCCCCCCGGATGGTCAGGTACAGGGGTTCCCCGAAGGTCCTGTCGCAGGCCTTCACGATGTACCTGACCCCCTCGTCCTTGGAGGTAAAGCAGTCGGCCTCCTCGGCGGTCATGGTGACGGCCACGGCATCCACCTCTTCCTTCACCCCCTCCAGCATCCTCCCAAGGTCCCTCCATTCCCGCCAGATGGGGAAATAGATGAGGTCATCCTCCAGTATCTCTGTCTTGCCGCCGGCAAACTCCACCACCATCCTCTTGGTGTTGGCCCCACCAATGTCCAGGGTCAGGACCCTCATATCCTGACCTCCAGGCGGATGGTGTAGCCGCCAAAGGACACAAAACCCCCCTCACCCCGGACCTTTTTCATGAGGACCTGGGACCTCCCCTTTGGGCCAGGAATCTTGCCGCCGTAATAGTTTCGATATATGGCCTCCGAGACATTCAGCCCGTAGGCCCTCTCGAAGGCGATAATCGGAGTGGTGGGCCTGGCGTTTATCTCCATGATCTTTATCCCCCCGGGGGCATCTATGAAATCCACCCCCACAAGGCCGAAGAGACCGGCTATCCTTTCAACCGCCTTGAGGATGGGCTCCGTATCCACCCCCGACCCAGGCACCATGGCACCCATGTACTCGAAACCCGAGATCTCCTGGGTCTGGAGGCTCAATATCCTGGTCTCATCCCCGCAGAGGACGGAAGCGCTCATGGCCCTCCCCTGTACAAATTCCTGGAGTAGATAGCCTTGGGGGACCTCTTGGAGGTCGGCCTCCTCCCTCACCATGAATATCCCCTCACAGCTGGTGCCGTCCCTGGGCTTTGCCACCAGGGGAAATTCCAGGGTAGTAGTGTCTTTAACGGCCTCGGTCCTCGGCATCAGGTCCTTCAGTTCCCTGTAGGTCAGCCATTTGTCTGATGCCAGGAGGACGCCCTGGGAACTCGAGCCCAGGTTCCCACTACCCATCTCCTCCAGGGTTTTGGTGAGTTCATAATGGGTCATATCTGACTCAGGGGCCACCACCAGGGCCGCCTCGGCCTCCCCCAGGGACTCCTCAAAATGTCCATGGTAATCCTCTACCTTCGGCAGCCCCTTAAACCCCGGTATCCTCTCATCCACAAAGGCCCTGGGGGTCTTGCCCATGGCCTTGAACCCCTGGAAGAGGGTCTTGAACATCCCCATCCCCTCCACTGTAATAGAGGGCTCCAGCTCAGGAAAGGCGCCGCAGGTGGCATACTCGAAGAGGAAGATGCCGGCCATGGAATAGAATCACAAGGATGGGTTAAAAATGTTTACTGATACCCGACACCGGTATAGCCCATACCCAGGTCCTTGACCTCCTCCGGGTCCAGGAGGCGCCGCCCGTCCACGATGACGCAGGGCTGTTTCAGGTGTTTCTGAATTTCCTTTAGATCGAGTTGCCGATACTCATCGTGGTCCGTCATGATGACCACGCAGTCCGCCCCCTCCACCACCTCGTGGATATCGTTGGAGAACTTGCCACCGAAGTCGTGGGTCACCAGAGGGTCGTGGGAGAAGACGTCGCCGCTGGCCTTTATTAGGGCCTTGACCACCTTCTCCGAGGGGGTGCTCCGGGTATCGTCCGTGTTCCCTTTGTAGGCAATCCCCAGGACTGCCACCTTGGATTCCTCCAGGCTCTTGCCCATGGACTTCAGGGACCTCTCAATCTTGTCCAGGACGTGCTGGGGCATGGACTCGTTCAACCTGCGAGCCGCAGTTATTAAACGGAGTTCCATGCCCAGCTCCCGGGCCTTCCCCATGAGGAAGTAGGGATCCTTGGGGATACAGTGCCCGCCCACCCCGGGTCCTGGCATATGGAGGTTAACTCTGGGGTGCTTGTTCGCCATCTCGATGGCCTTCAGGGCGTCCACGCCCACGCCCTCGCAGAAGAGGGCAATCTCGTTTGCCAGGGCGATGTTCACGTCGCGGAAGGTGTTCTCGATGACCTTGACGACCTCCACCGTGGGGATGTCACCTGCCATGATATCCCCGGTGGTGAGTCTGGAATAGAGGGATTTCGCCAGCCCGGCACTCTCGTCGTTAATCCCTCCGATGATTCTGCTGTTGGTCTGGATTTCCTGGAGGGTCCTGGTGGGTATGGCCCTCTCAGGGGTATAAGCAAGGAAGAAATCCCTCCCGGCTTTGAGGCCAGAGGTCTCCAGGATGGGTATGATGAGATCCCTGGTGGTGCCAGGGGGGATGGTGCTTTCAATTATAACAAGGTGACCCATTTTCAGGCCCTTTGAGACGGTCCCCAGGGCACTTTCAAGGATGGAGAGGTCCGGGGACTTGTCCTCGTGGATGGGGGTCTGGACAACGACTATAATCACATCGGAAGCCTTCACTGCCTCTACCCCGTCCAGGGTTGCAGAGAGCTTCCCCTCCCTGACCACATCCTCCACCAGGGCGTCGAGGCCGTCCTCAGTGATGGGGGCCGTGCCGGAATTGACCTTCTCCACGGTGTCGGCCTTGATGTCGATACCAGTGACGGTGAAACCTCTCTTTGCGAAGAGGGCGGCCAGGGGCAGCCCCACGTACCCGAGGCCTACCACCCCGATCTTTGCCCTGCCGTCTTCGATGAGCTTTTGGAGTTTCATCCCGTCCATGCCTCCCATTACGTCGAAAGGGGTATTTTAACCTTTCCGCTGAAATAGTTATATCCACAGGAAACCGGGGGTTCCATGGGGCCTTATTATCGAAAATAAATGCCTTAACCATTTAGGACGATTCCATCTAAAAAATAGGGCTTCAGATTTGTAAATCGAATCCATATTCACGCATTAAGCCTTTCTCTACTTCTCATAGAACTCCTTTTCGATGCGGAGTTTCTGGGTCCTCCCCTGGGGGGTCTTGGAGAGGATTTGTCTCCCGGCCAGGTCGGCCACAATCCGTGATATCTTGGGCCTTGAGAACCCGGTCAACTCTGGCAGCAGGTCCTGGGTGAGTTCTCCGCCCCTTTCCCGGATGGCCCTCACCACCTTCTCCTCGTCCTCTGTCAGGAGGGTGAAGGGCACCCGCTCCCGGGACCTCTTGAGGGCTGACCACCCCAGGACCGCCAGGATGCCCATGAGGGCCCCTGCCACGCCCGGGAGCAGGGCATCCGGGAGCCCTCTCGGCGCCGGGATATCGGTCCTGTTCCGTAAGGGGTGGACCCTGTAGCCCGAGGAGGAAAGGGCCTCACCAACGTCCTCCGATAGCCCCTCGGTGACCAGATAGACGTCCCTGACCCCCAGCACCTTCAGGGCCTCCTGGACGCTCCTCGGGATATCCTCTGACTTCACCAGGAGGATGGGGGAGCCCGTCAGGGCGGCGGCCCTCTCCGCCACCAGGAGGCCGGAGTAGGACTCGCCGTTCACCATGACGCAGGAATCAACCCCGGGGTAGAGTTCCATGGCCACCCTGGCGGAGGTCCCATGGCGATCCCCTTCGCTTATGCGGTGGGTGAGGAAGCCCATGGCCGTAAGCTCCCCCTCAACAGCAGGGGATACGGCCCTCTCCCCTCCCAGGACCAGGACCTTCCTGGCTCCGGCGTTGAGGTATCCCTGCAACTGGACCTTTGCATCCTCCGTGAGGAAATCCGGGTCTGTTGTCACGATAGGGGTGCCGGACTTGTGGGAGTAGGCCTGGGCGATGATCCACTCCAGGGGGAGGTCGTCCCTGACTATGATGGCATCGTAGGGGGTATCCATGCTCCCGGTGGTTGTGATAAGCAGGAGGAACAGGACTATCAGAAGGCGGGACATAGTAGGTTTTTTCTATATATGGGAATAAAAGGCTTTCTAAAATGGACCGCCAGGATATAATAAGGGCCCTTAGAGACCTGGGGGTGGACTCCCGCTTCGTCACGATCAGGGAGGATGCCGTTCTGATAAACAATGCTGGACTTGCCAGGTTTTCTGCCAAATGGCAGAGGAGCTTCGAGGAAGAGACCGGGCTACGGGTGGCCCGGTCAAGGACCTTCATGGCCATCTGCCAGAAGGTTTCCAGGACCATATCCCGCCACAGGATGCTTAAACCCAGGGATACCGTCCTGGTGGCCTTGAGCGGCGGAAAGGACAGCCTGATTCTCTTGAACGCCCTGGAGCCCTACCGGCGAAAGTACGGCATCGAGCTGGTGGCTGCCACGGTGGACCTGAAGGTGGGCCACCAGACCCCCTGGAGGGAGGGATCAAGGGGGCTGGAGATCACCAGGCGCCAGTGCCGGGTCCTAGGGATAGAGCATCACCACCTCAAGACCGGGTACGATTCCTTGAAGGTCACCGAGGAGCTGAACGAGCTGGCAAGGAAGGGGCACAGGTACAACCCGTGCTTCACCTGCTCCCACATCAGGCGCAGCCTCCTGACCCATCTGGCAGAGGAGCTGGGGGCCTCTTCCATTGCCTTTGCCCATACCCTGGACGACGATTCCGATACCATCCTGGCCAGCCTCATCAAGGGTGAGAAGGTCAAGCCCCTGGAGCCGGTGAAGACCTTCGGGGAGGGATTCATCCAGCTGAAAAAGGACAGGATTGTCCTGAGACCCACAAGGATTATAAGGCCCCTCATCGAGGTCCCGGAGTCCATAATAATTAGGGCCCTCCGGGAGCTTCAAATCGAGTACTACGACGACAAGAAGAAGTGCATCTACAGCAGGGAGTGGGGGGATTCAATAAGGAAGAAGGCCCATGCTATCATCCAGGACCTGGAGAGGGAGGTCCCCAACGTCAGGGAGATGATAGCGGCAAGCGCGAGGAAATAGTTTTCTTTTATCTTGTGAAATGTTCATATATGTTCGACATATTATAACATAAAGGAGGAAATGAAATGGGAAAACTGTTGGTAGTAGCATCCCACGGACCAGAGGACCCGAACCGGGCAACCCTGGCCTTTCTCACGGCCAAAGCGGCCAAGGAGAACGGGGACGAGGTGACAATCTTTCTTCTAAACGACGGTGTGGACCTGGCCCGGGAGGGCATGGCGAAGCATATCCAGGGCGTGGGCCTTGCCCCCCTGGAGGAGATCTTCGAGATATGCCAGATCCTTGAGATACCCATGCTGGTGTGCAAGCCGTGCGCCGAGGCCAGGGGTCTCACCGAAGACGACCTGGCAGAAGGGGCAAAGCTTTCAGGTGTATACGACCTGGCAAAATTGAGTGTCGAGTCCTCGGTAATCTCTTTTTAGTCTTTTTTCGGGTTCCATACAAATGGCTCCCTCAAAATAGGAAAGCTATTTGTATGGTATCCACCTATTTTCCTTCATGCTTGTTTCCACCCTGAAGGACCTGAAAAAAGCGGAATACCGGCGCCTTATCGATAGAGGCAAGGCGGACTTCGAGGCGGCCATTCCCAGGGTCGAGCCGATTCTTGAGGCCGTGAAGAGGGAGGGTGACCGGGCCCTGCGCAGGTCCACCAAAAAATTTGACGGCGCCGACATCAGGGATTTCAGGGTAACCGAGGAGGAGTTCAGGGCCGTCAGGAAGGAGGTCGGCCCAGAGGTCAAAAGAGCCCTGAAGACCGCCCGCAAGAACATCGCCGAGTTTCACCGGGCCCAGATGCCGAAGGCCTGGTCCTTCAGGAAGGGAGGGGCAACTCTCGGGCAGTTGCCCCGACCCCTGGAGAGGGTGGGATGCTACGTCCCAGGAGGAAGGGCCGTGTATCCATCCACGGTCCTGATGACCGTGGTGCCTGCTAAAGTCGCAGGGGTAAAGGAGGTTGCCTGCGTGACCCCGCCCACCAAGGAGGGGGGCGCCAACCCCTACACCCTTGTGGCCGCGGAGATCGCCGGGACCAAAGAGGTCTACAAGCTGGGCGGCGCCCAGGCCATAGCCGCCCTGGCCTATGGGACCGAGACCATTCCAAAGGTGGAGAAAATCGTGGGCCCTGGAAATGTCTTCGTGGCCGCTGCAAAATGGCTCCTGAAAGGCGAGGTGGCGGTGGACAACCCGGCAGGACCCAGTGAGGTCCTGATCATCGCCGACAGTACGGCCAAGGCCGATTTCATCGCCCACGATATGGCGGCCCAGGCAGAGCACGACCCCCTGGCCAAGTCCGTCCTTGTTACCACGTCCCGGGCCCTGGCCGGACAGGTGGAGGAGACCCTGGAAGAGCTCCGGTTCAAGAGGGAGGAGACGAGAAGGTCCCTGGATGCAAACTCGGCCATCCTGGTGGCAAAGAACATGGCAGAGGCCGTGGAGTTCTCCAACCGCTATGCCCCGGAGCACCTCCAGATAATGACCAAGGACCCGAGGAAGGTCCTCAGGGGGATAAAAAGCGCAGGCTCGGTATTCCTCGGCGACTACACCCCGGTGGCCCTGGGGGATTATGCCTCGGGCACCAACCACGTCCTGCCCACCGGCGGGTTTGCGCGGGTCTACTCGGGCCTTGGGACCTACGACTTCCTGAAGTTCGTCACCTACCAGCAGTTCTCCAGGAAGGCGCTGGAGAGCCTGGCCCCCACCGTCATCACCCTGGCAGAGGCCGAGGGTCTGGTGGAACATGCCGAGAGCGTGAGGAAGAGGTTAGAGTAGCCACTTCCAGAGTGGAACGAAATTTATATCTTTCTCCTTGAATCTCTCCCTTGCCTCATAATCCCAGGTTATGATGAGGAGGTCATCGCATTTCAGCTCCTTGGATGCCTTCACTAAGGAGCGAAGCTCCCTTTTTTCCATCTCTCCCTTATCTGAAACATAGGTCACCTGGACCAACTGCTTTATTTTGCGGCCTTCCTTGATTACAAAATCCACCTCATGCTGCTGGTAGTCCTTCCAGTAGAAGAGCTCTGCCAGCGCCCTTTTTCTCCTTTCCAGCTCCAGGAACACAACGTTCTCCATCTTCCTGCCTTTATCCCTTGCAATCTCAGCGACCTTGGTGAAGCAGACATCGCAGAGGTATACCTTATTGATTGAAAACTCCCTTTTCCTCGCAGAATAGCTGAACTTGGGTAAAAAGAAGGCAAATACGGAATCCTCCAACATAGAGGCATAGGCATATAGGGTATTCTTGCTCACCTTTACCCCCTTCGACTTCAAAGTAAGGTACTCCTTGTGGATACTGAACTCCTTGGAAAAGGAGGTTATAACAGATTTTATCAGCCCCTTGATCAGGGATGTATTCCTTATTTTATATCTCTCCACGATATCCCTGTAAACCACTAGGTTGAAGTACTCCCTTATGATCTGGGCCTTGGTTTCCGCATCCTCTGCAAAAACGATCTCGGGAAAACCCCCGAACTCTGTGTATTCGTCCAGCAAACCCAGGAGAGCGGATTTTTCCCTTGAAGTCATCCTCGCCATATCGAAGGAAAAACCCTTGGATTTCAAAAATTCCCGAAATGAGAAGGGAAGAAAATAGTAGGATATGGTCCTGCCTCTAAGGGATGTTGCTATCTCCCTGCTCAACAGTCGGGAGCTTGAGCCGGTAAGGAATATATTGAACCCTTCATCATGGAGATATCTTACTGCTGTTTCCCAGTTCTCTATGTTTTGCGGCTCGTCAAAGAATATGTACAGCTTTTCTTTCGTAGACTCGGGGTAGAGTTCCCAGTGGAGCTTTATTATATCCCTGATTTCCTTAAAGGTTATGTCCACCAGCCGGGGGTCCTCAAAGTTGATATATAGGATGTTTTCCCTTTTTATATCGGCGCTGGTCAGCTCCTTTATTTTCTGGAAAAAGAAGAATGTTTTGCCCGCCCTTCGTGGGCCGATTATGGATTTTATCTGCTTGCCCTCTTTTAGTTCCAACTCCCTTTCTACAAGTTCAGGCAACTCCTTTTTTTGAAAGTCCACCAGGTATTCCTTTACTTCATCCCGGTCCATGTACACTATACAGGGAAATATCTTTATAAATCTTTCCCTGTTAACAGAACTTTATTATCGAAACATCGCCCCCACCGTCATCACTCTGGCAGAGGCCGAGGGCCTGGTGGAACATGCCGAGAGTGTGTGGAAGAGGGTGGGGTAGACCCCAAACCTTAAAAACCGGAAGGGTCAATCTCTGCCTATTTTAGGAGTGTTCAATATGGATCGGTTATACTCTGATGAGATCACCCCCGAAAGAGAGGGGGAGACCGTTACCGTGGCCGGGTGGGTCCACGAGAAGCGCAAGCTGGGCGGGCTCCTGTTCCTCATCCTGCGGGACCGGGGTGGCATCATCCAGGTCACCATGCCCAAAAAGTGGGTGCCTGCCGAGGTCTTCGATACCGCCCGGGGGGTTTCCAAGGAGAGCGTCATAGCCGTCACCGGCAAGGTCCAGAAACAGGAAAAGGCCCCCGGCGGGGTGGAGATTCTGCCCGAGAAGATAGAGGTCCTGAGCCCTGCCGCCACCCCCCTGCCCCTGGACCCCACGGGCAAGGTGGAGGCAAACCTGGACACCCGCCTGGACCACCGGGTCATGGACCTGCGCAGGAGGGAGGTGTCTGCCATCTTCGCCATCCGGGACCAGGCCTTCAAATCCGGGCGGCGGTTCCTCCGTGGACAGGGTTTCACCGAGATCCACACACCCCGGATCATCAGCACCTCCTCAGAGGGGGGCACGGAGCTCTTCCCGGTGGCCTACTTCGAGAGGGAGGCCTTCCTGGCCCAGTCCCCCCAACTCTACAAGCAGATGATGATGGGCACGGGCTTTGACCGGGTTTTTGAAGCGGCCACCTACTTCCGGGCCGAGGAGCACGACACCATCTGGCACCTGAACGAGGTCACGGCCTTCGACTGCGAGATGGCCTTCATTACAGATGACAACGATGTCATGGACATCATCGAGGGCCTGGTCCTGGCCATGATAGAGGGCATAAAGGAGAACTGCCAGGCCCAGCTTGAGGCCCTGGGCAGGGAGCTGCCCGAGATCGAGGCCCCCATCCCAAGGCTCACCTACACCGAGGCGATAAAGATGCTGGAGGAGGCCGGCATGGTGGTCCCCTGGGGCGAAGACCTCAACTCCGAAAGCGAGAAGAAGATCGGGGAGATCATGGAGGGGAAGGGCCACATCCTCTACTTCATCACCAAGTTCCCCACCGAGGCCAAGCCCTTCTACACCATGCCCGACCCGGAGGAGCCTGATATCTCCAACTCCTTCGACCTGGAGTTCAAGGGCCGGGAGATAGTATCCGGGAGCCAGAGGATCCACCAGCACGACCTTCTGGTGAAGCAGATAAAGGCCAAGGGCTTAAGCCCTGAGAACTTCGGTCCCTACCTGGAGGCCTTCAGGTACGGCATGCCCCCTCACGGCGGCTTCGGCCTGGGCATCGAACGCTTCCTCATGATACTCCTGGACCTGCCCAACATCCGGGAGGCGGTGCTGTTCCCCAGAGACAGGAAGCGCCTGACGCCATGAGGTACCGGGTTCCTGTCTTTATAGGCATCCTAACCATTCTGATAAACTCCTCCATCCTGGCCCTCCTCTTCCACACCTTTCCCTGGACTGCTGAGGCCACCTTCCCGGAGGGCGGGGTATGGTGGATGGGGCAGGGTTGGGCGATAAGGATTGCCTACGTGGGGCTCCTGGCACCGGTGCTGGAGG
>CAZHQS010000006.1:0-32745 GCA_964534545.1 Candidatus Hydrothermarchaeota archaeon
TTAAAGGAGAAGCGTGATGCTGTTCACTATTCTGTGCTTGGTGATGTTTCAGTTAAGGATGTAGCGGGCATGGACGTATATTTTAAATATCTCCCACTTGTGGTGAATTCTATTAATATATCCATTGCTACTTTGATAGATGTCTGGGAGCCAACAGAAGTTTATAGTAATCGATTTAGAAATCTGCATTCAAACCTGCCTAAGTTATATCGTTCCTATTATATGGGGAGTCAGCTGAAAGAAATTGATGACCTAAATTTCTGATTCTGACTATTCTGAACCTCTTGAATCTTGAAGTTCCTCCAAATAGGCGGTGAGTTTCCTCCCGTCCCTTTTGCGCTCTTTTAGATAGTTCCACAGGGCGCTGGTAATTCTTTTCGAGAGGGTGTAGACCACCTTTCCCGTGCTCTCGGTGAAAGCAGATAACTTATTGTGATAAATAAAAAGCAAGGCGGCCGAGCCGCCTAAAACAGGCTGATGGCCTGTTCGACCCACCAGGTAGATAATAATCTGCTGTGATGGAATTTAAAAATAGCGGGTCCGAAGGACCGCCCGGGTTTCGTCAAAGGGCGGTAGCCCTCGACGTTCCGAATCCCCGCCCCGCCGAATGGGTCTTTAAAGAAAAAGCACGCCCGGATTCCGAAATCCCAACAAATGATAATAATACATGTATTACATGGTGATGTAAGATGTCGGTAACTGCCACCTTCAGGACCACCAGGGCCCTCATGGACGAGATCGACAGGCTCGTCAAGGAGGGCGTCTACAGGAGCAAGACAGAGGCATTTAACGAGGGCCTCAGGACCATCATCAGGAGGTACCGGGCCGACAAGGCGTACCAGAAGATACTGACGGTCAGGGAGGACACCGGGGAGTACCCGCCCCTCGCCAGGAAGATCATGGAGGCCCACGAGGAAGAGGACGAGCTATGATAACGCTGGACGCCAGCGTGGCCGTCAAATGGTTCAAGGATGGGGAGGAGGACGGGGATAAGGCCCTGGCCCTCCTGGGATCCATAAAGGATATGGAGGTAAGTTGCACCGCCAGCGAGTGGCTGGTCCTTGAGGTCGTACGGGCTCTGGTGAAGGCCGGCTATGTAAAGGGGAAGATCGAAGGTGCCTATCAGGCCCTGGAGGAGTTCTTCCATCTGGGGGTCATAAGATGCGTACCTGTATCCTGGATACTGGGTCTTTCCAAGGACCTTGAGGTCAGCCACGGCCTCTATGCAGCCGATGCCGTACACCTGGCCACCGCCATTCATACATCCTCAGAGATACTCCTGACTGAGGACCGGCATCTGCTGGCAAAAAATGTGAGGAACTACTCAAAGAAGCACGGGGTCAAGGTGCTCTCGTTGAAGGAATATTATCATCGTGCCTGACGGATTCCTGTTGCCCTTCCGCCCGTCCATTCCACCACATCCCCCTTTTAACCCCTCAGAATAGAACTCGCCCACCTTGACGTGCTCGCCTTCCCCCACCTCCCCGAAATAGTGCCATTTGTCATACTCCCGGGTCTCGTCGTCCACATGGATGACAGCCTTTTTGCCACAGACCAAGCACTCCCTCTCGATGTCCATGGCGGATTTCAAACCTGCCCGCCAGTTAAACCTTTCAAAAACCCCACCGCCCACCGAAAATCCTCTCCCACGTTTTCAGGTGTGTACTCCAGGCAGAGGGGGATGCCCCTGCATATCTCTGCAATCCTCCTGAAATCCAGCTTCCCCCTCCCAGGGGGTTTCGAGCCGGTGTCCCGGAGCTGGACCTCCTTGAGGCGCTGGGCATATCTCTCCAGGGCGGCGTAGACGTCCTCCCCCGAGTTATAGACCTGCATGGTATCGGCCATGAGGTGGACAGCGGGGTGGTCAAGCCTCTCCACCAGGGAAGCCACACCAGAGAGGGAAGGCGCAAAGGCGGTCCTTTTCGGCCCCAGGGATTCCACCAGGATTTGGACTCCCAGCCCTTCGGCATGGTCGGCGGCCTCCCCCATCAGTTCCAGCCAGGGCCTTTCTGGCGCAGGGCAGAAATCGAAACCATAGCCAGGGACAACAAGCACGTTGGAAGCCCCGATGGAGCTGGCGAGTTCGATAGTCTCCTTTATGTGTCTCATGGCCGCCTCTCTCACATCAGGGTCCGGGCTTACGAGGCTGTAGTCATGGAGAAGGTAGGCCTGGACGGTCCTCACCTCTACATTAAAGAGCTCTAAATCCGAGAGGTCCCTGGGACCCCGGTTGGCCAGCTCAAGCCACAGACCCTCTCGCCCCAGGACCCCCAGCTTCTCCCGGAGGTCCCTGCCCGGGACACAGTCCTCCACGATTCCCAACATATTATAAAATACCCCAGGGTCGAATAAAAGGGTATGGACCCCCATCTGGCCTTTGCCCTGGCCTTCGCTGCCTTCGCCCTCCTCCACAGCCTCACCGCCGCCACAGGGTTCAAGAAGAGGGTGAAACCCTACTTCGGGGACCGGTACCGCCTGGCCTACACCATCTTCAGCATCCTTATCCTGGCCCCGGCCTTCTACCTGTATGTGAAATATTCCCCTGGTTCCCCCCTCCTATTTGTGGCCCCTCCTATGCTCCATGTACCCATCCTGGTCCTCAGGGTCCTCACCATCGCCGCCATCTTCTCATCCATCTACCAGCAGGGGCTCCTGTCCTTCGTGGGTCTCAAGAGGGGGGAGGCATCCGGCCTGGTCACCACAGGGCTCTACGGCCTCGTCAGGCATCCCATCTACTTCTTTGGCATCCTCTTCATCTGGCTCAACCCGGTGTTCACAGCAATGGACCTCCTGGCAGCCCTCCTTGCCACCGCCTACTTCGTCGTCGGCGCCTGGCACGAGGACCGGCGCCTCCTGACCGAGTTCGGAGACGAATATGAGGACTACAGGAAAAAGGTCCCCATGCTCGTACCTGGGCCTCAAAGGACCAGGTCAAGGAGGAGGTAGAGGATTATGATGAAAACGACCAGGTAGATGGGCCTCTCTCTGACCATCCCGGAAAGGAAACCCTTCACCCTATCCACCAAGGGCCTCTTCCGGACCCTCCCAACGGGCGCCCTCTTGCGGTCCTCCCTGAAGGGCTCATAGACCCACTTCTCCGGGGATTTCTGCCTCTCCTCTTTGAAGCGCTCTAGTCCCAGGCAGCCGTGGTTCTCGGGCAGGCGGTGGTCGGCGCAGTGGGGCTGGCCACAGAACTTGCATTTAAAAGGCATCATCTCCTCGGTGCCGCAGTAGGAGCATCGGGCCATGGGGCCTTATTGGATGCCGCGCTTATTATTTTTTCCGTACTCCCAAAAAACATAATATAACCCACTGCCAAAGGAGGACCATGCGCTTCGCCCACCTGGCCGACACCCACCTGGGATACCGCCAGTACAACCTGGACGAGAGGGAGAAGGATTTCTACGATGCCTTCCACGAGTGCGTGGATAAGATCATCGAGAGGGACTGCGCCTTCGTGGTCCACTCCGGGGACCTCTTCGACGAGCCCCGGCCCCACGTCCGGGCCCTGGTGGAGGTCCGAAAAGGCCTTGAGAGGCTCCACGAGGCCGGTATCCCCTTCATATGCATCGCCGGCAACCACGACATCCTCCTCCGGAAGGGGGCGGTGCCACCCCAGAGGGTCTACAGGCACCTTAAACTATTGACGCCCAAGAAGCCCTGGATGGAGATAGACGGCGTCTTTGTGGGCGGCCTGCCCTATCACTCCAGGGTCCATGCCGGCGCCTTGAAGGAGGGGTTGAAGGACCTGGCAGCAGAGGCAAAGGAATTCGACCGGCGCATCCTCCTCCTTCACCAGGGGGTCTTCGAGCTCTTCTCCCTGGAATACGAGGTAAGACTCCAGGACATACCGGACTCCTTCGACTACTACGCCCTGGGCCACATCCACAGCCGCATAGAGTGGGACTACGGCCGGGGCAAGATGTGCTATCCGGGCTCCACCGAGGTCTGGCGCATAGACGAGGTCAAAGACTACGATAAGAACGGCAAGGGCTTCAACATCGTGGATACCGCAGACTGGTCTGTGGAGAGGGTGGACCTGGGCTGCATCAGGCCCTTTATCAGAATCGAGGCCGGGCGGGATTTGGACATCCTGGACCTCCTGGAGTCCCTCCCGGAAGGGAAGAAACCAGTCCTCCACCTGACAGTTGAACAGGAGCCGGAGGAATACCAAAAGACCTACAGGCGCCTCCTTCAAGAGGTGGGAGAGAAGGCCCTCCACCTTGATGTAAAAAGGAAGCCAGGAGGGGAGACCACAGAGGCAAGGGCGCCGGAGACCGTGGAGATAAAGGTCCTCATGGACGCCCTCCTGGAGAAGAGGACCGACGAGGAACGAGCCTTCGCCTATGAGATGTTCAAGGCCCTCTCAAAGGGAGAAATGGAAAAGGCCAGGGAGAGGGCCGACCACTTCTACAGGGAGGTCTTCAGGTGATTATCCAGGAGGTGGAGATAGAGGATTTTCGCAGCCACAGGAGGACCATGGTCACCTTCCAGGAGGGCATCACCGTCATGGTGGGGGAGAACGGCTCAGGAAAGACCAGCATCCTGGAGGCCGTAAACTTCGCCCTCTTCAAGCAGAAGCCCAGGGACGTGAACATGGACGACCTCATCAGGAGGGGCTCCGAGGAGGCCAGGGTCTCGGTGACCTTCCGGGTCGGCGGGAGGAGATACCGGGTGGTGAGGGCCAGGAGGAAGGGGAAGCCGTCGGGTTCGAGCCTCTATGTGGAGAACAATGGTCTCGAATCCCTCCTGGTGAAAGGAGAGGAGGAGATTACCCGGGAGATAGAAAAACTCGCGGGGGTGGAGGGGGACCTCTTCACCAGCGCGGTCTACATAAAGCAGGGGGAGATAGACGCCCTCCTGGGGACCACCCCTGCCCGGAGGAAGGAGCAGGTAGGCCGCCTCCTGGGGGCCCACGATGTTGAGGCGGCCTATCAGAAGATGAGGGACATCGTCGGCGATTACAGGACCCGCCTGGAGAGATACGCCCGGGTGCCGGAGGAGATGGAGGAGAAGAAGAGGTCCCTGACCGAGACAAAGGATGAGATAGCCCGCCTGGAGGTGGGGATAGAGGAGACCCGGAAACTCCTGGAGGCCGAGACCGGAAGGCTGTCCGGGGTCCAGGAGACCTTCAGGCTCCTGGAGAGGCTCAAGGAATTGAGGACCCTCAAGAGGGAGAAGGCCATTGCCCACACCAACGCCAGGAAGCGCATAGAGGAGATAGAATCCTATGAGAGGATCCAGGAGGAGACCAGGGAGGGAGAGGAGGAGTACCGGGAAATCGAGGCCCGCCTGAGGGACCTCCGGTCCGGGATGGAGGCATACTCAAGGCTGGAGGAGCGCTTCGCTTCTCTGAAGCGGGAAAGGGAAACGGCCCAGGAGGCCCTGGCCTCCCTGGAGGCCGAGGTAGGGACCCTCTACACCAGGTATTCCAGAATCCTGGAAAGGGAAATCGGGGACCCGGTGACCCTCCGGGATGCCCTCGGGAAGGAGAGGAAAGGGATTGAAGAAGAGTCCCGGACCCTGGAGGAGAAGGCCCGGGAGCTGGCCGGAAAAATCAACGGCCTTAAAGGCCAGAACCGGGAGATCCAGAAGGCCAGGAGGGAACTGGAGGAGGCCGGCGAGCGGTGCCCGGTCTGCGAGAGCCCCCTCTCCCAGGAGCACAGGGAGAGGGTCCTCAGGGATTACGATTCAAGGCTGGAGGCCAACCAGGACAGGATAGCCCTCCTGGAGGCTGAGTCCCGGAGGCTGGAAGAGGAAAGGAGGACCCTGGAGACCAGGAAGACCGCCCTGGAGGGAATAAACCCCGAGATGCTCTCTGCCAAGGCCGCCGAGATGGAGAAGGCCAGAGAGAGGCTGGGAGAGGTCCAGCTTCAGCTCCAGAAGACCGGGGAGGAGCTTGTGGAGATGGGGGATCCGAAATCGGAATACTCTGCCCTGGAGGAGAAAAAGGATGCCCTCCGGGAGGCCCACCAGGCCCACATCACCGCCCTGGGCTATCTGCGGCGGAACCTGGAAAAAAAGGAGGGCCTGGAGGAGGAGGCCGAGAAACTTTTGGGGGAGATCTCCCAGATCGACCATGATATCCAATCCATTGTAAAGACCCTGGGTTACGACCCTGGTGAGGGAGAGGTTGAAAGGGTGAGGAGCGAGCTGGAAGCCCTGAGGGCGAAGGTCCAGGCCCTGGAGGTCAAGAAAACCGAGAAGGAGACCCTAAGGAAGGCGGCCATGGAAATGGCAGAACGGCTGGAGGGGGAGATATCGAAGCTCAGGGAGGAACTGAAGGAAGCAGGGAAACTCAGGAAGTTCATAAAGCTCCTGGAGGACATCAGGGGCCTCTTCCACAAGGACCGCCTCCAGAGGGAGCTGCGGGTCTCGGCCCTGCCCATCATCGAGCGCTACACCAGGGAGCTCTTCGATTCCTTCAACCTGCCCTACACGGATTTGAAGCTGACAGAGGACTTCTCCATGGTCCTCTACGGCCCCGGAGGCGAGGAGAGCGTGGAGATGCTCTCCGGCGGGGAGAGGATAGCCGCGGCCCTGGCGTTGCGCCTGGGAATAGCCAAGGCCCTCTCGGGTCCCGCCATGGAGCTCATCATGCTGGACGAGCCCACCGTCCACCTGGATGCCCACCGCAGGCAGGACCTGGTGGAGATAATAAAACGCCTGGCCTCCATCCCCCAGACCATCGTTGTCACCCACGACAAGGAGTTCGAGCAGGCCGCAGACACCCTGATTATAGTTGAGAAGTCAGGGGGCGTGTCAAGGGTGAGGGTGGAGGGGTCTTGATCCCGCCAGGACCCTCTCCAAGGTCCCCAGAAGCTCATCCCTTTCGAAGGGCTTGTTCACGTGGGCCTCTGCCCCGCACTCCCTGCTCCGGTTCACGGAATCCAAGCTGGCCCTGACGGTGAATACCACCACCGGGATTTCCCGTAAGGCGTCCCTTGTCTTGATCTTCCTGCAGACTTCCCAGCCGTCTATGCCCGGGAGCATGATGTCCAGGAGGACCAGGTCCGGCCTATCCCTGTCCAGGATTTCCAGAGCCTCCTCCCCGTCCTCGGCCTCCATCACCTCATATCCCATCCTCTCCAGCATCAGCCGGGTCAGGTGCCTGGTATCCGGCTCATCCTCCACCAGAAGTATTCTGGTCATGCTATCACTCCTCCTTGGACAGGGGCAGGGTGAAACAGAAGGTGCTCCCCTCCCCTGGCGTGCTCTCCACCCATATCCTCCCGCCATGGGCCTCTACGATCACCTTGGCCACGGCAAGGCCCATGCCAGTTCCTGAGAACTTGCGGGTGGCCGTGGAATCCACCTGGAAGAGGCGGTCGAAGATCTTCTCGTGGTACTCCTCGGGTATCCCGATGCCAGTATCTTCTACACAGAGGAGGGCCATGTCCCCATCCACCTTTCCCGAGACCTTCACCCGGCCGCCCTTAGTGTTGAACTTGATGCCATTGTCCAGGAGGTTCAGGATGACCCGTTTTACCTCCTTAAAGTCTGCCTTCACCAGGATATCGGGCACCTCAAGCTCCAGGTCTATCCCCCTCTGCCTAGCCTCGTGTCTTATCTCACCGGCGGCCAGACCCGCCACATCGGCCAGGTTAATATCCTCCAGGTCTAGGGTGAGGCCCTTTTTGTGGACCATGGCCACCTGGATGAGGTTCTCCACGATCCTGTTCTGCTGCATGAGGGCCTTTTTTGCCCTGCCCAGGAGCTCGTTTCTGATCTGGGGGGACTCCTCGTCCATGGCCAGCTCGATGGCGGCTTGGGAAATGGTTATGGGGGTCCGCAGCTCATGGGTCACGTTGGAGATGATATTGGTCTTCAGTTCGTCTATGGTCTTGAGCTCGGCGTAGGCCCGTTTGAGGGCCTCCTCGGCCCGCTTCTCCTCGGTCACGTCCCTGGTTACATGGACATACTGGACCACCTTTCCATCTTCGTCCCTTATGGGGTAGGCGCTGACCACCACAGCCCTCTCCTCTCCATCCTTATCAAAATGGGTATGGAGGGCTGTTATGGGCTTCCCGGTCCTCTGGACCTCGTAGATGGGACAGGGGTCTGACGGGGGCTGGCAGGGCGTGTCCCTGTGGTGGGTGACCTGGTAGCAGTGTCTGCCCAGAAGGTCCTCCAATCTCTTCCCGGTCTCCTCCAGGACAGTGTTGTTGGCCCAGAGTATCTCGAAATCCTCGGAGAGGAGGAGCACCCCTTCCCCTATCCCCTGGGCGATCTTCTCCAGCATCTGCTTTGCCCCCCGCAGCTCTTCCTCGGCCAGCTTGCGTTCGGTGATGTCCAGCAGGGTCCCGATGACCGCCGGGCGTCCCTGGTAGACGGTCCTGGTCCCGTAGGCCTCCACATAGATGACCTCCCCATCCTTCCTCAGCCCCTTGAAATCATACCTGATGGATTTGACCTCCCCAGAGATCCGTTTCCTGATGTTCTCCTTCACCACCTGCCAGTCCTCAGGGGGGACCAGGTCCTCGGGACCCATCCTGTCCGTCAATTCCTCCACGGTGTAGCCAAAGATCTCGGCCAATTTAGGATTGACATACCTGAATTTGCCGTCCTGGATGAGATAGACCCCCACCAATGAGCGCTCGGCCAGGTCCCTGAATTTGCTCTCAGACTCCTTCAGGGCCTCCTCGGCCCTCTTGCGCTGGGTGATGTCCCGGATAATCCCCGTGAAGACATAGGAACCGTTCTCCTTCAATACAGAGATGGTAAGTTCCACCGGGATGGTGCTGCCATCCTTTCCAAGGGCCTCCACTTCCACTGGCCTGTCCATGACCATGACCTCGCCGGTTTCCTGGAACCTCCTGAAGCCCTGGCGATACCTCTCCCGGTATCTCTCGGGTATAAGGATATCCAGCGGTCGCCCCATGGCCTCCTCCTTTGAATAGCCGAAGACCCTCGATGCAGCCAGGTTCCACTGGATTATCTCCCCTTTCTCGTTGACGGAGATGATGGCATCGGGGGATGTTTCCACCAGTCCCCGATAGCGCTCCTCGGACACCTTGAGGTCCCTTTCAAGCCTCTTCTTCTCCAGGGCCTTCTCCACACCGTGGACCACCTCTTCTATGACCAGGGGTTTCTGGAAATAGCCAGAGGCCCCGTCCTTTAGGGCCTTGATGGCGTTCCGGCAGGAGGCGTGGCCGGTGATGACGCAGCAGACCATGTCTGGATGGGTCTTCTTGAACTCTCCCAGGAGCTCTGTTCCATCCATATCAGGGAGCCTGAGATCGACGAGGGCGGCGTGAAAGACCTCCTTGCTGGCCTTGTCCATGGCCTCCTGACCTGTGGCTGCGGTGGACGCCTTATATCCCCTCCTGCGGAACACCTCGGCGAGGGTCTCCCGGATCCCGGGATCATCATCTATGATCAAAAGCTTGGTGTCACCCATCAGGGGTCACCTGACTCTTCCGTCTCAGAATCATCTCATCCTACTTCTCCATGGGCTCGGTGGGAAAGGTGTACGGCTCTATCCCCTTTTTCCCCTTTTAATCGTATTTCTCCCTTTGAGGCTAAATAACTTTCGATGATGCCTTGGAAAGGTTTATGTCTTACGGAGGAGGAGATATAGCCATGGGCGAAGTTAAAGCGACCTATTACGTGGAGGCCGATGACCTGGACGAGGCGGCCGTGGCCATTGCCGGGGAACAGTCCGTGGGGACCTGGACCGAGGTCAGCCACACCACTGAGGAGATACAGAGGAGATACGGGGCCACCGTGGAATCCATGAACAGGGAGAAGAACATCGTGGAGATATCCTTCCCGGTGGAGGACTTCAGCCTGGAGATCGGGGGCATCCCCAACATCCTCAGCATCGTGGCCGGCAACCTCTTCGGCCTGGAGAAGATTCACAATGTCCGCCTCCTGGACGTGGAGTTCCCGGAGGAGGTGGTGACCTTCTTCCCGGGGCCGAATTTCGGTATCCAGGGAGTCAGAAAGCTCATCGGTACCGAGAAGGAGGGGCGCCCCCACGTGGGCACCATCGTGAAGCCCAAGATCGGCCTGGAGCCCCGGGCCTTCTCAGATGTGGTCTACAAGGCCGCTGCCGGGGGCCTGGACTTCATAAAGGACGACGAGACCTTGGCCAACCAGGACTTCTGCCCCCTGGAGGAGCGGGTCACAAGGTCCATGGAGGCCCTGGATAGGGCAAGGGAGGAGACTGGGAAGGGGGCCCTCTATGCCGTAAACGTCACCTCCGAGGAGGTGGTGGAGACCGCCCAGCTGGCCCTGGACAGCGGCGCCAACTGCTTCATGATAGATGTAATCACCAACGGGTATCCCGCCCTTTCGGCCCTGGCCAGGGAGTTCAGGGTCCCCATCCACGTCCACCGCACCATGCACGGTGCCATGACCCGCAACCGCCGCCACGGCATCCACATGCTGGTTCTTGCAAAACTTGTCCGCCTGGCAGGGGGGGACCAGCTCCATGTGGGGTGTGCCGCCGGCAAGATGGAGGCCGAGGGGATACATAGGATGCACACGGCCCTCAAAGGGGACTGGCACGGCCTCAAAACCGTCTTCCCGGTCTGCTCAGGGGGGGTCCATCCCGGTCTTGTGGAGGAGAACCTGAAAAAACTCGGCACCGACATAGTCATCCAGGCCGGGGGCGGGGTCCACGGCCATCCCGACGGGACCGAGGCCGGGGCCAGGGCCATGATGCAGGCCGTTGAAGCCTATATGAAAGGAATACCCTCAGAAGAGTATGCAAAGGAGCATAAAGAACTCGCCAGGGCCTTTGAGAGGTGGGGCAGGGAGACGGATTACAGGTATTAGAAGAAGTTCCTCATCTCCTCTTCCATGATCTCCTTTTTCAGGTCATATCTGACCTGATTCTTGAGATATTCTATGACCTTTTTGGCATTGGTTATCTTCCGATGCTCCTCCTCCAGTTCTTCCAGGACCATCTCCAGCTTCTCGATCCTCCTCTCCCCCTGGAGACCCTCCATCTTTTTCAACTGTTCGTTAATCTCTTTAAGACTCGGGAAGTCCTTGAGGATGTCTTCGCTTATATCGGGATAGAGGGTCTGGACGTTGAAGTTGTCCTGGCCTATCCTGACCTCCAGGATGACGTCCTGGCTGATTCCGAAATACTTCCTGGGCCTCCCCTTCTCGATCTTCTGGAGGCGGGCCTCCAGGATACCGAGCTGGCGCATGAGCTCCAGGTGCTCGATGATGGCCTTCTGGCCGATGTTGAGTTCCTGGGAAAGTTCGCTGACATAGCAGGGGCGCTCAGAAAGGAGCTGAAGGATGCCCCTGCGGGTCTCGTTTCCCAGGATATCCAGGAGTTCATCCATCCTCATACAGCCTGAAATTAAAGTTTAACAATAAAACAACATTTTGTAAGAAAATTATAAATATGGAAAAGACACGAGGGACCCCAGTATGGTAAGCAGTCCAGAAGAAGCAGAGGAGATCATTACCCGGTGGCTCAAGGAGGAAGGGGCCTTCAAGGAGAAGGTGGAGAGTGCAGGGTTCCATTTCAATCTGGGTGCGGAGTACAGGCCTGGAAGGGGAAGGCTGGTGAACATCTTCCAGAGCGAGAAGAGCCCCGACAGGGTGACCATCGCCTCTGGTATGGTCTTCGGCCAGGACATGCGGGCCAGGCTGAAGAAGATGAAAAAGGCCAGACAGAAGGTATTTCTGGATGATCTCAGGTACGGCCTCCTGGCCATGCCCGGGAACTTCGAGTTCCAGGGCGAAGGCGACGAGGTGGTGGGTGTCAGGCTCTCCGAGGACCTCTTCTACGATGGGCTCACTAAGACCAGTTTCTTCGCTGCCATGGAGGACAACTGGAAGAAGTTCCTCTTTGTCACCTGGAAGATCCAGGACTATTTCTAACCTTTTGTTACTAAAATGTTTTATGTGGTTATCCGCTTCCCTGGTTTTAGAAACAAAAAGTTATTAAAAGAGGTGATGACATATGTGGAAGCGCAGAGGATTCTTCGGAAACTTCTTCCGGGAATTTGACGAGATCGAAAGAGAATTCGAAAGGTTGTTCCAGGAGGCCGCAAGGTCAGGGCAAGGCGGACCCTGGTACTATGGGTACCATTACCATGTCGGTCCAGACGGAAAGCCCCACATCGAGACCTATGGCAACCTGCCGAACATGCCGAGGTTCGAAGACCAGGAATTGCATGCCTTGGAATCGGACGTCCGGGAGCCCTACACCGATGTCATCATTGATGACGACCAGGTGGTCATCACGGCCGAGATGCCCGGCATCGAGAAGAAGGACGTGAAACTCAGCGGCACCGGCAAGCAGTTCGAGATCCGGGCAGAGACCGAGTCAAGGAAGTACCACAAGACGTTGACCCTGGAAAGGGAGGTGGACCCCAAGACCGCCAAGGCCACCTATAACAACGGTGTCCTGGAGATCAAGGTCAAGCTCAAGGAGAAGAAACCCAAGGGAATAAACATCAAGGTGGAATAGGGGCCCAACCCCCCTATTTTATTAAAATAGAAATCCAAATATAAGAGGTGAGAAAAGAAGTGAAAATTCTGATAGAGCTGTTCACATCTCCTACCTGCCCCCACTGCCCCAGGGCGAAGGAGGTGGCTGAGAGGGTGGTGAGGCAGCTCCCCGGCGCCCTTCTCATAGAGAGGGACGTCACCGAACCAGAGAACCAGCGGGCGGCAGCCGAATACGGGATAAAAGGTGTCCCCACCCTTGTACTGAACAGAAGGTACATCATCACTGGCGCCCCGGGCTCGGAGCACGAGCTCATGGATGCCATCCGGAGGATGGGTTAAAAGGAGGTGGAACATATGGAAGCAGAACTAAAGGTCGCAGAGGCCAGGGCTAACGACGTCGGCAGAGGGATCGCCAGGGTAGACCCTTCTGTAGCAAGGGAGATGGGACTTGCATCTGGCGACGTGGTGGAGATACACGGTACCAGGAAAACCGTGGCCAAGTACTGGCCTGGATATCCCGACGATGTGGGCTTCAAGACCATTCGAATCGATGGTTCCATCCGTAGGAATGCCGGCACAAGCATCGATGAGAAGGTCAGGGTCAGGAAGATCGAGGCAAAAAATGCCAGCAGGATCAAGCTCGCCCCAACAGAGCCCCTGAGGATAGTAGGGGGAGAGACCTACCTGAAGCAGTTCCTGGAGAACAGGGTTGTGACCAAGAGGGACATACTGGAAATCAATGTCATGGGGAGGAAAATTGGCCTGGTGGTAGTGGCGATGCAGCCGCCTGCCCCTGCTGGCATCATCACCATGGATACCACCATCGAGATCAGCGAAAAACCCGCCAAGGAGATGGCCGAGACCAAGATCCCCAGGGTCACCTACGAGGATATCGGTGGCCTCAAGTACGAGGTCCAGAAGGTCCGGGAGACCATCGAGCTGCCCCTGAAGCACCCGGAGCTCTTCGAACGGCTGGGTGTGGAAGCCCCCAAGGGTGTCCTGCTCCACGGCCCCCCCGGCACAGGCAAGACCCTCCTGGCCAAGGCCGTGGCCAACGAGACCGATGCCTCCTTCCACAGCATCGGCGGCCCGGAGATCATGAGCAAGTACTACGGGGAGTCCGAGGAACGCCTGAGGGAGATCTTCAAGGAGGCCGAGGAGAACGCCCCCTCCATCATCTTCATCGACGAGATCGATTCCATCGCCCCCAAGCGGGAAGAGGTCACCGGAGAGGTTGAGCGCCGGGTGGTGGCCCAGCTCCTGGCCATGATGGACGGTCTGGAGTCCAGGGGGCAGGTGGTGGTCATCGGAGCTACCAATAGACCCGATGCATTGGATCCCGCTCTCAGGAGACCCGGCCGCTTCGACCGGGAGATAGTCATAGGCGTCCCTGACCGGGACGGCCGCAAGGAGATCCTCCAGATCCACACCAGGGGAATGCCCCTGGACGAGGACGTGAACATCGACAAGCTGGCCGACATCACCCACGGTTTCGTGGGGGCCGACCTGGAGGCCCTCTGCAAGGAGGCGGCCATGCGGGCCCTGCGCAGGGTCCTGCCGGAGATCGACCTGGAGGTGGAGAGCATCCCTGCCGATATCCTGGAGAAGATCCACGTCACCATGGCCGACTTCACAGACGCCCTCCGGGAGGTGGAGCCCTCGGCCATGAGGGAGGTCCTGGTGGAGGTCCCTGACGTGGAATGGGACGACGTGGGCGGTCTGGAGGACCCCAAGCAGGAGCTCAAAGAGGCCGTGGAGTGGCCATTGAAGTACCCGGAGCTCTTCGCCCACATGGACTCCCAGGCCCCCAAGGGCATCCTCCTCTACGGCCCGCCTGGGACCGGTAAGACCCTCCTGACCAAAGCTGTCGCTACCGAGTCAGAGGCCAACTTCATCTCCATCAAAGGACCCGAGGTCCTGTCCAAGTGGGTGGGCGAGTCTGAGAAGGCCATACGGGAGACCTTCAAGAAGGCCCGCCAGGCGGCTCCCTCCATCGTCTTCTTCGACGAGATAGACGCCATCGCCCCGGTGAGAGGCCAGTCCTTCGATTCCAACGTCACCGCCAGGGTGATAAGCCAGATCCTGACGGAGCTGGACGGCCTGGAGGAGCTGCGGGGTGTGGTGGTCATCGCAGCCACCAACCGTCCCGACATAGTGGACCCCGCCCTCCTGCGCCCGGGCAGGTTCGACCGCCTCATCTATATCCCGCCGCCGGACAGGGAGGCCAGGAAGGCCATCTTCAGGATCCATACCGCAAGGAAGCCCCTGGCGGAGGACGTTTCCCTGGAGGACCTGGCAGAGAAGACCGACGGCTATACCGGCGCTGACATAGCGGCGGTGTGCAACGAGGCGGTGATGCTGGCCATAAGGGAGTACGTGGAGAAGGGCAAAGAGATGGACAGGGAGACCCTCAAAAAGGACCTGAAGCTTCGGAAGAAGCACTTCGAGGAGGCCCTGAAGAAGCTCAAGCCCATGTCCAAGAGGGATGTCTCCAGGTACACCGAGATCGCCCAGCGCTTCGAGGAGGGTCTGTCCAGGGAAGAGGACTGAAATCGGGACAATCGTCGAATATGGTTGTAGACGTTAGTCTAAAAAAACCTTTACGGACAGGGAAGGCCTTGAACTTTTTTCTACCTCCACCCTCCTCTCAACGCCTTTCCCCCTGTCCCTTGTTTTAACAGATTGATTTAAATAGGGCCCCCAGCAATCAGGCATCATTATGAAGAATAGGAGAAGGTCTAAGAAGAAATCATCCGAAGAGACAAACACCCCAGTCCTGCTGATCCTCATCGGTGTGATGGTCTTTGGCACCCTGGCCGGGGGTTTTCTCTTTGCAAGGCCCAGGGGAAATGAAACCACACCCCAGCCGGTCCTCACCCCCCCGCCAAATCCCATCTACACCATCCCGAACATCACCCTGCGTCACAACCCCGAGGGAGTCACCTTCATCACCCAGGTCCTTGGCGGCAGGACCTTCCAGTTCCCGGTCACCTACAACGATACCCATATCATGGTGGACACCAATTCGCCCCTGGCCGGGAAGACCCTCATCTTCAACATCACCCTCTTGAACCTCACCAAGGGTAACGGCACCTCCTCCCAGGTGGAGGATGGGGACATAGTGGAGGTGGAGTACGTTGGCTACCTGGAGGACGGCGAGGTCTTCGATTCCAACCTGGGAGGACCGCCCCTGGAGTTCGTGGTGGGCAGCGGGATGATGATAGAAGGCTTCAATGATGCGGTGGTGGGGATGGTGGTGAACCAGACCAAGACCGCTGTCATACCACCGGAGGAAGCCTACGGCCTCCATGACCCCGCCAAGGTGAAGACCATCCCCATCATCCAGGAGGTCCCCAAGAGGATAACGGTTGACTTCCCCATGTTCTTCCAGCTGCCGGCGGAGAGGTTCAGGGAGATGTTTGGTACCAATGCCACCGCTGGAGAGGTGGTCTTTGTCTCTGAACTCAACGCCGATGTCAAGGTACTCTCTGCCGGGGAGAACGTCAGCATGCAGACCCTCCTGGCCCCCGGCGATATCTACCAGTTCCCGGGGCTTCCCTGGAACTCCACCATCCTGTGGATCCTGGGCAACCAGATGGAGCTGGAGCATAATGTGAAGGTTGGAAAGACCTACCAGTTCCCGGAGATGCCCTGGAACACCACCGTGGTAGCGGTGGGGTAGTTCACTACATTTTGCAACAAACACGGTAAAAGTTAAGAAATGTAGTGAACACTCTCTTTCCTGCACTAGGTCAAGGAGAAGAGTTTGCTTAGATAGGTTTCAATGGGTGAGGAAAACCTTTAAGCCTATTTTACGAGCTGTGTTTAGTTTAGGATATTTCTCCAAAAACCCCTACCATAGTTAATCTTAGAAAAAGTTAGAAAAAAGGAGGATTCGATAATCATGTGGCTCCAGATGCGCATGTACATGTTGCTCGGCGTGATGTTCGCCATAGTCTATGCCCTGGCAGTGGTGATTCTGCCCGGGGGGACCTTCTGGTTCTACGGCATCATGGCCTCCGTCATGCTCTTGATCCAGTACCTCATCGGGCCCAAGATGGTCAAGTGGTCCATGGGCATCCGGTACGTCTCCGAGAGCGAGGCGCCGGAGCTCCACCAGATGGTGGAAGAGCTGGCCAGAGCCGCCAAGATCAAGAAACCCAAGGTAGGCATATCGAACAAACCCATCCCCAACGCCTTCGCCTACGGCACCTTCCTCTCCGGGGGCCACGTCTGTGTGACCAAGGAGATAATGAGGCTTCTTACAAGGGACGAGCTCAGGGCCGTCCTTGGCCACGAGATATCCCATCTCAAGAACAGGGACGTGGCCGTCATCACCGCCCTCTCGGTCATCCCCACCATCTGCTGGTACATCGCCTGGAGCACCATGTGGTCCCACGGCGGCCGTGACCGGGGCAACCAGATAGCCATCGGCATCTTTGCCTTCCTCCTTTACTTCATCACCAACCTCCTGGTCCTCTACGGCTCCAGGATCAGGGAGTACTATGCCGACCGGGGTTCGGTGAATTTGGGAAATTCACCTCACCATCTGGCCACCGCTTTATACAAGCTTGTCTACGGCAGCGCCAGGGTCCCCAAAGAGGCCCTCAAGTCCATGGAGGGCTACAAGGCCTTCTTCCTCAACGACCCCTCCAGGGCCAGAAGCGAGATCAACGACCTGGCCCAGGTGGACACCGACATGAGCGGCACCATAGACATGGACGAGCTCATAAACATCCGCCACAAGAAGGTGAGGGTTGATACCTCGGACAAGCTCATGGAGCTCATGAGCACCCACCCCAACATGCTCAAGAGGATAAAGCACCTCTCCACCCTGGGCCCCTGAAACCAGAAAGCTTAATAAGGGAGTAAGGGGCAATCTTAAATCGGTGTATCGATGCGGGTAATTCAGGGAATCGGGGTCTTGAATGTCCTTCTGGGTCTTTTTGCGCTAATTGCCCCCATCAAGTTCTACAGGTTCGCCACAGGTCTCTTTACCCCCGAGGTTTCTCCCCCCTTCGGTATGGGGGCCATCCATGAAGTCACCTTCCTGCTCTTCATCCCCGGCATGGTCCTCCTCACCAACGGGATCGCCCTGATCCTCCTGGGTCAGAAGCTGGAGCGGGTGCCCGAGCTCAAGGCCTATACCGAGACCGGGGAATACCTGGGGAGGGTAAAGGGTGTGGAGATGGAGCATGGGGAGGTGGAGGAATTCGAGATAGTGGATGATAAGACATCAGTTGAGCTGGAGAAGGAGGATGTCTCTGCCATGGACCATGTGGTGCTTGTCAAGGATGAGGCCGCCAGGGAGGCCATACCCTTCGGCTCCAGGCACGAGTTCGTGGGCATGGAGGTATATACCCTCCTGGGAGCCTACTGGGGGAAGGTGGAATCGGTCATCCTGGGCCCTGACGGGGGGGTGGATGAGCTGGTGGCCGTCAAGGGCACCGACAGGCGCATCATAAAGATGAAGGACGTGGACTCCACCGACGAGATCATCCTGGTCAGGGAGCCCTAATTTCGCTTATCGATTTCCTTAAGGTAGCTCTCGATCCTCAGTTGCTTTTTCTCCTCCAGGGCCGTTGCCCTTGCCTCTGCCTCTCTTGAGACCTTCGGGGCCCTGTATCCCAGGACATGGACCGGGTCCCTCTCCTCCGGCAGTCGTTTCCTGCCCCTGATAACCTCCAGGTCAGTGAAGGTCCCCAGGAGCCTGCGCCCCGCAGCCTCCACCTCATTCTCCACCTTGGCCCCGAACCGGGTGCCGAACATCTCCAGGAAGGGGTATTTGGTTATCCCGTTGGCCCCGGCCAGGAGCATGGGACCGATGTTGGACAGCTGGTCTATCCAGGTGCCGCCGATGATCTTGATGCCGGGAAACCTCAACCTGGTGGCTGCAATCACCCCGGCCTGGTAGAGGGAGGCCGGGGGAGGGGTGTCAGCATAGGGGGTGTCGTGGTGGGGGTTCAATGTGTAGTAGGTCACCCTGTCCAGCTCGAGTCCCCCCATGAGGTCAAAGAGGGCGGGCAGATCACCCCGGCTCTCCCCCAGGCCCAGGACGATGGTGATCCCGGTCTTGAACCCCCTGTCCTTGGCATCTTTTAACATTCTGATTATGGGCTCCAGGGGTTTGGAAGGGCATGCTGTCTTCCGTACTTTGGGGTTCACGGTCTCCACGGCGCCGGTGATACCCTCCACCGCCTCGCCAAGTATATCTAAATCTTTTGCGCCCATCTCGCCCACGTTGAGCCAGACCGGCCTGCCGGTGGTGAGGGCCACCATCTCGGCGAGCTCGTTTATCCCCCTCGCATCATAGGAGCCGAAGCCCCCGGAGAGGAACTCCACGTTCCAGCCGATGCGCCGCATGAGCTCGGCCTCGCAGAGGATGCTGGCCGGATGGCGGCGGGCCTTTTTCGGGTCGGCCCTCCCCTTCTGGGTGGACATATAGCAGAAGGCGCAGTCCCCCTTACTACACCACCAGGACAGGAAGATGGCCCGCTCCAGGGTGACATGGTCGCCGTGACGCCTTCGTGTGAGGGCATCGGCCTCCTTCATGGCCTCTAGGAGGGTAGTGCTGTCCTTGAAGACCTCGTCAGGGTCCATCACAAAAGCCTCCTCTGGACCGCCGTCCCCTCCATGATGTGGACCACCTCGATGCCCATCTTGGCAAGATGGTCGGCGATGTACCTGCGGTGGCAGGAGGCCGGGTCCTTCTCGGCACACATGAGGACGACCCTCTTCTCCCCTGCAAGCTCCAGAAGCCTCTCGATTCCCTGTCGAAACTCCTCTGACTCCATGTGCTCGGTGTAGGGCCTGTCCCTGATGCCCCCCAGTTCCTTCCCCAGGTGAATATAGCCAATCCCGGACTCCGGGAGGACCCTTTCCAGCCGCCCCTTGTTATAGTCCTCGAAGCGGGAGTAGGGGTTTGACCTGACATCGATTACAACCTCGACCCGGTTGTCCCCCAGGACCCTGATGAACTCACCGATGGCCCTGCCCCCGTACCCGATGGTCGAGACCCTCATCTCCCCACCCCCGTCATCCTGAAGAGTCCCTCAATGTCCTTTTCGAAGCCCTCGAAGAAATCGCCATCCTTTACTATTACCCCATCACCGCCCACCCCCTCCACATACCCGAACCAGTAGACCACCATGCCGGGCCCGAACTCCTCCAGGTAGAACCGCAGCTGTCTCTTCATGTTCTTCCTGTGCTCGGTGGGGCTGCCGAAACTGGCCTTGCTGTCGATCCAGGTGATGGGGCTCCCGTCCACCAAGAGCTCGGATTCCATGACGAAGTCCGGGGTCTTGCCTCCCCCCATATCCTTCTCCCCCTTGAACCTGATACCCTTTTCTTCCAGCCAGTCCCTGATTATACCCTCGCCCTTGGCGCCCCTCCTTTCCTGCAACCTGTGGGCCCAGGGGGAATAGACGTGGTCAGCCCCAAGGGCAGCTTCCAGCTCCTGTCTCAGCCTCTGGTCCTTGACCATATCAGGGTTTTTCATCATCCTTTTTATCTGCTTCCTGCCGAAGCCTATCTCCTCCAGGAGGAAGGATGCCAGGAGGACCGGGGAAAAGTCCGCCCGTCGGGCCAAATCCAGGAGGGTCTCTCCCCCCTCCCAGCGCTCCAGGAGCCCGGCCGAGTTCGCCTTCACCCTGTAGAACCTTCCCCCTCTGGTCTCCTCCACAACCTTCTGGTTGAGGATCATCAGGAGGACGGCCTCGGGGGTACCGTGGCGCCTTGCGAGGCCGGGGATATCCCCCAGGCCTTTCAAGGATGCGAGGATCTCCAGGTAAAGACTTTCATCCATAGTAGGGAAAGAAGGGTCTGGCCATAAATAGGCTACGATAACTCGGCAGCGACCTCTACTGCATCGACCGTCTCAACGCCTTCAGGATGCAGGACAAGGACCCCCCTGGCCCCCTCGGCCACCTCGGAACCCAGGAGGAGGCCCTCCTCGGTGAGGGAGGCAAGGACAAGACCGCCCGGCGGTGCCGCTGATGCCGGACATTTGGCGATACGGTAGTTCTTGAAGGGTATCTCCTCACCCCCGCCTTCCTCAAGGGTTGCCGCCTGGATTATCCTCTCCCCTGCGATGAGGGCCGGGGATATAACCTTGGTGGCCCCTGCCTGGTAGATCTTTTCCACGGCCTCCAGGCGCTTGGCCACGGCCACTATCTTCAGGTCAGGGTTGAGGTGTTTGGCCATGAGGATTATGAAGGTGGCCTCCGAGTCGCTGCCCACGGTTATCACCATGGACCTGGCCTCTCTGATTCCTGCGGCCACCAGGCCCTCCTCGGTCTTGGCATCCCCTATCACTACATTTGGAACCGCGCCCCCCACATAGGTCACATTTGTGGAGGGGTCCATTTCCTGGCGGACCCTGGAGACGTCGGCCTCTATCACCCTGTAGGGCATCCCCAGCTCCTTGAGCTCCTTGGCAACGCTTGCCCCCATGTAACTGTACCCGCATATGATCACGTGCCCCCCAGCCCCCGGGGGAGTGGAGAGGCGCCTGGCCCATTCCAGCTTATTCTCCTTCCCTATGAACAGGAGACAGTCCCCCTCCTGGATGGAAATCCCTTCCCGGTAGAAGGTCCCGTCCCTCCAGACCCCAGCAAGGGACGGGATATCCTCCGCCCTCTTGCCAAGGATCAATGATGTGCCGGAGACATCCACATGGGCCACCACGTATTCGCCATGAAGGGGGTGGATGACAAAACCATGGGACACCGAATTGGTAACCAGGGCCTCGACGGTGGCATCGATGGGGTTTATGGCCACGTCCACCCCCACCCTCTTAAGGATGGGCACCGTCTCCAGGCTGCTGACCTCGAGGATAACCTTTACCTCAGGATTGATGCCCTTGGCGGTCATGGCCACAAAGACATCCTCGGCGTCGTCCTTGGAGGCCAGGACCACCGAGCGCGCCCTCTCCAGCCCGGCCTTTTTCAGGGTCTCACCTTCAGTGGGGTCGCCGTTGATATATGGAATACCCTGGGCCTGAAGTCTCTTTATGTTCTTCGGGTCATTCTCCACCACCACAAAGGGCAGGTCCCTGGCCTTCATGATCCTGAGGACAGGTTCCACCGCATCGGTGAAGCGGGATATCACCATGTGCCCCTCAAACTTTCTGATGGTCTTAAGACCCAGCCGCGCCCTGGTGCTCTGCTCTATGATGTAGGAGAAGACCATCTCCATGACCGAGAGAATTATGCTTAGACCCAGGACGATGAGAAGGATGGTAACGATCCTGCCCCCGGGGGTGACGGGAGCGAAGCCCTCCACGCCCACGGTGGTGATGGTGAGGACTACATAATAGAGGGCATCCCCTGTGCCCAGGCCCTCAAAGTGCATCATGGCCAGGGCCCCCAGGATGATGACCTGGGCGATGGCCGCTACCAGTAAGATTCCCTTTCTCATGACATTATGGCGGCGGCCACGATGATGGAGATGCCTATGATGACTCCCATCAGGACCAGGCCAACGGCAACATTTCCCTTTCTCAGCTCCTCCTCCTCGTTGACCCCCTTGGTCATGAGGTCAAAGACCTTGATGGCCACAGGAGAGACTACCGCCAGGCAAATCGCCCCGACCAGGGCCCAGATGACAGTCAGGGTTATGTTGGCAATGACCACGTTCATGTCGCCCATTTATCCACCTCCTTATGCGTTTTTTCCAAACGGATGACCACATATTCCAATGCCCCCTTGCTTGAATATTTCTCACGTTTATAGGGGAGGGGCTGGTCGGGGGAGATCCACAGCTTATCCAGCTCCCTGCCCTTGGGGATTATCTCGCAGACGTAGCCGTCCCCATACCTGTAGACCTTCACGGAGCTCACATACCCCCTGACATCGGTGAAGACCCATTCGCCCTCACCGAGGGTATTCCTTGCAAAGCGCATGAATATGGGATGGTAGACATAGGCGTTCCATGCCATGGCCGGTGAGCCGGAATCCTCTGCCCTGAGCTCGTACCTGTTTATGGTGAAGTCCCCTTCCCCCTCCCCGATGCTGACCTGCTGCCCCGGCCGGACGATGACCATGGAGAGGTCCTCGGTCTTTATACTTGCTGACCTGCCCCCACTGGTATCTGACCATCCCTCCCCCTCTACCTTGCCCCGGAGACGGAAGCCGTTCTCAATCTCGTTTAGGATGTCATAGGTCAGGGTGGCTCCAGGGAAGGACCTGGAATAGGAATTGACGGCAAACCGAAAACTCTGGCCCTCCTCCAGCAGCTCCCAGGGGTGCCAGGTCTCCCCCTGGATATCCTCACCGAAGGGGCTCTGCAAGATCCCGTACTCATACTTGAAAACCAGGAGGTCCAGGAGAATAAAAAGGATGAAGTAGACACCTATTTTCATTAGTATGCTATAGTCCTTGTAGAGGATAAATATTTTTCTAAAGACATGACAAGCCTCCATATCACCAAGGACGGTACGGTCCTCTGGGAGGCCCGCCTGGCTGACACCTTCTTCACCAGGCTCCTGGGCCTCATGTTCCGGCCGTCTCTGCCCCATGACCAGGGGCTCCTCATAGAATTCTCACCCCATTTCAGGTCCCGCGCGGTCCACGGCTTCTTCATGCGCTTCCCCATCGATCTGGTCTTCATCGATGATGAAAGGAAGGTTACGGACATGGCCCTGCTGAAGCCCTGGTCCATCTATGACCCAAAGGCTCCCTGCCGATGGGTCCTGGAGGTCAATGCCGGGGAGGCCAAAAAGAAGGGGATAAAAATAGGTGACATGCTCGAATTCTAGTTCCTGGATGTGATACCGAAACCCAGCTCTCCGGATTCCTCCATCAATCTCCTGCCTTCCTGGACCTTACCCATCTTTATGAGGCAGTATCCCTTTCCCCTGAGGGCGTCCAGGTCCCCGGGCTCCAGCTCTAGGGCGCGATCAAAGGCCCTCTGGGCCTCTTCCAGGTCCCCGAGCTCAATTAAAGCCACTGCCCGGTTGAACCAGACCTTCTGGTCGGCGGGGTTGAGGTCCAGGGCTGCCTCAAAGTTCTCCTTGGCAGCCTCCACTTCCCCCAGGTTCAGGTTGCAGAGGCCCAGGCCGTTCAGGGCCAGGGCGTCTTCTTCCACCAAAGCGGCCTTCTGATAATACCCCCTGGCCTCCCGGTACCTACCTGTTTCCAGGAGGCAGGAGGCGGCGCTCAAAAGGGCGGGACGGTGCTCCGGGTCCAGCTCCACCACCTGGAGAAAGGCATCCAGGGCATCTCCTGTCCTCCCCGCCTCCAGAAGGGCGATGCCCAGGTTGTGCCAGACCGCCGGGTACTCCCTCTCGATCATGAGGGCCCTTTCGAAGGACTCTATGGCCTCGGAGGTCCTGCCAAGGCTCGCCAGGGACACACCTCTGTTGTTCCAGAGCCTGGCATCCTCCTGGGACTCCTCCAGGACCTTCTCATATAGCTCCAGGGCCTCCCAGTGTTTGCCCTCCTCTGCCAGGGCCCTTCCCTTTTGGTAGTGGTCCGCCTCGGTCATCTCTCTGCTTTCGAATCAGAAAGCGGCGCTCATATATATGTTGCTTTCAAGGTGAAAAATAGAATAGGGGACAGGTGCCTGTCCCCTTTACTGAACCTTTACCGAGGTGCCCTTTTTTACCTTGGTCTTGGGCAGACGGACCTCCAGGACCCCATTGTTGTAGGTGGCCTTGGCCTTGTCTGGGTCCACGGTTGCCGGGAGGGCATAGCTCCTGTAGTAGCGTCCGTAGGATCGTTCACGCCTCAGGAAGCCCTTGTCCTTCTCCTCCTTCTCGTAGCGCCTCTCGGCGCTGATCTCGATGCCGTCTTCGGTGGCGTTGATCTTGATATCCTTCTTGTCGACCCCCGGCATCTCCGCCGTCAGGATGACCTCCTTGTCGGTCTCCTGGATGTCCGTGTAGGGCTCCCTGGTCTCCAGACTGATCTTTGCGGGTTCCAGTTCCGCCCTGCCCGAGGGCAGAAGCCTGGGACCATAGGTCCAGAATTCATCGAAGAGCCTGTTCATCCTTCTTTCAAACTTCCGAAGCTCTTCCCAAGGATCTCTCCACATAGTACCTCACCTCCTGTCACACCATGCTGTCCAGCATGAAGAGGACCAGGACATAGGCGGCCATCACCGCAAGCAGCCACCCAGTGTCCCGGTCCACGGATACCACCTTCCACCTCTTCCACGGTTTTAGACACTATTTGTTACTAAAAACAAGCTAAGTTAACACGTGCAAAAATTTTAATAACCTTAAGTTACAATAATAGCTTCCATGGACAGAACTGCCCTCTTCCTTGCCGTCATCTTTCTTGGAGCCGCCTTCGGGGCCGGGGGCCTGGGGGGTTACTTGGCCTGGGAGCACCTGACCCAAGGGGTGGCCCTTTCCCCCATCACCCAACCGGAGCCCGCCTACGCCGTCCTCAATATAACCGGGTCCCCGGAGGAGCTGGTGAGTAACTCCTACAACCGGGTCTCCCCCTCGGTGGTGCACATAACCTCCACGGTACTGAGAAGGGGCTTCTTCTTCGACATCATCCCCCAGGAGGGTACCGGCTCGGGCATCATCGTCTCGGAGGAGGGGTATGTCCTCACCAACAACCACGTGATCCAGGATGCCAGCAAACTGGAGGTCACCTTGAGCGACGGGAGCACCTACGATGCGGAGCTGGTGGGGACCGACCCCGAGAACGACATCGCTGTCATCAGGCTCAAGGACCCGCCGGTGGGCCTGATGCCCGCACCCCTGGGGGACTCCGACACCCTGGAGGTGGGGGACATGGTGGTGGCCATCGGAAACCCCTTCGGCCTGGACAGGACCGCCACCCTGGGGATTGTAAGCTCCCTCAACCGGAGCATTATCAGCGGTGAGGGATACCCCATGGAGGGCCTCATCCAGACCGATGCCTCCATCAACCCCGGTAACTCCGGCGGCCCCCTGGTCAACTCCAGGGGCGAGGTGGTGGGGATTAACACCGCCATCTTCTCCACCAGCGGGGGCAGCATCGGCATAGGCTTTGCCATACCCATCAACAAGGCCAGGGAGGCCATGGAGACCATAATCGCCAGGCACCAGGAACTCATCAGCAGACCCTGGCTGGGGATCACCGGCATCACCATTACGGACAGGCTGGCCAGGGCGTTGAACCTGCCGGTGGACAAGGGGGTCCTGGTGGTGGCCGTGGTCCAGGGAAGCCCTGCCCATGAGGCGGGACTGGAAGGGGGTGAAGTGGTGGTCCTCTACAGGGGGCAGTACATGACCATAGGCGGGGACATCATCACAGAAATCGACGGCGAGGCCGTGGAGTCCATGGAGGAGCTGGCAGGGATCATCGCATCCAGGAAGGCAGGGGATGAGATAGAGATAACCTACATCCGCCAGGGCAGAACATCGAAAACATGGGCTACATTACAGGCAAGGAAATAGGCGAACCCCGGGAGACTTATCTGATTATTCCCCTCGCCCTTTCCACCAGTTCATCGAATTCAGTCCGGCCGATTTTCCCCCTGGCGAACTCCACCAGGGCGCAGGACCCCAGGCAGTGCTTGACGTCCCCGTATTCCCTCTTTCCCTTCAGGATGTCCAGAAGCTCCTGGTTGGTCAGCTCCTTTTCTATCCCGAGCCTCTGGGAGAAGTAGAACCGCACCGCCCGGGAGACCATCTCGCAGGCATCCTTTGCCCTGCCCTTCTCGAAGAGCTTTTCTGCTTCGGCCAGCATCTCCCTCGCCTCCCTGGCAAAGTCCATGGGTGATGCCCTCTCCACAGGCGCTGGGGCAGGCTCCTGATACCTGTCGAACCTCCTGTAGAGGTACCAGAAGGCCAGGGCCAGGAGGACTAGGAGCAGGGGCCAGACCCACCACCGGGCCTTTTCCTTTTCTGGACCTTCCTCCAGCTTTACCTTTCTTATGGCGCCGTCCTGGTAGAGGGCGGTGATGTTGCGTTCCTCCCCTTTGTCGTTCCGGTAGGGTATGGTTACCTCTGTTTTGTTCTTGGAGAACTGGTTGAAGACCGGCTGGCCCGGGTTGAACCCCTGCTCCTTGAACTCCCTGTCATACTTCTGGAACCTCTCGTCCCCCTCCAGGGCGGCCAGGATTCTCTCCCTGTCCTCCTGTGTCTGGACCATCATCTCCCTGAGCTTGCCGTTTTCCATCTCCCCCTTCATGGTGGCGGTCTCCCCGGTGGGCTTCCGGTAGGTCAGCTCGAAACTCCCGGTATCGTTGGAGGTGAGGTTGAAGGCAGTGCCTGAAAGGTTGTAACCCTCATCCAGGAGCCTCCTGTGGGTCTCCTGGAACTCCGGGTCCTCTGCCAGGTTCTCCCGGAACTCCTGCTCCAGCCTCGCCTGCTCCTGGCGCCGCCTCTCTATCTCCTGCTTCAGCTGCTGGGTGTTCTGGTTCATCTGGTTGTTCTGGAGCCTGTCCCGGGGGGACTGGGATGGAGAGGATGGCGGGGTCATGCCTCCCTGGCCCATCTGGATGCTGAAGGAGCTCCCGGAGGAGAAGGAGGTGGAGCGCATGCTCATCCCCCCGCACTGGTAGATGGTGGTGACCCCCTGGGCAGCGCCTTTGGCAGAGCCTGTGACCTCCACCTCCAGAGAGTTGGATTTCACCGTCTCCTCCTTCCCGGTCTCCGGGTTGGTGTAGGTCACCTCGGCCTGGTCCAGGGTGAAGATCCCTGGGCTGTATGGGGTGATAGGTTCATACGCAATGGTGGTCTCCCCATCGGCGGGCAGGGTGTACTCCAGGCACTGGATGTCCAGACCGTTGCCTCCCAGGAGGTTCTTGTCCACTATCCGGACCGGCACCTCCTTCCCGAAGGGGTTGGTGAAGCGCAAAAGCACCGTCACCTCATCCCCCACCTTGACGTCCTGCTTATCCAGGGCCTTCTCCACCGTGAGGGAGGGGGCGGCCTGGACGGAGGGGATGAGGAGCAAAATGAGGATGAGCCATGCCGCCTTCACCGCCGTCACCTCACGGGTGGATATAAAAATTTTAACGTGGGAAAGGTGCTTCACCACGTTTTACGTTAGGCCTCACTGGCCAGTTCGTCGGCGATCATCTCGGCCTGCTTGAGGACGGTCTCGGTTGCCAGGGCCTGCCTGTCCGGGGGATAGCCGTACTGGCGCAGGGTGCGCTTTACTATCACCTTCAGCTTCGCCCTGGCGCTCTCCCTGATGGTCCAATCGATGGAAGCGTTCTTTTTGACCTTCTCGTAGAGGACCACGGCCAGCTCCCGGAGGGTTTCCTTCCCCATGACCTCCCTGGCGCTTTCATTGTCGGCGATGGCGGTATAGAAGGCATACTCGTATTCGGACAGACCCATCTCCCGGGGCTCTTTGTCCATGTCCCTTATCTCCCGGCCCATATCGATGAGTTCCTCGATGACCTCCACCGCGCTGATGACCTTGTTGTGGTACCTCCTGATGGATTCCTCCAGCATATCCATGAGCCTGCGGCCCTGGACCAGGTTCTTCTTCATCCTGGCCCTGATCTCGTCGTTGAGGAGGCGCTTGAGGACTTCCAGGGCGATGTTCTTGTGCTCCATGGCCCGGACCTCCATGAGGAACTCCTCCGAGAGGATGGAGATGTCCGGTTTTTTTATCCCGGCGGCATCGAAGACGTCTATCACCTGTTGGGTGACCAGGGCCTGGTCGATGACCTGGCGGATGGCGGTCTCCAGCTCCTCGTCGGACCTGCCGGTCCCGGGGCGGTCGAACTTCACCAGCCTGGCCTTCACCGCCTGGAAGAAGGATACATCGTCCTTTACCGCCATGGCCTCCTCGTGGGGGACCGCCATGGAGAAGGCCCTGGAGAGGGCTGCCACCTGGTCGATGTACCGCTTCCTGCCGTCTTCAAGGCCCAGGATGTGCTCCTCGGCGGCCAGGATTATGGAGAGCTTCCCGGAGGTGTCGGCGGTGAAGTAGTCCCGGTAGGGGAAGCCATGGAACATCCCGGATACCGTCTCCAGCTTCTCCTTCATCACTTGGACGGCCTGTTCCTGGAGGACGGCGGGGTCGCCCCTGCCTCCGCCTTCGGAATAGAAGGCCAGGGCCTTCTTGAGGTCCGCGGCGATGCCCAGGTAGTCCACGATGAGGCCCCCGGGCTTATCCTTGTAGACCCGGTTCACCCTGGCGATGGCCTGCATCAGAGTATGGCCTTTCATGGGTTTATCAAGATACATGGTATGGAGGCAGGGGACGTCGAAGCCGGTAAGCCACATATCGCACACGATCACCAGCTTGAGTTCATCCTCGGGGTCCTTCATTCGTTCCGCCAGGGCCCGTCTCTGTTCCTTTGTTGTATGATGCTTTGCCATCTGGGGTCCGTCGGAGGATGCCGAGGTCATCACCACCTTGATGGTCCCCTTTTTGAGGTCGTCATGGTGCCACCCGGGCCTTATCCTGATGATCTCCTCATAGAGGTCGGCGGCGATGCGCCGGGACATGGTGACGATCATGGCCTTGCCCTCGAAGACCTCCTGGCGCTTTTCGAAGTGGTCCACTATGTCCCCTGCGATGCGCTTTATCCGTTCACTGCTGCCGATGATGCCTTCCAGCCGGGTCCATTTCGCCGTGGCCTTCTGGGTCTCTGCAAGGTCTTCTTTTTCCAGTTCCTCGTCCAGCTCGGCGATGAGTTTTTTGCCTTCCTCGGAGAGGGCTATCTTTGCCAGCCTGCTCTCGTAGTATATCTTTACCGTGGCCCCGTCCTCCTGGGCCCTGGAGATGTCGTAGATGTCCACATAGTTGCCGAAGACCGCCGGGGTGTTCCGGTCGTCCTTTTCGATGGGGGTGCCGGTGAAGCCTATGAAGGTGGCCTGTGGCAGGGCGTCCCGGACGTATTTGGCAAAGCCGTAGACCACCTTCTTGCCCGTGGTGCGGCCTTTTTCGTCCTTTACGTCCACGGTCCTGGCCTTGAAGCCGTACTGGGACCGGTGGGCCTCGTCCACGATGACCACGATGTTGCTGCGGTCCGAGAGCATGGGGTAGACGCTGCCCTCCTCGGGCATAAACTTCTGTATGGTGGTGAAGACCACGCCCCCGGACGCCACGTCCAGCAGGTTTTTTAGATGCTCCCTGCTCTGGGCCTGGACGGGGTCCTGCCTGAGGAGCTGCTTCGAGGCAGCAAAGGTGTCGAAGAGCTGGTCGTCCAGGTCGTTGCGGTCGGTGATGACCAGGACGGTGGGGTTGTCCATTTTGAGGACGATCTTTCCTGTGAAAAAGACCATGGACAACGATTTGCCGCTGCCCTGGGTGTGCCATATCACCCCGCCCTTGCGGTCCCCGGGGGGCTGTGCCCCCACGTCCGGCAGGCCGTAGCTTTCAGGGGATTCCATTACCCTTCCCGGGGCGTATCCTGCCGCCCTGAGGACGGATTCCACCGCCTTGTTGACGGCATAATACTGGTGGTAGTAGGCCAGTTTCTTGGCGGTCTGGATGGAGGTGATGCCGGTCTTTTTGTCCTCCTTTTTCCATTTGTCGAAGACGATGAAGTGGCGGATGATGTCCAGGAGGGTCTCTGGATTCAGCATCCCCTTGACGAGGGTCTCCAGCTGGCTTACCAGGGGTGAGGCTTCCGTGGTGCCGTCTATGGATTTCCAGGCCATGAAGTGGCTGAAATCCGAGGAGAGGGAGCCGGCCTTTGCCTCCAGGCCGTCCGAGATGACTATGAAGCCGTTGTAGTTGAAAAGAGTCGGTATGGCCTGTTTGTAGGTCTGGATCTGACGGAAGGCGGATTTCACGGTGGCGTTCTCATCTGCCGGGTTTTTCAGTTCCATGACGACCAGGGGCAGGCCGTTTACAAAAAGAATCACATCAGGGCGCTTGTTGAGGTTGTTCTCCACCACCGTGAACTGGTTCACCACCAGGAAATCGTTGTTTTCAGGTTTTTTGAAATCAATGAGCCAGACCAGGTCGCCCCTTTCTGCTCCGTCCTTGCGGTATGTTACCTTGATCCCTTCGGTGAGCATCCTGTGGAATTCCTCGTTGTTGGCGATGAGTTCGGGGGAGTGGAGGCGCTCGAGTTTCCGGATTGCCTCCTCCCTGGCCTCCTCCGGGATGGCGGGATTGATGCCGGCAACGGCCCTTCTCAGGCGGTCAAGGAGCAGGACGTCCTCGAAGCCCTCCCGTTCGGGCGCATCCCCGTCGGGGGCGATGTCCGGGCCGCAGGCATACCGCCAGCCCTGCCCCTCCAGGAGCTCCACGGCGAACTCCTCTATCTCGGATTCGGTGATGCGGGTCATCTAAAATCTACTTCAAGTTTTTCAAAGAATGCTCTATGCCTCTGTTTTACGTCAATTAAGATTTTATCGTACGCAATTATCTCTATATGGGCGTTTAAGTTCTGATTGTATAAATAAAATCCTCTTTCTCCATTTAATGTTGCGAAATTTCCATCATCTGCAAATCTCTTAATTTCTTCAGTCAGGTCACAGATGACATAACAATAGAACCTTGTTGTTTCATTTACCTCTAAGGGTCTTCCGTTAGGCAATTTTACTTTGTTGTCCTTAATTTTCCTTACATAGCCCAGAACTTTTTCAGTAGGTCTGTTGTCCTGGTAAGAAGTTCTTTGCGGTTTTTTAAGCTCTATTATGGACACGGCTTTAGCAATCCGGTCATCATCCATCTCTGAAAACACTACAATGTCGGGTCTTTCTTTACTTTCTGAGGACGTAATGTTGTTTAAAGGAAGGTCAGAAACAGCAAACTCATGAAATGTAAGACGCTCGTCAATTAACCATAAATTATAGTCTTCAAATCTCAAATCATGTGTAGTTGTTTTTCGGGGTATTATAATGTCATGGATGACGTCTTCATTTGGATAGCTGCCATCTTTATTAACTTGAAGTTTTTTTTCTAATAAGTCTATGATCATTTTTCTAAAAATAACATATCCTGCAAGCTGATCTTTCTGAAAATCATCCAGTTCCTTGACCGCTTTTTCATATTGCTTTTCTATCTCTGAAATTGAAGAAACCTGACTTTTCAATAAGGATTCACTTCTTTTTTTAATCTGATATTCAGTTTTTCCTTTATACTTATAGAGTACCTCATTAATTCTTTCATCTGAGGAATTAATATCTATCTCCTCATAAACCTCAGGTGAATATTTTGGCACAGCTCTTAATGATGGATTGTTTTTAGAAATAAAAGCATCTACCATTTCTTTTTTCTTCGCCTCAATGTCTTTGAGATAATCTTCCAAAAAAACCTTGGATCTTTTTGCCACCTCTGTTTTGATTTCTTCTATAGATACTGGGAACTCCTCCCGCTCTAGGGTATTGGGATTTTCTGGAATATCAAATTCTATTCGACTACTATCTACATTCTTATCTAAGTATTCACTAGATACATATGCACAATATACGAACTTCCCATTTTCATCTTCGAATTGGGTGCTAATTCCAAGCAATTCAGGTTTGCTCATATCGAAAGATTTAACTTCCCTTCTATTTGCTGTCAAAAACATTTTATGCATTTTCAGATGTGTGGAATAGAGTTTTATGTGAGAAATATGAAATACAAATCCCCCTTTTTCAATTTCTTCTTTGAGAATGTTTTCTTTGACTTCTTCGAATTTATCATTTATTCGATGATAATCTTCTCCATCATACAGACCAATATTTATAGGAATGTCCCCGATGAAATATGAAATGCAGTGCTCAAGAATCCGCTGTGCAATAGTATCCCCCTTTTTATAGGCGCTTGGATGCTTACGGTATTCCCGTTTGAAATCTATAAGTTTTACAATAGTTTTCCGTTCCAGTTCCGTAGAATTGTTCTCTTTTTCTTCAATTCCTCGGTCTAAACTGAAATCTATTTTCCGAAGATACTTTTTCCCGTCCTGAACATAAACGCTCTCAATCTCAACTCTATTAAATGCTTTCAACCAAAAGAAACGCCCAACCCCTTTGCCTCCCTTTTTCAATTTATAGGTAGTTTCTGCCGTATTGAATGATTCATAGTTGGTATCATCAAATCCAATTCCATTGTCTTCTATTTCAAATGTATCAATATCTAATAATCTCTTTCTCTTTTCGCGTTCTATTCCTGAGAGCGTCTGCTGTTTCCTTATGATTTTAATTTTAATTTCCCCATCCGATAGTTTAAATTTTCCATCTGCTACTTTAGCCCTGTCTTCTATTGCGTCTATGGAGTTAGCAATAGCCTCGAATAAAGGAAGCAGAGCTTCGCTTTTAAAGGACTTTAGATTATTTACTTTTCCTATTAAATCTGTTTTCAGATAGTTTGTCATATTATCACCTCCCTATCTTCACTGATGTACTCCACCCGCACCTCCCCGCTCACCAGCTTTGGCAGCAGCGTATCCCGGAGTTTTTCAAGGGTGTGGGAATCATCCACC
>CAZHQS010000007.1:0-23524 GCA_964534545.1 Candidatus Hydrothermarchaeota archaeon
AAATCTATCCAAGGGGTTCCCATGGGCGCTACTCCCCGGGTCTCGTTACCATCCGTATTCCCCTACCAGGGGCACAAAGGCACAGCCCCCCAGGTCTTCCCTGAATATTTCTCCGTCTCTCCCCTTCACTATCCTCACCAGGTCCTGCACAAACCTGCCTCCCACGGGTATCACTAGTCTCCCCCCAGGTTTCAATTGGTCTATCAGGGGCGGGGGTACCTCCGGGGCCCCGGCGGTTACGAGTATCCTGTCGTAGGGGGCCTCCTTCTCATATCCGAGGGTCCCGTCTCCTACTACGACCTCGGTACCTTCGCAGCCCGCCCTTTCCAGATTGGCCCTGGCCCGCTGGCCCAGGCTTTCTATCCTCTCCACCGAGAGGACCCGGCCCGGGTGGACAATCCTAGCGATGACGCATGCGTGGTATCCGGTCCCGGCGCCTATCTCCAGGACCTTCTGGCCCTTCTCCAGTCCGAGATAATCGCACATCATGGCCACCATGTGGGGGGCGGAAATGGTCTGGCCCTCGCCCACAGGGAGGGGGCGATCATCGTAGGCATGGCGCTGCAGGTCTTCGGGGACGAAGGCGTGGCGGGGGACCTTTTTCATGGCCTCAATGGTTCTTCCGTCCCTGGCGTATCCGTAGGCCACCAGCCTTTCCACCATCTCCTCCCGTTCCTTCTCGAACATTAAGGTTATAATGGGTTTTCATGGTATAATTAATTTCATGGCCGAGGTCATCACAGCACGGGGACATCCAAATGTGACATCAAAACACCGGACTACCCTGGAGATTACCACCGATGAAGAGATCGGTCCCAGGGCGGACTGCATCATAGGGGTATCTGCGTCAAAGGGGATGGCAGACCTCAGCGAAGAGTTCAAGGAGCGGGCCAGGGATGAGAACAGCGTAATCCAGGTCAGGCTGGCGGCAGGGGGCAGGGAGGAAAGAATAGTGGGCCGGGGGCACCCGGGCCTTCCCTTCAGCCATCCCACCGATATCGTGATCAGAAAGAGCGGATATATCTGCCCCCGGACCCTGATGGTCCGCGCCGACAAGGCCGCAGCCGACCTGGATGAAAGATTAATAAACCTGTTAAAGGATAAGAATCAAGAACTGATAGTTGAAATAGAAATCCTGGGAAAGAAATAAGCCATACTTCACAAAGTGAAGTAGCGGGCTTTGAGTGAGGTCGTAACCCCGCGGCCTTTTTTCCTCACGGAAAAAAACCCCGGGAAAAACCTATAACAAAAAGGAAAGCCATACTTCACGGAGTGAAGTAGCAGGCTTTGAGTGAGGTCGTAATCGAAGATTAGACCGAAGGAAAAGCCTCCGTAGCTCAGCTGGCCAGAGCGACTGACTCGTAATCAGTAGGTCGGGGGTTCAAATCCCCCCGGGGGCTCTTTGAATCCACCCCTCACAATACTTTTTGTGTAAAACCCGAATTTTATAATAAATTTTTACAGATTCGACTATACTTTTAATAACTCATATATATACGTAAAATCAATTTATAATGATAAATCATTATAGATTGTCCCCTTTGGTAATCGAAAGGAAGGGAGCATGGCATACGATCTCCTGTTGGAAGGCTATCTGCTGGTGGCAATAGCGGCATTGGTCGGGACATTGTTCACAATCGCGCCCCTGGTAGTCGGGAGATTATTCAGACCAAGTGCCCCAACCCCCACCAAGTACGAGACCTATGAGTGTGGAGAGATAACAATCGGTACCACCAGGGTCACCATCGGCGTGCAGTACTATCTCTATGCCCTGCTCTTCCTGATATTTGACATAGAGACCGTCTTCCTCTTTCCCTGGGCGGTGTCAATGACCGAACTGGGGGTCCTTGGCCTTGTTGAGATGATGCTGTTTATTGGCATCCTGGTCTTCGGCCTGGGATACGCATGGAAGGAAGGGGCCCTGGAGTGGGTGCAATGAGGATAGAGGACAACATACTCCTGACAACGGTGGACAAGATCTTCAACTGGGGTAAGTTATCCTCATTATGGCCCCTGACCTTTGGCACCGCCTGCTGTGCCATAGAGATGATGGTCACGGTGGCCTCGGAATCTGATATCTCCAGGTTCGGCATGGAGGTCTTCAGGGCATCGCCGAGGCAGGCGGACCTGATGATAGTCGCCGGGACCATCACCCACAAGATGGCCCCCAGGGTGAAACGAATCTATGACCAGATGGCAGAGCCAAAGTACGTCATCGCCATGGGCTCATGCGCCAGTACAGGTGGGCCTTTCAACAATTCCTATGGGGTCATCAACGGGGTGGACAGGATAATCCCTGTGGACGTCTATGTCCCGGGATGCCCGCCCAAACCAGAGGCCCTCATGTACGGGATATTGAAGCTGCGGGAAAAGATCGGCAGGGAGCGGAGGTTGGCCGAGAAGGTGGGTGGGATTGTAAAATGAGCCAGGAAGAGATAAACCTCGGGCCAGATGAACTGCTGGATGTCTGCCGCAATCTCCATACCCAGGGGTATACCCATCTCTCATTGATCACGGCAGTGGAATGGCCGGAAGACCTGGAGATCGTCTATCACATCTATTCATACTCAAAATACGAGATGACGACCCTCAGGACCAGGGTAGGCAAAATCGACCCCCAGGTACCTTCCCTGACCCCAGTCTTTGCCTCGGCGGACTGGCACGAGAGGGAGACCTACGACCTCCTTGGTGTCAGGTTTACAGGCCACCCGAACCTGAGGAGAATCCTCCTGCCCGAGACCTTCAGGGGGCATCCCCTCAGGAAGGACTACCTCATAGCCATGAAACAGATGGCGGATATGGAGGAAGAGATGGAGCTGGCAGGGGACATCCCCTGCACAGAGGGCATTGATACGGAGAGGGTGGTTCACATGAACATGGGGCCCCAGCACCCGAGCACCCACGGGGTATTGAGGCTCAGGCTACTGGTGGAGGGGGAAAAGGTCGTCCGGGTCTATCCTGTCCTGGGCTACCTCCACCGGGGCATGGAGAAAATAGCCGAGCAGCTGAACTACAAGCAGTTCATCCCCTACACCGACAGGCTTGATTACGTGGCAGGGATGATAAACAACTACGGGTACGTTTCTGCCATAGAGAAACTGGTCCAGGTAGAGGTACCTGAGAGGGCGGAGTATCTCAGGGTCATGGCCATGGAGCTGTCCAGGATAGCCTCCCATCTTGTATGGGCCGCCACGTGGTGTATGGACCTGGGTGCCATCACCCCCTTTTTCTATATGATGCGGGACCGGGAACGGATACTCAGGGTCTTCGAGGAACTCTGCGGTGCCAGGATGACCCTCAACTACATGCGGGTCGGGGGGGTGAGTGGTGATATGACCGAGAAGGTCCGGCGCGACCTGGAGGGGTTCCTGGACGTCATGCCCGAGATGATGGCCGAATACCGGCAGCTTGTGGAGGACAACGAGATCATCATATCAAGGTCGAAGGGCATCGGCCACCTTGCCCTGGATGATGCCATAGACCTGGGTGTCACCGGTCCAATGCTGAGGGCCTCGGGTCTGGAATATGATATCAGGAAGGCCCACCCCTATTCCGTGTATGATAGGATGAAGTTCAAGGTCCCGACAAGGAAGGAAGGGGATGTCTACGCCCGGTATCTGGTCAGGATGCAGGAGGTCAAAGAGAGCCTGAAGATGATAGAACAGGCCCTTGAGGACATCCCGGAGGGCAGGATCACGGCCAAGGTGCCGAGGATAATCACTCCCCCGGCAGGGGATGTGTACTCCAGGGTGGAGTCGCCCAAGGGGGAACTGGGTTTTTATGTTGTAAGCAACGGGAGACAGAAGCCCTACCGGGTACGGATTCGGTCCCCCTGCTTTTGCAACCTGGCCTCCCTGGAGAGGATGGCCGAGGGCGGGAAACTGGCCGACCTTGTGGCCATCAACGGTTCCCTGGACATGATCATGGGGGAGGTGGACCGATGATGGAGTTCAACAGCCTCTATGATGTGATGGTCTCTGTATTAATCAGGGTGGGGGCATACAGCACCCTTCAGACCACGTTCAAAAACTCGCCCCTCCTTCTGGACCTGGTTATATACACCATGGAAGCGGCTGTGCTTCTTGGGTTTGTCTCAGGAACGGTTCTCATCCTCACCTACATGGAAAGGAAGGTCCTGGCAGACATCCAGGTCCGCCTGGGCCCCATGGAAACAGGGGGCAGACGGTTCCGCGGCATCCTGCAGCCTGTGGCAGACGGCATAAAACTCTTTTTGAAGGAGGACATAATCCCGCAGGATATTGACAGATGGGTCTTTGTTGCAGCCCCGATCGTGGTCTTCGTGCCCACCTTCCTGATGATGGTCCCCATCCCCTTGAACGAGTACCTTGTCCTGGCCCCCATGGACCTCGGGCTGCTCTACATCCTTGCGGTTTCAACCCTCCCTCCCCTGGGGGTGATGATGGCCGGGTGGTCGTCAAAGAACAAATACACCCTGATTTCCGCCTTGAGGTCAGCGGCCCAGATGATAACCTATGAGATCCCCCTGGTCCTGGCCGTGTTGAGCGTGGTCCTGGTCACGGGTACTTTGAACCTGGTTGAGATGGTGGAGGCCCAGCAGGGGCTTATCTTCGGGTTCATACCCAGATGGAATATCCTGCTGGTCCCAATAGGACTTATCATCTTCTATGTGGGTTCCCTGGCCGAGGTGGGAAGGACGCCCTTTGACCTCCTTGAAGCAGAAAGCGAGATCGTTACAGGATACAATATAGAGTACAGCGGCATGCGCTTCGCCTTCTTCATGTTTGCGGAGTACATCCACCTCCTGGTGGCAAGCCTGTTGATGGCCCTTCTCTTTTTAGGAGGGTGGGGCGGCCCGGTGCTGCCAGGGGTTGTCTGGCTCATGATAAAGACCTTCGTCGTAATCTACACCTTCATGTGGGTGAGGGGTACCCTGCCCAGGGTCAGGATAGACCAGCTTATGGCCCTGGGATGGAAGTTTTTGATACCCCTGGGGCTGTTGAACATGGCCATGGTCGGCGGGGCAAGGATGGTGCTGGTATGAAAGGGATTGTCAAGGGCCTGATGCTGACCCTCAGGTATGCACTGACCCGAAAACCCATAACCGTGGAGTACCCCAGGGTCGTGAGGAGGTCCCCGAAGATGCGGGGTATGCACAGACTGGATAAGGGCAGATGTATCGCATGCAGGGTGTGTGAGAACGCATGCCCCAACGGTTCCATCAGGATTGAACTGAAGGAAGGCAGGGTGAAGACAAGGAATATAGAAGACTACGATTATATTGTAAATATCGGGGAATGCCTTTTTTGCGGCCTCTGCCAGGAGGCATGCCCGAGAAAGGCCCTGGAGCTGACAGAGGATTTTGAGCTGGCGGTATATGAAAGGGCCGATTTGACAAAAAACCTGGGAGGTTGAAATGGTGCAGCATATTGAGGACAAGTTGGTGAAGGACCTGATGACCTATGGTGTGATAACGGTACCGGAGTATGTTACCGTGGCGGAGGTGATTCAGGTCCTGGTAGAAGGCCACGTGCGGGGGGTGGCAGTGGTCTCAGAGACAAACGAGCCAAAAGGGATAATATCTGAGAAGGATATAGCCAAGGCCTTTGGAAGGGACTTCAACCTTGTAACTGCAAAGGAGATAATGTCAAGCCCTGTGGTAAGCGTGGGCATGGACACGAAGATCAGGGATGCGGCGAGTCTCATGAGGGAGAAGGGGTTCAGCAGGCTCCTGGTGGTGGATGACAAGGAGGTCCTCCGGGGCATCCTGTCCTTTACGGATATCATCAACGAGATAATGGAAATAGTTAGAAAAGGGTAAGAAAATGCTCGAGGCCTTTCTCTTGATTTCATTGGTTGCAGTCTGCAGTGCGGCCATGGTGGTGATATCGAAGGAGATTGTCCACAGCGCCCTGTTCCTGGCCTTGCAGTTCGTAATGATGGCCGGTTTCTATATCCTCCTCGGCGCAGAGTTTCTGGCCCTAATCCAGGTTCTTGTCTATATCGGCGGTGTCATCACCATGATATTGTTCACCATCATGCTGACCAAGAGCGAGATGAAGGGTATCCCTGTGAACAGGGGGTTGATACTGCAGGTCCTCATCCTCTCGGTGTTCATGGCCCTGACCATCCCTGCATTGAGCAGGGGTAGGACAGTATTCAGTGCAGACACCGTACCGGTGTATTCCCTGGGGGAGATGGGAAGGGCAATGCTCACCACCTACGTGCTCCCCTTTGAGCTCATATCCCTGGTCCTTCTGGTGGCCATGGTGGCAGCCATATTCATGGCAAAACCCCGGAGGGCGGCATGATACCGATAGATTATTTCCTGGGTGTTTCGGCAATCCTGTTCAGTATTGGGGCCTTTGGGGTGATAACCCAGAAGAACGCCATCAAGGTCCTGATGTGCATAGAGATAATGCTGAGCACCGCCATGCTGAACCTGGTCGCTTTCTCATCTTATATGGCAGATATCTCGGGACAGATCATCGTGACCTTCGCCATAGCGGTGGGTGCTGCGGAGGTGGCCACCGGCCTGGCCATACTCCTTCTGGTATTCAAAAACCACGGGAGCATAGACCTGGACGAGGTGGGGACAATCAGAAGGTGGTAGGATAAAGTGGGACAGACGATAATCTCCATGACCCCGGTGCTGGCAGTACTGGTATCGCTGATCGGTGCCTTTTTGATAGTGCTGACCGGCAGGAGGCCGAATATCAGGGAATCGGTGACCATGATCACGGCCCTGACAAAATTCCTCCTGGTTGCCTCCATGCTGCCCATCATATTAAGGGGAGATGTCATAGAGTACACCCTGTTTGCCATCTTCGAGGGGCTGGACATAAAATTCAGGGTCGATGCCTTCGGGATATTCTTTGCAACCACCGCTTGCCTCCTGTGGATCATCACATCCGTTTATTCCATCGGGTATGTGAGGTCCCTCAAAGAGCATGCCCAGACCAGGTACTTCTTCAGTTTCGCCATAGCCCTCTCCTCTGCCATGGGGGTAGCCTTCGCAGCCAATCTGCTGACCCTCTTCGTCTTCTATGAGGTCCTGACCCTGTGCACCTATCCCCTGGTCATCCATAAGGAGACCCCGGAGGCATTAAAGGCCGGGACAAAATACTTCGTGTACCTTTTGACCACCTCGGTTGTCTTCCAGCTGACGGCCATGGCCCTGGTCTACAGTCTCACCGGGACCCTGGAGTTCTCAGAGCACGGCATCCTTGCAGGGCACAGTGCGGGGCTCTTGACATTGATATTCTTCATGTTCATCCTTGGCTACACCAAGGCCGCCATAATGCCTCTGCACTCCTGGCTCCCGGCGGCCATGGTCGCCCCCACACCGGTAAGCGCCCTGCTCCATGCCGTGGCGGTGGTCAAGGCAGGGGTATTCTCCATCCTGAGGATAATATTCTACATATATGGGATAGACCTGTTATCTGACCTGGGGCTGGGTATAATCCTGGCCTACCTCGTCTCCTTCACCATCCTGCTGGCCTCTATCTATGCCCTGACCCAGGACAACCTCAAGATGAGGCTTGCATACTCCACAATAAGCCAGCTGTCCTACATCGTCCTTGGGGCCGCCCTTTTGAGCCCCAGCGGGATAATCGGTGGGGTAATGCACATCGTGAACCATGCCTTTGCAAAGATCACCCTGTTCTTCTGTGCGGGCTCCATCTATGTTGCTACCCGCAAGACCAACATATCTGAGATGAAGGGTATCGGAAGGAGGATGCCGGTGACCATGCTTGCCTTTACAATCGGGGCTCTGGGCATGGTGGGGATACCCCTTACGGGCGGCTTTATAAGCAAATGGTTCCTGGCCCTGGGGTCTGTGGAGGTAAATCAGCTCCCCATCTTGATAGTCCTTTTAGCCAGTGCGGTACTGAATGCAGGGTATTTCTTCCCGGTGGTCTACACCGCCTTTTTCAAGGACCTGCCCGAGGGGGACGGGGCCATCAGGGAGCCCTCGAAGTTCGTGGTGGTCCCACTGGTCCTGACCGCCATGGGGTCAATAGTCCTGGGGGTATATCCTTCCATATTTCTGGAACTTGCCGAAGCGGTCATGGAGGGTGTGAGTTGAAGAGATTGAAGATACTGTTCGGGGCAGGCCTCCTTGCCGTTCTCCTGCCGGATTTCCTCCTTCAACGGGAGCATATCATATTCCCCTGGGACGGGGTCCCCGGGTTCAGTGCGGTCTACGGGTTCGTCTCGTGCGCCCTCATCATTTTGGCATCCAAATTCATCGGCAAACGCTGGCTCATGAAACCGGAGGATTACTATGATTGACCTACCAGTGGGTTCCGTATTCTTCTTCGGGGCCTTTCTTATACCCCTCCTCCAGGGTAATCTGAGGAAGGCGTACCTGCTTTTACTCCCAGCCGTGGCCTTTGTGGACCTTGTCAACATGCCCCGTGGTGCAGGTTATGTGGTGGATTTCATAGGCCTTGACCTCATCTTCGGCCGGGCCGATTCCCTGAGCATGGTCTTTGGCTACGTCTTCGTGATAATGGCCTTTATCGGGAACCTCTATGCCCTCCATGTGAAGGAATCCGGCCAGCATATGGCAGCTATGTTATATGTGGGGAGTTCCCTGGGTGTGGTCTTTTCCGGGGACTATCTCTCCCTGTTCATCTTCTGGGAGCTCATGGCCGTCTCATCGGTCTGGCTCATCTGGTTCAGGGGGAGGGAGGCATCCCTCAAGGCCGGGTTCAGGTACCTTATGGTGCATATATTCGGCGGTGTCTGTCTGCTGGGCGGTATCATATTGCTGTACAAGGGTACAGGGTCCCTTCTCTTCGGGCAGATGGATGTGGAGCACCTGGGTCTTGCCTCCTACCTCATACTCATCGGCTTTATGCTGAACGCCGCCGTGCCCCCGCTGCATGCCTGGCTTTCGGATGCCTATCCCGAGGCCACGGTCACGGGAACGGTGTTCCTGAGCGCCTTTACTACCAAGACGGCTGTATATGTACTGCTCAGGGCATTCCCTGGCACCGAGGTGCTGATATGGCTGGGTGCCATAATGGCGGTGTACGGGGTTATCTTTGCCGTGCTTGAAAACGATATCAGAAGGCTCCTTGCCTATCACATCATCAGCCAGGTGGGGTATATGGTCTGCGGTGTGGGCCTGGGCACCATGATGGCGGTGAACGGGTCGGCCTCCCATGCCTTTACCCATATCCTGTACAAGGGGCTTTTGATGATGGGAGCCGGGGCGGTGCTCTATACCACAGGGAAGAGCAAACTGACGGAACTGGGTGGTCTATACAAAAAGATGCCCCTGACCTTCATCCTTTACATGGTCGGTGGGTTCTCTATCTCCGCCTTTCCCCTCTTCAGCGGGTTTGTGAGCAAATCCATGGTCATAGCAGCCTCGGCAGGAGAGCACATGGCCCCGGTATGGCTCATGCTGACCCTGGCCTCGGCAGGGACCTTCCTCCATACCGGATTGAAGCTGCCCTACTTCACCTTCTTTGGAAAGGACTCGGGGATGGATGCCCGGGAACCGCCGAGGAACATGCTGCTGGCCATGGGCCTTGCGGCATTTTTGTGCATCTTTATAGGGGTCTATCCCCAGGCCCTCTATGACATCCTGCCCTATCCCGTGGACTTTGTGCCCTACACGGCAGAACATGTGGTGTGGACCCTGCAGATCCTGCTGTTTACCGCCCTGGGATTTTTCCTGCTTCTAAAGGAGGCCAGACCCTATCCCACCATCACCCTGGATACGGACTGGTTCTATAGAAAGGGTGCCGGGTGGTTCATGTGGTTCATCAACAATCCTCTGGCAGAACTTGGGGATAAGATCGCCCAGGCGGGTTCAAGCCTTTTCACGGCCCTGCTATGGTTCAGCAGGAACCCCCTTGCGGCAATAAAGGTCCTCTGGGGCATGGAAAGGAAGGACAGGTATCCGGACATCCCCCAGTATCTGGAGGTGGTCAGCTCCAATGCATCCCTTGTCCTGATATTCCTTTCCCTCTGTATATCGGTGTTCTTTGTAGGTGGTGGGTTGTGAATTACGTGCTGGTGCTCCCTGAGGCCATCATCTGTATGGCCGCACTGATGTTACTGCTGCTCAGGATGCTGAAAGGCGAGAGGTTCGCCGGCTACCTGGCCACGGGGGCCTTGATATCGGCTCTCTTCTTCACCGTGGGTCTGTTCGGTGTCAGCACAACCCTCTTCAGCGGGTTTTTTGTTGTTGACCCCCTGGCCGTGGCCTTCAAACTCCTCTTTATCGCCATTGCCCTGCTGGTAGCAATCTGCTCCCTGGGACCTGTACAGAGATGGGGATATCAATCCGTATATTATTCCCTGGTGCTCTTCACCACCCTGGGGATGATGGTCACCGCATCCTCCGGTGACCTGGTTACCCTCTACATCGGTTTCGAGCTCACGGCCATTGCCAGCTATCCCCTGGTGGCCTTCACAAAAAGGAAGGTCCCAAGCGAGTCGTCCATGAAGTATTTCATGTTCGGTGCCTTCTTTTCCGCCATAACCCTCTTCGGGATATCCCTGGTCTACGGGGCGACCGGGTCCACCAGCATCGCCGGCGCACTGACCATAAAGGACCATTCACTGGCCCTTCTTGCCACCTTCTTCCTGATAGGCGGTTTCGGGTTCAAGACGGCCATAGTACCCTTCCATATGTGGCTGGCAGATACCCATTCCGGGGCACCTACACCCATAAGCGCCTTCCTCTCCGGTGGGATAATCAATGTGGCCTTTGTGGCCCTGCTGAGGGTGTTGGTGGTTGCCATGCCGGCCCTCCATGCAGAATGGGGTCTGGTCCTGGCCGTATTATCCATCCTGACCATGACCGTCGGTAATGTGGTTGCCCTGGCCCAGAGGCACATCAAGCGGATGCTCGCCTATTCCACCATTGCCCAGGCTGGCTACATCATCATGGGCCTGGCGGTGGCCTTCAACCTGGGGGACCTGGCGGAACTGGGGATTGCTGCCACCCTCCTCCATCTGGCAGTCCACCTGTTCATGAAGGGCGGGGCCTTTATCGCCGTGGGTGCGGTTTCCCAGGAGATAGGTTACGATATCAAGGATTATGCCGGGTTAGGGAGGAGGGCGCCGGTTACCGCAGTATTCATGCTGGTCTTCCTGCTCTCCCTTGCCGGGGTCGTGCCCACCGCTGGCTTTGTCAGCAAGATATTGCTGCTGGTGGCGGCAGTAAAGTCCGGTTCCCTGGGGATCATCCTCGCCGTGTCTCTGGTACTGAACAGCGTCATCTCCTTTGTCTACTACGGAAGATTGGCCCGGTACATGTACTTCATGAAACCAGAAGACGATTCAAGGGTGAAAGAGGATATCAGATACCTCATCCCCATGGCCATGGCGGTCATTGTCATCCTTGTCATGGGCCTGTACCCCCCGCCGGTTGTAGACCTTGCCATGGATGTTGCCGGGTCCCTGCTGTGATGGCCCCCCTCCTTTTCGTCAAGGGATTTGTGTCCTGCTCAGGGTCTGGCCTTTCGTCACAACATCAGCTGGCTCTTATAGTTCATCACCGCAGGGTCAAGTCCTCGTAAGAGGGGTGCGAGGGTCGCCTTAATACAATAAGATAAAATTGACGTTGGAAAGATTGGACCTTTATTCATCATCCCCTCCAAGGCCCCCACTTTTTCACCAAAGCTTTAAATCTCCCTGGATGAAATAATTACCCGGAGGTGGAAATATGGAATATCTGGTAGTGGGAAGACCTCTGCATCGGGTCAAGTCGAAGCACATCATCAAGAATGCCAGGGCCGGCATCGAGTACCGGAAGGGGCTTCAGGACAGGGGCAAGATCATATACTTCGCCAACTTCACGGGCCGCCGGGGCGGGCTGGCCATCTATGATACGGCCAGCCACGAGGAGCTCCACGAACTCCTCCACGACGACCCCATGTACCGGTACATGCGCTTCGAAGTCACCCCCCTGACCTCCGGGGACAAGGTCCTGGAGATCATGGAGAAGGTCCACAGGGATTAGATGGAAACCAGCGCCATCCTCCAGGAGATGGAGAGGACCTACGGGGAGGTCCATGGGGCCTGCCTCTACGGGTCCCAGGTATGCGGTTATGCCACCGGGGACAGCGACTACGACGTCCTGGTGGTCCTGGAGGACTACGGGCCAGGGGTCAAGTATACCTATGTCCAGAATGGGATGGAGATGGCCTTTCTCGGGGTGGACAGGGAGGTCTTCGAGGAGGACGTGAGGGGGGCGGCCTACGGGGGCTTCATAGCCGACAGGCTCTTAAATCCCATCATACCCCTCGTGAAGGAGGAATACATCCGGGCCTCGGAGGTTGAAAGGAAGAAGGCTGTCGTGGAGTGGGAGACGGCCAAGCTGGTCCTTAAAAACAGGGAGGCCGCTGGCTACCTGGACATAAACATCCTCTACTACCCCTACAAGAAATGGAATAAGATGGCGGCGGTCTACCACCCCTATAGGTACAGCATCGAGAACACCCTCCGCAAAGACCTGAAGGAGAAGAACCTGGCCTCCCTGCTACCGGGCTTTGAGAAGGCCATCCGGGACCTGGGAATCCTGAGGGAGGTCTACCCCGGGTGGTACAGGATAGAGGAGAGTTTCGTTAGCAGTACCCTGGACAGGCCCCTGCCGGCGCGCCTGGAAAGGATAAAGATGGCGGAGAGGGAGATGGAGGACGTGGTGGCCCGCTACCTGACCCACAAGAAGGCAGGGGATTCCGACCGGGACCTGGTCATAAGGGAGATCATAAGCAAGGTCAGGCGGGAGGTCCGCCACCTGCGGGAACACGGTCTTTCGAGCCCCCTGGAGGACCCTGAAAAGTTCTTGATATACCCGAAATGAGGGCCATTGCATGGACCGGCGCCTTCTCCTGAGGAAGATACTACCCACGGCCGCCCTCTCCCTACTCTTCCTCGTCCTCGTCCTGGGGGTGGACTGGGGAGGCATGTACCGGACGGTAAGGGCGGCAAACCCCTATTTCATCGTCCTGGCGGTGGCGGTGACCCTCCTCAGGTTCATGTTGTGGGCCCATAAGTGGCAGAGGACCCTCTTCCCCCTGGCACGGATACCCTTTCTGAAGGTCTTTGCCATCCTTATGACCGGGATATTCCTGAACCAGACCACCCCTGGCCGGGAGACCGGGGGAGAGCCCGTGCGGGCCTATTATGTCTCCAAGTTCACGGGCTTGAAAAAGAGGCAGGTCATGGCCACCATCATCCTCGACAAGAGCGGCAACTACATGGCCCTGGGGACCTTCATTGGCTTCTCCCTTCTCTTCATCACCCTTTTCATGAGGGTCCCCCCATCGGTGAAGGTCATCCTGGAAGGCATCCTCCTCTTTCTGGCCATCGCCCTTCTGTCGGCAGTCTATGTCAGGAAGAATCTGCGTCTCCCGGTCCTCCCAGCCGGAATCCTGGAGCGAATCTACTATTTCTCCCCCCTGAAGAAGGTGAGGGAGCGCTTTTCCACCTATACCGCCTTCGAAGACTACGTGATGGAGAGGGTGGGCGAGTTCGTCACCACCCTGGAAGACCTGCTGAAACGCAGGGAGAACGTCAGGACAAACCTTCTGCTATCCTTTGCCGTCTGGTCCCTGGTCTTTGTCAAGACCTACCTGATCTTCCTGGCCCTGGGGACGAGCCCAAACCCCCTGATGGTGGTGGCAGTGGAGACCACCTCTATCCTCCTGGGGATCCTCTCCTTCCTGCCTGGTGGCGTGGGGGCCACGGAGGTGACCATGGTGGTCCTCTTCTCCACGGCGGGAATCCCTGTGGGGACCGCCACCGCCGTAACCGTCATAAGCCGGGGCATCTACTATGCCTTCTCCCTGGGTCTCGGCTATGTCTGTCTTTTGTATCTCAAATTCCTTTGATTCATCCACCTCTTGCCCGGCATTGCCCCTCCCTCCAGGTCAGGATGCCCCCAGCAACCATCCCAAGTCCGGTTTCCTTAGGTATAAAGGAACTCCGGGTTCCCCTCCTCGATGATCCCCAGGGTCATGAGCCTTTCCAGAACCTCCCGTACCACCACGGGCCTCATGCCGGTGAAGGCCGAGAGCTCCTCCAGGGTGGCATCCTTCCTCTTCAATATCTCGACGATTATCTGTTCCAGGATCATAGTCTAAAATGGGCTTTAAAAATACTTAGAGATTGGGTTTACATTTCTGTCTTTTTTGGCCACACTATTGAATTTATGTTCAACTGAATAGAAATCCCTTTTATCACTGCCATTAAGGGGGGAGTCCCAGAAAAAGCAGGGGGCCACTAATCGTATTCCGGCACCTGGCCGTAGACCTCCTCCAGGATCTCGGCGGCACCTTTTTTGAGGAGCTCCTTTCCTGCCCTGACACCTATTTTTTCTGCATCCTCCTGGGGCCCGGAATCCTGGACGAGGATCTTCTGGGTCCCGTCCGGGGAGAGGACCACGGCGTCCATGTGGAGGGTCCCATCCTCCACCCGGGTGAAGGTCCCTATGGGCACCTGGCAGCCCCCGCCGAGCTGTTTCAGGAGGGCCCGCTCCGCCGTGACCCGGACCATGGTGTCCTGGTGGTTGATGGCCTTCAGGTAGTCCTGGACCTCACCGTCCTTCCTGGCCACCACCGCTATGGCCCCCTGGCCCACCGAGGGCATGAAGACCTCCGTGGACAGGACCTGGGTGATGTCATCCTGGTGTCCCAGGCGGCGCAGGCCCGCCCTGGCCATGATGATGGCGTCGTACTGGCCCTCCCTGAGCTTGCGCAGCCGGGTGTCCACGTTGCCCCGGAGGTCCCTTATCTCGATGTCAGGGCGGGCGTTGTGGAGCTGGGCCCGCCGGCGCAGGCTCGAAGTACCAACGACAGCCCCATCGGGCAGCTCTTCCAGGGTCTTTCCCTCCCTGGAGATGAGGGCGTCGGAGACGTCCTCCCTCTCGGGGGTGGCGGCGATCTCGATCTCGGGCAGGAGGTCGGTGGGCACGTCCTTCATGGAGTGGACCGCAAAATCCACGTCCCCCCTGGCCACGGCCTCGTCTATCTCCTTGACGAAGAGCCCCTTGCCCCCGATCTTTGCCAGGGGCACGTCGGTTATCTTGTCCCCGGTGGTCTTGATGATTTTGCGCTCGAACTCCAGCTCCGGGAACTCCTCCTTCAAGAGCCCGGAGATGATGTCCACCTGGGTCAGGGCCAGGGGCGAGCCCCGGGTGCCGATTTTGAGTTTCATTTGAGGGACCTCAGCACGTCCTCGGCCTTCTCCAGGGTGTAATCGATGTCCTCCTGGGAGTGGGCCCAGGAGAGGAAGTTGCACTCGTACTGGGAGGGGGGCAAGAAGACCCCTTCCTTCAACAGTCCCTGCTGGTAGCGCAGGAAGAAGTCCTTGTCCGCGGCCAGGGCCGTGGCGTTGTCTGTCACCTCGGTGTCGGTGAAGTACATCTGGTACATGGACTCCACGCCGTAGATCTTGGTCGGTATCCCCAGGTCTGATGTGATGTCAGCGAGGCCGGACCGGAGCTTCTCGGCCAGCCCCCGGGTATGGTCGTAGACGTCCCCCTTCTCCAGGATGCTCACCGCCGTGTAGCCCGCGGTCATGGACAGGGGGTTGCCGTTGAAGGTGCCTGCCTGGTAGACCGGGCCCGCCGGGGCCATGTTCTCCATGACCTCCCTGGAGGCGCCGATGACGCCGATGGGAAGCCCCCCGCCCACGATCTTCCCCAGGGTGGTGATGTCAGGTTTTATCCCGAAGTACTCCTGGGCGCCCCCCAGGCCCAGGCGGAAGCCGGTGATGACCTCGTCGAAGATGAGGGCGATGCCGTTTTCTTCAGTGATCTCCCTGAGGAACTTTAGATAGCCCTCCCCGGGCATGATACAGCCCATGTTCCCGATGATAGGCTCCAGGATGACGGCGGCGATGTCGCCGTTGGCCTTAATCAGCTCCTCCACCGCTTCCCGGTCGTTGAAGGGGCACAGCAGGGTGTTCTTTGTCGTGTCTACCGGGACCCCGGCCGAGGTGGGGACCCCGTGGGTGGTGGCCCCGGATCCCGCTTTTACGAGCACATAGTCGTGGGCGCCATGGAAGGCCCCCTCGAACTTGATGATCTTGTCCCTGCCGGTCCAGCCCCGGGCCAGACGAATCGCACCCATGGTGGCCTCGGTGCCGGTGTTGACGAAGCGCACCATCTCGATGGAGGGGACATGACTGGCAATCTTCTCGGCAAAGCGTATCTCCAGCTCCGTGGGGGTGCCGTAGGCCGTGCCCTTCTCCAGCTGCTCCCTCACAGCGGCCATGACCTCGGGGTTGGCGTGGCCCAGGATCAGCGGCCCGTAGGCCAGGCAGTAATCGATGTAGGAATTCCCGTCCACATCATAGATCTTCGACCCTTCCCCCCTGACGGTGAAGAAGGGGTAGGGTTTCATGGCCCGAACCGGGGAATCCACCCCGCCCACCAGGACCTTCTTGGACTCATGGAACAGTTCCTCGGATTTCGTCATGAGAATCACCGAAGAGAGATGGACGGGGAGGGTTTTAAATCTTTCCCAACTGCCCCGCCGCCTGGATGAACCTCCTCACCTTCCCGGGGTCCTTCTTCCCGGGTGTTTTTTCCACCCCGCTGGAGGTGTCCACACAGTAGGGGCCCACGGCACCCACGGCCTTTTTTACGTTATCCGGATTCAAGCCCCCGGCCAGGAATACCGGGATGCCGACCTCTTCGACGACCCGTGCCGATACCGACCAGTCGTGGGTCATCCCTGAGCCCCCCATGGCCTTAGTTTTCGTGTCCAGGAGGATGAAGTCGCAGGAGGGGACGTATCCCTCTGCCTCCTCCACTACTTTTTCGGCAGGGGTATCGGTCCCCACGTGGAGGGTCTTTATCACCTTGCAGGGGATCATGGAGCGCAGCTCTTCCAGGAACCCGGGGGACTCCCTCCCGTGGAGCTGGACATAATCGGGTTTCACGGCCTCGTACAGCTCCACGGCCTCCTCCACCGAGGGGGGCATGATGACCATGACGGTCCTGGCGGCGGCAGGGATTTCATCCACAATCTCTGCTGCAAGCTCCCTGTCAATCTTCCTGGGGGTGGCCACCGGGACCTCCACCACCACACCGATGAAGTCTGCGCCCAGCTCAGCCGAGGCCGCCGCATCCTCCGCCGAGGTATGGCCGCAAATCTTAACCAGCGTCATTGGTCGCCTTTATCAGCTCCTCGAGCTTATTATATGCCTTCCCGGAATCGATGGCCTCCTGGGCCATGGGCACGGCATCCTTGATGGAATCTGCCAGGCCGGCCACGTAAATCCCGGCGGCGGCGTTGAGGACCACGATGTCCCTCTTCGGGCCCTTCTCTTCCCCTTTAAGGATTCTTCTGGCCAGTTCGGCGTTTTGGGCAGCATCCCCGCCGGCCAGGTCCTCGACCCCTGCCCTGGAGAGGCCGAAATCCTCCGGGGTTATGGTGTAGGTGGAGACCTCCCCGTCCTTCAGCTCCGAGACCTGGGTCTTGCCGCAGAGGGAGATCTCGTCCAGGCCCTCAAGCCCGTGGACCACCAGGGCTCTCCTTGAGCCCAGCTCCTTCAGGACCCCGGCCATCTTCTCGGTCAGGCCCCCATCGAAGACCCCCAGGAGCTGGTTCTCAGCCCCGGCAGGGTTGGTCAGGGGGCCCAGGATGTTGAACACCGTCCTGATGCCCATCTCCTGCCTTGGACCGATGACATTCTTCATGGCCTTGTGGAAGACCGGGGCGAACATAAAGCCCATACCCACATCCTCGATGCACCTCTGGACATCCTCCGGCGGCAGGTCGATTTTCACCCCCAGGGCCTCCAGGACGTCTGCTGAGCCTGCCTTTGAAGTAACAGAACGGTTGCCGTGCTTGGCGATGGGCACACCTGCCCCTGCCACCACGAAGGCGGTGATGGTGGAGATGTTGAAGGTCTTCACCTGGTCCCCACCGGTCCCGCAGGTGTCCAGCAGTGCGCCGTCCACCCTGGGGCTGATGCGGGAGGCGAACTCCCTCATGACCTTGGCACAGGCCGCCACCTCCTGGACGGTCTCGCCCTTCATCCTCAGGGCGGTCAAAAAGGAACCAATCTGGGCCTGGGTGGCCTCCCCGGCCATGATGGTCTTCATGGCCTCCTCGGCCTCCTCTTTCGAGAGGTCTTCCCCTTCCACCAGTTTGTTAATATACTCTTTCATTCTCTCACCTCTTTTCTCCCATGTAATGCCGAAAAGCAGGAAGTTCTTGATGAGCCTCTTCCCCTGGGCGGTAAGGATGGATTCAGGATGGAACTGGACCCCCTCCACAGGGTAATCCCTGTGCCTGACCCCCATGATGATACCGTCGTTTCTCGACCGGGCGGTCACCGCCAGCTCCTCCGGCAGGGTATCCTCCATGATGGCCAGGGAGTGGTACCGGGTGGCGGTAAAAGGCGACGGGGTACCCTGATAGATCCCCCTGCCGTCGTGCTCAATCTCCGAGGTCTTGCCGTGCATGAGGTTGGATGCCCGGTCAACCCTGGCCCCGTAGGCCACCCCGATGGCCTGGTGGCCCAGGCACACCCCCAGGATGGGAATATCCTGTCCGAACTCCTGGATGATTTTTATGGAGTTCCCGGCGGATTCCGGGGTTCCGGGACCGGGACTGATGATGATGCGGTCCGGGTTTATGGCCCTGACCTCCTCTGGGGTGACGTGGTTGCGCCTCACCACCACCTCGGCCCCCAGCTCCCCCACGTACTGGTAGAGGTTGTAGACGAAGGAGTCGATGTTGTCGATTAAAAGGACCCTCATGCCAGCACCGCCTCCATGAGCCTCTCTTCATGCCTCTGGGGGGCCGGGGAATGAATGACGCCCCCTGGTTTGAGCACCCTTTCCACCTCCAGGCGGAGGGACTCGCATATACTTCCGGCCAGGATGGCATGGTCCATGGATGCCTCCTCGAAGGGCAGGGGGGCTGGATGGTGGTGTCTTAGGACCCTGATGTTGGGGATGCCTGCGGTCTGGTTGCGGGCCTGGATATAACCCCGGAAATCAGGGTAGATGCCAAAGACCATCCCGAGGGTTCCAACTTTTCCTGCTACCTCAATCAGGTATGGGCCCTCCAGTCCCATGACCAGGACCCTGGATCCCCTCTTGATGTCTGCGGGAATCATCATGCCACCCCTGACAGTTCGATGGCCTTGAGCATGCCTTTGCCCTTGTTCACCGTCTCCTGGTACTCCTTCTCTGGCACCGAATCCGCCACGATGCCGGCCCCGGCCTGGACGTAAGCCCTGCCCTTCTGGACCACTATGGTGCGGATGGTGATGGCCATGTCCATGTCCCCCTGGAAGGATATATAGCCCAGGCAGCCTGCATAGATGCCGCGCCTTGTGGGCTCCAGCTCCTCTATGATCTCCATGGCCCGGACCTTGGGGGCGCCGCTCACCGTCCCTGCCGGGAAGCTGGCCTCCAGGGCGTCGAAGGCGTCCTTTCCCTTCTCCAGGGTCCCGGTGACGTTGGAGACCATGTGCTGGACATGGGAGTATTTTTCCACCTCCATGAACTCGTCCACCACCACGGTGCCGAACCTGGAGACCTTCCCCAGGTCGTTTCTGCCCAGGTCCACCAGCATGGTGTGCTCGGCCCGCTCCTTCCCGTCGTTTACCATCTCCCGCCTCAAGGACTCGTCCTCCACTGCATCCTTTCCTCTGGGCCGGGTACCGGCGATGGGGCGCACCGTGGCCCTGTCCCCCTGGACCTTGACCAGGATTTCCGGACTTGTCCCGATGATCTTCAGCTCCCCCATTTCGAGGAAGTACATGTAGGGGGAGGGGTTCAGCTCTTTCAGGACCAGGTAGGTGTTGAAGGGGTCCTTTGGTGCCGGGCACTCAAAGCGCTGGGAGAGGACCACCTGGAAGATGTCTCCGGCATAGATGTACTCCTTGGCCCGGCGCACCGCCTCCTCAAACTCCCTCTTTTTGAAATTGCTCCTGACCTGGATATGCCCCCCGTTGTAGGCGGGTGCTATAGGGGATGCCCCCTCCAGGGCCTCCTCGAGGCCCTCCAGGGCCCTGATGCCTTCAGCATAGGCCCCTTCAAGGTGGTCTTCTGTCTCCAGGATGAGGTTGGATACCAGGAGTATCTCCTCCCTCCAGTGGTCGAAGATGACCAGGTCCTTTACAAACATGAGCTCGGCCTCCGGGTGGTGGAGGTCGTCTTCTGTGGCATCCCCGATGTCCTCGAAGTGCCTGATGATATCATAGGAGAAGTAGCCGATGAGCCCGCCGAAGAAGGGGGGCAGCCTTCCCCTTGAAACCCTGTATCTGGGCAGGGCGGTCCTGACGGCCCCCAGGGGGTCGGCCTCGTCCTTCAGCCTCAGCACCTCCACGGGGTCCCTCCCCAGGAAGGAGTAGCGGGCAATTTTTTCCCCCAGGATGGCGGATTCCAGGAGGAAGGAGTGAGTGGAGTCCTTTCGCAGGGAAGCATAGACATCCACAGGGTTAAGGGTGTGGGTTCTCACCCTTACCAGGGGGATGATGCAGGGATAGCCCAGCCTCCCGGCCTCTCCTTTGACCTCCTCCAGGGACATCTCAGCCATGGACGAACCTCCTTACGGCCTCCCTGACATCCGGAGCCTTCATGATGGCGGTCCCGATGAGGGCGGCATCGCAGTACTTCAGGACATATCTCAAATCCTCGGGGGTGGACATCCCGGAGGCCCCGATGAGGGTGCCCTCCAGGCCCCTGGAAAGCCTCTTGGACCGCTTGAGGTCTATCTCCAGGGTGTCCTTGTCCCGGTTGTTGATGACATATATCTCGGCCCCTGCCTCGGCGGCCGTCTCCCCGTCCTCTGTGGAATGAATCTCCACCAGGGGTTCCATGCCATAGCTGCGGCACTCCCTTATCATCTCCTCCAGCCCCTCTGGCTCGAAGAAGCTGGTTATCAAAAGAACGGAGTCCGCACCGTAGTAATATGCCTCTCGAATCTGGGCAGGGTGGAAGATGAAGTCCTTCCTGAGGACAGGCAACCCTACGGCCTCTTTGGCCTTTTTGAGGTTGTCCAGGGAGCCGCCGAAGTATTTCCCCTCAGTGAGGACTGATATGCCGCAGGCGCCAGCCTCTTCCATATCCCTGGCGATACCACCAGGGTCCGGGACCTCCCTGAGCCTGCCGGAGGGGGAGGAGGGTTTTATCTCGGTGATGACGGGGTTGAGGCCGACCTCTTTTTTTTCCTGGATGGCCTTCTGGAAACTGAGGGGGGTCCTTTTTATGGCAACCTCTTTGCTGAAGGGCACATGGGCCTTCTTCACGTCCTCAAGGATGGTCTGAAAGTTCATTTCGCCGCCAACAATGTATTAATTTATACATTGAAGTATAGTATTATACGTCCGAACAAATCAAGTTAACATATAAAAAATATTTGTGAATCCACCGGAATTCCCTGGATTTCATGCCGGAAATCCTGGCATACCGGAAGAATTATATAAGACGTTATAAGAAGATGTTTAGAAAAGGTAGACAGGAGTCGGGAGATTTAATGTCCAAATTTAGATGGAATTCAACGTTGGCATCTTTAATGGCCTTCCTATTTCTTGTCTTCATGTCCGGCACGGTTAGCGCGGCGGTGGATACTATCACCTTTATTTCTCCTGCAAGTGGGCAGAGTTTCTATGTAACTCAAAATGGTAATATCACCGTTAACATCACGGCATACGATGCCGGCATACCAGTCGTCAATGCTATAGTAGAATTTTCAATTGTGGATTCAAACGGAATTGCCGTATACGAGTTCACCGGCGAGCCCAGAACAGATGTAACTGGGAACTCTGTGGACACCGAACCCGTTCCCTGCCTCATGAACGGCACCTACAACGTTACTGCCAGGGTGACGGACATCCAGGGAAATTCTTTCACAAATACTACTGAAATAATCATATATGCAGATATATTGTCCGACCTGAACATCTCCGTGGTACTCTTCGACAGGAACAACAACACCCTCCCCCTAAACGGCGGGGTGGAGCCCGGTGACATCCTGACAGCCATGGTAACGGTGCTGAACCCGGCCGATAACGGCCAGTCCTTCTGGGCCCAACCCTATGCGAGAGTCTCCAACAGGACCTACAACATCGATTTCGACCTGGGCTCGGGCTCCATGGTGAACATCCTGGACGGGAGCACCTATACCTACAACTTCACCTGGGACTCCTCGGCCGCCACAAGCTACACCGATGCCAGCGGCATCTACCGGGCCTTGGCCTGGGCAGCATACTCTGTGGACAATGCAGGCACCACCTGCAGGTCTCCCACCAATTACACCACCACCTTCAACCTGGAGCAGGTCGGGATAACCAGTGTGGTCCTTGATGACTACACCGTCCAGCAGGGCACCAACGTAACGGTGAACACCACCCTGGTAAATCTCGGCCCTGCCATCACCGGCAACCTCACCATCTATGCCGATAACGGGACTGCCACGGCCTTGAAGGTTTACACCGACTATACCCTGCCCGGCTATGGCACTAACACCACCAGCTTTACATACAACACCTCCGGCCTTGCCGCAGACATATATACAATATATTCAAACTTTACTTATGCCAGCGGCAGTGCCACCCGTAACGCCACCCAGCAGCTAGCCGTCAGCAACATCAACGTTGCCTTAAGCCTCACCAGCAGTCCTGCCTACCTCAGCGACAACGTCACCCTCACCGCCAACGTCACCTACAGCAACGGTAGTGCTGCCGTTGGTCTCACTGTCAACTTCGCCACCGGTGTTGAGACCTTCAGTACCACCAGCAACGCCTCCGGCATCGCTGAAGTTGTCCTCACCCTTGACAGCGACTACAGTCCTGGCAGCTACACTGTCACCGCCACCGTTGACGACGGTACCAACGCTGGCAGCGACAGCAGCAGCCTCACCGTGCGGAGTCCTGTTAACTTCGTGCTGAGCACCGACTCGAGCAGCTACGAGCCCGGGGAGACGGTATCTGCCAACCTCACTGCCACCAACCTTGCGAGTTTCCCTGTGCGTTTAACCGGTAGCCAGCTGAGCGACATCGTCTGGTCTGGTTCCGTCAGCCAGGGTGCCAGCTCCTCGAGCACGCTTGACCTCACCTTGCAGAGCGGTCAGAGTGTGACCTTAAGCCTTGGCAGCTGGTCCACCAGCCTTGCCAAACAGGGTACCTATGGTACCAACACTCTCCAGGGCAGCCTCAGCTTCACCAGTCCCAACCAGACAGGCAGTGTGAGCTACACTGTGACCAACAGCACCTCGCTCACCCTGGAACAGATCGGTCTCACCTCTGTCGTCGTTGACGACTACAGCGTACAGCAGGGCGAGAACGTCACCATCACCGTCAGCTACCTCAACCTTGGTCCGAGCACGGTTGGCAACCTCACTGTCAGCGGTTACAACGGTAGCAGTACGGTGCTTCAGAGCACCACTGGTTACACGGTCTCCGGCTACGGCAGCGGCAGCACCAGTTTCACCTATAACACCAGCAGTCTCTCGGCTGACCTCTACACGATCATGGGCACCTTCACCTACTCTGGCGGCAGTGCCACCCGTAACGCCACCCAGCAGCTAGCCGTCAGCAACATCAACGT
>CAZHQS010000007.1:23624-31136 GCA_964534545.1 Candidatus Hydrothermarchaeota archaeon
CACCACTGGTTACACGGTCTCCGGCTACGGCAGCGGCAGCACCAGTTTCACCTATGACACCTCAGCTCTCGCAACTGACGAATACATAATAACAGCAAACTTTACCTATCCAGGAGAAAGTTCTGCAAGGCAAGCCCCAGCCACCATGGAAATACTTCCGATAATAGTTAAGATCAATAATGTGAGTATCAGAGATTGGATCGAGCCTGGGGATGTACTACCAATAAAGGTAAACGTCTCCAATGATGGGACAGGAGACATCCAGGCCAAGGTGAAGGCCACCATATACTATAGAGACCCCAGCGGCGGAGATGGAGTCGATTCAGTAACAAGTAGCGAATTCTCCCTATGGTTGAATACATCAAAACTCATCCAATTGGACTGGCAGGTTCCCAATTCGTGCAGTGGAACAAACTGTATAGCCGAGGGCAATGCGACAATCGCTGTTTCAATGGAGTATGATTCCCAAGCAGTTACGTACCAAAACCTTTCAGTCTATGTAAGGCCCGTCACTGTGGATAGTCTCGATGTGACTCCTCCAGTGGCGAATATAACTACAGACACAAAGGTGCCAGTGGTCCTGGTCCTGGACATATCTGGAAGCATGTCCGGGACAGATATCAGCCCCACTCGTCTTGAGGCTGCCCAAGCGGCTTCAAAGATTTTTGTAGACATGTTCCCAACCTGGAACCCCATAGGTCTTGTAACCTTCGAGACCGTGTCAGAGATAGTCGAGGACCTGACTACGAATCATACCAGGATAAAAGAGGCTATAGATAATGTCACCTTGGGTGGTGCGACTGCCATGGGTGACGGCATCCTGAACGCCACATCCATGCTGCCTATAGGTGGGGCCATGGTGGTCCTGACAGATGGAGAGACCAATACCGGTACAGATCCCGAAGTAGCTGCGGCTGCGGCTGCTGCCAAGAACATAAAGATCTTCACCATTGGATTCGGAACTGCTGACGGTTATGGATATGATGTGTTGACCAGTGTAGCGAATGCTACTGGTGGGAAGGCATATACATCATCCTCGCAGGCCAGTCTTGAAAGTGTATACCGGGATATCTTTGCCAACATAATCACCCGCCAGGCGAGGATTGGCGACAATATAAGTATTTCTGGTAATCTGAAAAACTTCGGTTCTCCAGACAGGCAGGGCAATTATACCATAGTGACCTATTATCCCAACGGGACAGTTCTCAATGAGACACAGATCGATGCCCAGGTAAATGGTTCCTGCGGCTCGGATGAGTACTCCATCATAGTGGACCTCCCCGGGGATGCCCCCGCCGGCAGCTATACCATCTCCAGTTATTACACCTATGACCTCAATGGGAATATCGTCAACACGACCGCCCTTAATACATCCTTCTACCTGCCATCCAATACGATGGAAGTAGAGATATTGAATGTAAGTGTCCGGAACTGGACAGAACCTGGCGAGGCCCTGACGGTTTCCATAACCGCCAGGAACAACGGGACCTTTACCATAGCGGCCCATGGGTCCCTTTTGGTCCAGTACAATAAACATGGGTCCTGTGAGGCTACAAATGTGACCTTCAGTGGCACAGACCAAAAACTAGAGCCCAATGCCACCGTCACCTTTAATGTAACATGGGATGTGACTGATGATTGCACCATCGTGGCAGACTGTGTCAATGAGAACGCAACCATCTATCCGTCCCTGGTCTTTGGCCATCATGTTAACTCCACCCCTGTCCTAGTTGACATCAGGCCCCTCCAGATTACTGATCTGGCCGTCCCGTCAGGGGTGGCAAAGGGCAACAATGTCACAGTCACCTTCACCACGAAAAACCATGGGGCTACAGACATAACCGCGTCCTATAACGCAACCCTCTACTACCCGAATGGTACGGTATTTGACACAGAGTCCGGGAATTTAACAATAGAGGCCTTGTGTGGGACCAATACCACCACCGTGGAATTTTCCACATCGAATGTGACCCCCTCTGGAAGATATACTGCGGAGGTGTTTGTCACCTACAACCGGAACTCGGTTGAGGTCCAAACCCTGGTGCAAAGTGCCACTTTTGACATATACGAAAAGATTGTTAAGTTGACCGAGCCGTCCCTGTCCTGGTACTACTGGTCCTCGGTTCTGCCCATTGAGGCCAATGTGACCTATTATGACGGGTCACCTGTACAGAACAAAAATATAACAATCAATATCTCCAGGGGAAGCTGGTCTATTGCCTTCAACGCGACAACGAACAGTAACGGCATAGCCAGGAAGGACATTGTCCTAAACTCCTCCTTCAGTCCGGGTGATTATAACATCACGGCCTATGGGGATATCGGTGTCACCTCAGGGTCTGACAGGGTGACGATCCAGGTGGTCAGCCCCATTTCCGTAAACGTGACCACCGGTCCATCCTATGTCCCTGGGGAAAAGGTGATGACGACCATCAACGTCACCAATAATGCGGACTTTTCAGTATGGATTATCGAGGGTGGAAGGACAAATGTAACCTGTACGGACTGCTCCTATGCCCAGCCTAGCAGCGGAGGTTCCCAGACCACAGAGATATGTCTCCATCCAAACGAGAGCTACGAGTACAACATCAATCCCTGGGATTCCTCCCTGGCTCTGGATGGCAGTTGGGGCAACCAGAGCCTCACGGGTTATGTGAAATTCGAGAACAGGGCAACAGGTACCTCCCAGTACACAACCTCCAATAAGACGATCTTTAATCTAGAAAGGGTAGGTATAACGAATGTCTATGTAGTTCCGTCTCAGCTGGAGACAGGAAATAATGGACTGTTCACCATCAGCATGAAAAACATCGGTGTTGCTGAGAGTGGCACCCTGGCGGTTTGGGCCAACTCTACCCTTATTTATTACAATTCTTCAATGACCGTGGCACCCTTCAGCACCAGTTATGTCTACTTCACCAATGGAAGCAATCTGTCAGAAGGGACCTATACCATAACAGCCAACTTCTCCTATACTGGCGGCAGCACGGCACGAAATGCCACCCAGGACCTGGTGGTAGCCACAACCCCGGAGATAAAAGAGCCCTACTACATCTACGCCCGCCAGTTCCCATGCCTGCCCTACTTCATTGCCGACGAGTTTGTCAACATGAGCATATACCTGACCGGGGATGTAGACTCCGTCAAATTTTACCTCACCAAGGGTGGGCTGATCTACGCAGAGTATAGCGCCAAAGAGGTCTTGTCTGGCTACTGGGTGGCCTCAGGGGAGCTTCCCGTTCCGAACTTGGTAGAGGGCTGGTTTAATCTATATGCGGTTATTAAATACAAAGACGGGACCACCGCATCTTCCACTTCCAGCAAGATACAGATACTTCATGTGGTGGACCTGGAGGGTCCCCTCAACATCTCCAGTTCAATTGTTAATTACGGCGATGAGGTTTCCTTCAGGCTCAATGTAAGGAATATCGTCAATACCACCAATCCCTACTGTGAGGACTACTACCTGGGGGTGAACGCCACAGTGAAATTCTACCTTGAGGACAGGCTCGCCAACATAAAGGAGCTTGCCACCTTCACCGCCCCCATAAAGCCCAACACCACCGAATGGTTCAACTATACCTGGGACACAGGGAACGCCCTGATCGATCAGAACCACTCAGTGATAGCTATGGTCAGTTATTCCAATCCGACCTATAATATAGAGGGAAGCAAGGGCGGGGATACCACATTCCTGTCTGACACGGTCCTCAATTACAACTACAGCGATTTCTTCTACATCAATCCCCTCAAGGCCGAGACCCACTTCTTCTCAGGTGACATTGAACTCGATACCTTCTCCAACATTACGGGCACAAATATAACCATACGGCCTTTCCTGGAAAACATAGGTTATCATGATGCCACTGTGAATGTGACTGTTAAGATATACAATGGGACCGGTACCAAGGTTTCAGAGTTCTACTGGGTCAACAACGTGTCAGAACGGAGGCACGTAACACCCACAAGGACTATCCTCCAGGGTCAGGTCTTCGCTTTGCCCAACAACATCCCCCAGAACTACACCGTCCAGACAACAGTGGACTACGTCAATCCTGACCCAGAGGCCGCTGGGAGGACTGTCCGCGTAGAATATAACAAGACCTTTGAGGTAACAGACGTGAGTATCCTGACGGGAGTGGTCATCACCGCCAACACCCTTTCGGTATACAAAAACTCAGAATACTCCTTTGGCGCCCCTGTAACCGAAGACCGATATGTCAGGATAAACTACACCATCATCAATGCCCAGAGTGGTCTTAACGGCACCATTACCGCCAAGTATTACTCCTACTCCTATGGTGAAGCCTTAACCGGCGGCTCGGGAGAGCTCTTCAGTAAAACAGAGAACATCACTGTCAACCCGGGGAGCAACAGCTATGTCATTGACATGTTCAAAGAGATAACCAACCCGAGGTGGGGCAACCTGCTGACCTCGGATGTTGCCTATATCAGTCTCACCCTGGAAACCACATCTGGAACATCTTCCACTGCCGGCTTTGTCTATTTCGATCCATATATCGACTTCTCAGAACCTTCCAATAACGAGACTATAATGGTTGGCAGGGAGACCTATATTGACCTCCTTGTCAAGAACTATTCGGCAGTCCAGAATAATGACAACACCCCCCTGGGCGGACTGAGTCTGACATACAATATCTGGGATGCCCAGGGCACCCTCATGGCCCAGGGAAGTGTCCCCGAGGTCAGCGAGATCCTACCCGGCCACTACAGGGCCCGGATTGATATCAACTCCCAGGCGGTCCTGGAGGTTGGAGAGGCCATCCTCGAGGTGAGCGGTAAGGTCGGCAGCAATGACTTCTGGGGCTACAGGCTGCTGAATTTCGCCCACCCCATAACAGTGGACGTTTCCACCTCAAAATCCAGCTTCGAGCCCGGGGAGGCCGTACCCACCTATGTGAAGGTCACCAACACCCAGAACTATTCCATCTGGATCACTGGAGTGAGGAGGGATTCGGTGACCTGCCCCACCTGCCTGTCTGACCAGCCGGGCTCCCTGTATGAAATGGCCGCTGACATCTGCCTCCAGCCCGGTGACTCCCATGTATTTAACCTTACCTCCTGGGACAGCTCCCAGGCCGACATGGGCACCTATGGGGCCCAGGAGATATCTGTCACCGTTGACTATACTGATAAGAACACCTCTATGAGCAGCAAGGCCCAGAACACCACCACCTTCACCCTGGAACAGGTGGGTGTTACCTCCGTAACCCTGGACCAGGACAGCGTGCAGCGCGGTGAGAATGTCACGGTGACGGTCAACTACCTCAACCTGGGCCCGGATGTCACTGGCAATCTTTCAATCCATGCCTACAATGGCACCGCCACGGAATTGATTACTTATTCAGGATATACCCTGAAAGGTCACACCAACGGCAGTGCTACCCTGACCTACAACACCTCCTCCCTGGCTTCCGACTTCTACACAGTGATCTCCAACTTCACCTACGCGGGCGGAGATGCCACCCGGAATGCCTCCCGGCAGCTTGCCGTGGGCAACATCTTTGTGGTCCTTTCTTTGAGCGACTCCACGGCCTTCCTCTCGGAAAATGTCACTCTCACCGCTAACGTCACCTATGCCAATGGAACTTCGGCCACGGGACTGGATGTCACCTTCTCCACCGGGGTGGAGACTAAGGTTTCCCAGACCAATGCCAGCGGCATAGCTACGGCCCTTGTGGAGTTGGGCTCGGCCTACGCTACCGGTGGTTATACCATAACGGCCAGTGTAAGCGACGGCACCAACGTGGGTAGCGATTCGACTTCCCTGACGGTGGTGAGCCCCCTAAGGATCACAGTCACCTCGGGTAGCTCCTATGCCCCGGGAGAGGAGGTAACCACAACCCTGAACATCACCAATATTGCGCCCTTTAACCTCCGGGTGACTTCATTGAAGCGCACTGGGATCTACTGGGGCGATGTAATCCTGCAGACCTCGAGTTCGACAAGTGAGAGCATGGATTGGATGATCCCACCGAACCTGTCGGTGGAATACGGGCTTTCATCCTGGGATACCTCCCAGGCAAGGGACGGTACCTATGGTACCAACGAGATAAGGGCGGTTGTTACCTTCGAGAGCCTGAACCGGATTGGAACCTTCTATGATGTCCAGAACACTACCACCTTCAACCTAGACAGGATTGGCATAACCGGTGTGAGCTTCACACCCACGGCCCTCCAGACCGGGGATAGCTCCACCTTTACCATCGGCATCAGGAACATCGGTGGTTCCGGCAGTGCCCTCCTGACCATCCTGGCCAACTCAACATCCATTTACAACTCCACCGTGTCTCTTGCTGCCTTTGGCACAAAGAACGTTTCTGTGACCCCGAGCATAGGTCTCGCCCAGGGCAGTTATGGTATCGGGGTTAATGTCACCTTCAGTGGCGGGAGTGCAGTAGCTAACGCTTCCCAGGAGCTGGTGGTCCTGGACAAGGCCCTGAAGGTGGTGAGCATAACCCTGGACAAGGATGAGTTCGCCTATGACTCTACCCTGGGCATCACAGTGGCCCTGTACTCCCAGTTCATGACCACCTCGACCCTGGAGATAAGCGTCCTCAATTCCACTGGGGGCATGGTAGGGACCCTATCTACCCGGACGCTATCGGTCTCCCAGGATACCACTTCCAGCTACACCTGGGACGGCAAGATAGGCGGTTACAAGCTCCAGCCAGGTTCATATGCCATCCAGGCGAAACTCACAAACACAAGCGGCGGCACCGTGGACACCCTGCAGAAGGCCTTCGAGATCGTGGACCTCAACGCCACGGCCTTGTCCATGAACTCCACGGTGATAAACGGCGAATCCGCCGGGATCACCCTGCAACTGCACAACCTGGGCTTTACTGATATCAACAGAGGAAACATCACGGTGACCATAGCTGGCCAGGACGACGGAATCCTCTACTATGCCTTCTACCCAGAGGAGCATGGGGAGCTCAGCTTTGAGACCAACCCCATGAACCGGACCACCAAGGGCTATGATATAACCTGGGTGGTGGCTGATTTCAATGGCAATCCTGTACCCTTGATCAATTACACGGTAAAGGCCGTAATCAACTACGGTGGTGTGACAAAGGAGATAAGCAGGACTGTGGAGGTCGTACCGGGTATTGTCAAGGGTGACATCTCCATCCAGCCCTCCACAATTACACCCTTTATCAATTTCACAGTGAAGACCAATATCACCAATTCCGAGAGCACCAATGTGACCGTCATGGACGTGACCCTCCTGCCGCCCCAGGACAAATATGTCTATATCTACAGCCCGGTGAGATATACATCACCACTGATACTCTCGCCCAATGAGACCATCTCATTGAACTGGACGGCCGTGACCAACGAGACCGGCGTGATCTCCGGCTTCAATGTGACCCTCCTCTACAATGGCATTGAGCTGGATCCCTCGGGTGGAAGTGCCGTATCTGTCCCCAATGTGAACCTGACCCTGGAGAACCCTGCTGCATATGTCCTGGACGCCCCCTTCACCAT
>CAZHQS010000008.1:0-7248 GCA_964534545.1 Candidatus Hydrothermarchaeota archaeon
ATCCAGCCCAACCGCATAGTACGCCCCCACAGTTACATCATTCGCCACCCTATCCTTCTCTCCATTGGGCATCTGGAACTCCATGACGAACTGCTGGGTTTCGCCCAGGGTATCGGCCTTGCCTATGGCTTTTGGGATTCCTTCGACCATTAAAACAGGTTTCATCTCGACAAGGTAGGCCGGGACATTGGTAATCCCGCCGTAGGACTCAATTATGGCAGCATCGTCTTCGGTGGCCGGGACGTATGACAGAGTTATTCTATGGCCTGCCAATTCTGACATTGAGAGAGTCGTTGAATTACCATAAATCTCAAACTTGATCTTGTGCCGGAGGTTATCAGACACCTCGGAATATTCTGCTAATTTATGAGATTTGTAAGGTAGTGAATTGGGCAGGATGCCGAGCTTTTCCTTTATGATTGTTCGGTAGCCCAGGAGGTCGTTGAGGGTGGCGTTGGAAAGGCCCTTTGCTTCCAGGTAGGCGAGGGTGTTGTTGGTGTAGAGGTCCATCTGCTCCTGGACATAGGACTGGTTCATTCCGGTGAGGTAGGAGTTTGCTTCGTCAATGATGGACTGGCCCATGATGCCTTCCAGGAAGGCAGTGGCGTTGAGGCCCATGGCCTCGGTGAGATTGATGATAGGCTCGTGGTACGCGTACTGCTTGAAGCTTGGGTCCAGGGGGACCCAGGTGTAGCCGCCGTAACCCATGATCTCGCCCCTGTGGAAGCTGTAGGGGATGTAGGCCTCGACCCAGACGTGCTCCAGCCCGATGGTTGTTATGTTGCCCCCCTCTTTGATCAATACCACCGGGACGCCGCCTGAGGCGAAGACGTTGCCTGCCGTCTGCTCGTCTTCCACTCCAACGAGGTTCATGGCCTGCTCGATGGGGAGTTCTATCTGGCCGTATACATATCTTGCGGGTATCCCGGAGGCACGGTAGAGGGCGATGAGGAGGGAGGCCAGGTCAACATCGTTGCCCGCCTCTTCTCTTATGGTCTCCTGGGAGCCCTTGACCGAGCCGTAGTAGGGCTCGTAGTCAAAGTGGTTGCGGACGTACTCGTAGATACGGACGGGGTTATGGCCCAGCATCTCGGCCAGGTCTTCCACCTCAGGGGTGATCTGGGCGTCTAGTGTTTCGTTGAGGTCTGCTTCGGTGGGGAGATTGGAGAGGTTGGATACTGTTATGTTACTCAGGCCGTAGGTGTAGGCTGGGATCAATGATTCGCCCATTATTCTGCTGGGGGCTACCTTGTTCACTGAACGATGAGGCAACTGGTCCGAGCCGAGGAACTTTTCCTTCCTTTCACGTTTGAGGCTTTTGAGCTTCTTCTTTGCCTTCCCGGATTTCCTTTTGAGCTCTTCGGTGTCCCTGGCCCTTTCGACTTCCTCGAGCTCCTTTATGAGCTGGCCCATGGATGCGGTGTAGTTCTGCCTGACCTCCTGGAGCCTTCGGAGCTTTTCGGGGGAGACCTTGCCTTCTGATACGAGGGCGTCAAGTTTTGCCTCGGCCTCCTCGAAGCCGGTCTTGACTTTGGCGTCCAGGGAGAGGAGCCGCTCCCTTTGCCTCCTTATCCTCTCCTTCTCCCTTGCAGGGCTTGGTGAGGGGGCCTGCTCCATCTCCTCCAGGGCGTCTTCCAGGTCTTCAAGGCTTTCCTGGAGGTCTTCCGCTTTTCCTTTTCCGGTGGATGGGGAGGGGTTCGCGGCTATGAAGGGGCCTCGGCCGGGGTTTGTGGGCTCGGGCTGCGAAGGCGGCCATTTTTCCTCGGGCCCCTTGCCGAAGAGGAGCTCCTTGAGCTTTTTTACAAGCTTGGAGAGGAAGCCCTCTTCGCTTTTATCGTGCCCGGTCACGGGCTCCATGGCCTGGGCGGTCTGGTAGGGGTAGGCGATCTCTACCCCCATGAGGAAGATGAAAATTAAGAGTACGGCACGGAGTTCTGCTTTCATTTATCCTTACCCTCCTTCTTGTGGTCTTTGTCGTCACCTTTATGAGTTTTGTCCTCGTCGTCGTCCTTTTCTTTGTGGTTCTCCTTTTCCTCTTCGTCATCGTGTTTCTCTTCCTTCTCCCCGGCGTGCTTCAGGGCGTGCTGGGCGTGTTCCCAGGCGTGCTTGAAGCGGTCGATGGCCTTGGCGTAGCGGCCCCTAGACTGTTCAGAGTAGGCCCTGCCTAACTCGTGGTTGGCCCTCTCTATCTCCTTCCATACCTTTCCTGGATGGGTGGCGGCGGCGAGGCTGAACTCGGCATCCTTTATGGAAGTGTTGGCCAGAAGGGCATCGGCTAGGAGGAGGTTGGTGATCACTTCCATTGCCGTGGCGTTGAAGGTGCAGGAGAGGAGGGCTTCATCTTTGTCTTGGCTGTCATCGTCATGGTGGTTCTTCTCCTTGCTGTCTTTGTCCTTGTCTTTCCCTTTGTCGTCGTTCTTCTCGCCGGACTTTTCATCGTCTTCTTCCTTGTCCTCCTTCTGTTCACATGCCCTGAGGAGGTGTTTTACCGCCGTTTTCTCCTCGTTGAAGACCTTGTGGCCGTGCCTGGGGTCGATGCGGTGGGGGCCGAGCCAGAGGGGACTGGTAGTGTGGTCGTCATCGCTGTCGTCGTCCTCATCATCCTTGTGTTTGAGCTTCTTTTTCAGACCCAGGCTCCTCTCGATGTGCTCTATGGCCTGTTCGATTTCCTTTAGGGCGTGCTTGTCGCTGGTGCCTATGCCCCGGAGCAGGCCGATGGAGGCGTTCTTGAGGGTGCTGGAGGCCAGGACCCGGAAGGTCACGGCCTTTGTGGAGGTGAGACCGGCCATGTCCTTCGCCGTCACCCGGAAGGTGTGGTCCCCGGGGGAGTAGCCCGAGAGGTCTACAACCTCACCGTTGCCCACCGGGGAGCCGTCCAGGGTTGCGTTAATGGCGGCCATACCCGACACACCGTCAACGGCCCCGAAGGCCGCGGTGATGGTCTCCAGGTGGGCGTAGTCCCTGGCCAGGGGTGAGAGGATGGTTATGGCAGGCGGGGTCTTGTCGATCTTGAAGGTCACGTTCTTTGGAACCTCGCGGTTCCCGGCCGTGTCAACAGAATAGTAGGTGACAGTGTGGCCACCAGCGGTGCTCACAGTCACCGAAGTGCCCAGCGTGAAGTTAACACCGTCGAGGCTGTAGTAGGTGGAGGCAACCCCGGAAGTGGCATCCGTGGGGCTCAGAGTCACGGCAACATCCGTCAGGTACCAGCCGGCGGTGCCGGGGGTCCCGGAGAGGACTATGCTGGTATATGGCGGCGTGTTGTCTACGAAGAATCTATCTGACACCGATTCCCTGACGGAATAGCCGTCGGTCACCGTCATGCGGAGGTAGTAACCGCCGTCACTGATGGCGGTGGTATCGAAATAATGGGGTGGGCTGTCCGGCAGTTCTACTGCCAGGGGGCTCCAGTTAGTTGAGTCCACTGAATAAGAGATGTTAAAGCTGAGCCCGTCGCCGTCCTCGTCGTGAGAGGTCCACGAGATCTCTTGTATCCCAGAGAGGTACTCTCCAGCGGTGGGCCGAGTAATCGATACGGACGGCGGCCTGTTGACCCTGACCGGGATGGCGATCATGTTGTTGGACTCGTTGGACTCAGGTACGGCATTATCGTAGTCCGCCACCACCAGGACGGTACGGCTGCCTCCCTGGCCGGAAGTGTTCCAGGACACCGTGAAGGGCACAGGAAACTCAGAAAGATTGGATGTGTTAACTATGGACTGGATATTATCCGGGGCGATGGTATCCAGGAACAGTGTGATGTTCGCCTCCGGTACGAGTGCGGAGCCGGTATTCTGAAGGTACCCCGAGATGATCGCTGTGTTTCCCTCTGTGGGTGCAGGGGGGACAATTGTCATATTGACTATCGCCAGGTCGGCAAGGCCGCCCGAAACCAGGAGGTACTTGTTGTCCACGGGTATCACCGAGCCGTTGAAGATACCGTAGAGCATCACCAGATAATCCCTGGGTGGGAGTACAAAAGAATCTATGAAAAAGGAACCGTTAGTCCTTTCGCCGATGGCGATGTTCTTACGGTCCGAGAGGTTCTGGACCATCTCCCCTATCTCAGGGTCTACGAAGGATGCCTGGATATCCACCTTCGGAAGTGGTACGTTCCCATTGTTCTCCACTTGGTAGTATATGGAAACCCTGTCCCCAGACTGGATCTGCCTGGGGGTAACAGTGGCCTCACCAAGGAGGCCGACGTGGGCAACAAAACTTGGCATAATCGTAAAGCTGACATTGGACGAAGACACGGTCCGGTTCCCAGAAATTGTGTCAAGCATGACGAGATAGTCACCGGGATCAGTGCTCCCTGTGAACCAGTGGAACTTCACCGAGGCTGTACCTTCCCGCAGAAGGTGCATGCGTCTCTCCTCCCCATGAATCTCTGTGCCGTTCGAAAGGATGGTGAGGCGGAGAAGTAGGTCCGCCAGGTCTGAGTTCGCACTAAGACTCCTCAGCTCAGCCGTGATATCAACATACTCGTTCGACGTGTAGTTCTCTCTGTCAATAAGCAGTGTGGATACTATTCGCAAGTCCGGTAGGATGGTGAAATTGACCCTATCCTCCCCTATAAGCCTACCATCGTCCACAAGCTGGACCCTCGCCGAGTAGTTCCCGGCCGGGAGATGGGAAAGGACGGCCGTAATGTTAAATCTTCGGGAATCTCCTGGTGCCAGGGTCGCGATATGGAAGGAGCTCACATTTTCCACGCCTATACCATGGTGGTCTTCAATGAACAGAAGGCCTGTCAGGTTGTCCCTGATGAACTCTCCCCGATTCTCCAGGGCAACCACAAGGGACAGGTTGTCATAGTAATGGTAATCCTTCCTGCCGGACCTCATGTCAAGGGCAACGTCTGATAGGTAGACGTGGAGGTACTGGGCCGGAAGGGTGGTAACAACAGGCTTCATAATGCCCGGGACATAATACTCAATTTTCAGTCCGCTGTTGACCTTTCTCATCTCCCCTGGCTGGAGGTTGGCTAGGTCAATCTGGAAGCTGATGTTCCTGATTTCGTTCAGGTAGATATTACCAAAGGTCCATTCCAGCTCGGTTCCTCCCGAGGACTCCCCGATCTCATCCCGGGGTATAACAGAGATGGTATCCTCCCAGTCGAAGGCTTCTCCGGTAACGGTCGCGGCATCGGCATAGAAAACCAAATCAAGATAACCCCTGTCCCGATAAAACTCTATGTTAGTCTCTCCCTCATGGATATCAAAACAGTCGAAATGTCCAGACCCTCTTCTGCCGTTCACAATATAATAGTAGTTGGAGTTACTCTTCGATATCATCCCACAGGCTCTGAGCCCGCTGGTGACATTGATGGTGGTGCTCAGCCGATGGTAATCCTTGAATCTATAGAAATTCCCATAGTAGTTGCCCGACATATAACTCAAATTGTCCAGGTAGGTAGAGGGTTTGCTGAATCCGAGATTCTTCAACTCATCCAGGACCCTGCCAAGATATGTTTCCAAAAGGTTAGAATAATCCCTTGTGCCAGCATACTGGGGTAGGAGGGAACGGCTGATGGTCTCCGGGCTCCCGTCGGCCCGGATTCCCAATCGATTCCGGAAAATGAAGGCGTAATAATTGCTCGACGGGTCTGTCGAATCAAGCCAGTCAGTTACATTGAGAGAAATAAAGCCCTTTTCAAAGGAGAGATTGAAGTATATCGACATGCCCTCGAGGTCTATGAGCTCGCTGACATCTGCCATGAGGTCTATCTGGACCCTAGTGAGGTTCCTGCTGATGGATGTAATATCAACAATCGAATCGTTGGCAGGAACGGTGTCCGTAACAGTGATTTTCCTGGCCACGGCCCTCCCGGCGACTTCGCCTTCCACAATGTTGGAGAAGACCTCCTCCAGTTCCCTCTCTGACTGGGCGTTGAAGTACCACCCACCTGTTGCATTGGCAATATCCATGAGGGCCTTTTCGTCAAGCTCTGCCAGGGAGGGGTCACCCATGCCGACCGTATAGATGGTGATGCCATGTTCAGAGGCATTTCTGGCATAGTCCAGGGGAGGGTATGGGCTCCCGAAGGGATAGCAGCCAAACATATAGGGGACGCATCCGGTGTCCTTGCCGTCCGAGAGAAGGACGATTATCCACCGGTGGGAGGTATTGCCCTGCTCGGCAAACATCTGCTGGGCCCTTTCGATGGCCAGCCCCATAGCCGTGTAGCCTGATGGGGTCAATCCCTCTAGACTGGCGTTCAATTGTGATTTGTTGGCGGTCAAATTAGAATCGACGGTTATATCGTAGCCAGACCATTTCCAGCATAAAAAGAAGAACCAGTCGAGGCACTGCTGCCCGGAGAAGGTGATCATACCTATCCTGTCAACTTCCCTGCTCTTGTTCACGAAAATCCTGGCAGCGTTTTTGGCCGCCTCTAGGCGGGTTGGCAGGATATCGTTTGTCCCCATGCTCCCTGACCTGTCCATGAGGAGGATGATATCCGCAGGCTTTGGAGGAATATACCTCCCTATTCCCTCAAGAGTAATAGTATAATTGATGGTCCTATTTCCGGGGATGGCCCTCTGAGGGGAGAAGTTCTTTTCCGGTTTGACCGATAATAGGGGACTGACATAGAAGTATCCAACTCTGCTTTGAGTTTGATTGCTGTCCGCCCCTATCCTAACATGAATTATGTAGTCGCCGCTTTTCTCGAAGACCCAGGTAAGGCTTCCGAGGACCAGATCATTGAAGATACCCCCGTAGGGCAGACGAACCCCTGTGGTACCATTGAAAATCACTTGGCGATCTGGGTCCATCACCTGGAACTCGACTGTCAGGTTGAGGTCTAAATTGCCGGTATTCTTCAGGTCAACCAAGAGGTCTATTTTGCCCTGCTGGCCTTGCGTCAACAATGGCCTTGAAGATTCAACGCCCAATATGCGGAAATCACCATATGGAACAATCTCAAATTCTGCGGATTTCTCATCGACGACGATGCCCGTCTCATCGATAATGGACGCCTTTACCTCGTATACCCCTGCCTTGGATATCCCGGTATTCCATGTTGTTATATTCTCGTGCGAAATTTCGAGGAGCCCCTTTTCCCTTCCAATGGATGTTTGGAAACTCAGGTTCCCTGCGGTATGGGTGACCACAGCCAGCAGAATCTCATTCGGTTTGAAATAGTACTCTTCTGTTATGATACCGCCTGTTTCAAAGGGGTTTTCGATCGTAACCACACGGCTCCAGTCGAAGGGCTCACCGGTGACAGTGACGGCGTCGGCA
>CAZHQS010000008.1:7348-30618 GCA_964534545.1 Candidatus Hydrothermarchaeota archaeon
AGCCGTTCTGGATGGGAACACCGTAGTAGGAGGACACAGCGGTGAGGTCAACGGTGGGATCGAAACTGGCATTGTCGGCATGGACCGTAACCACACGGCTCCAGTCGAAGGGCTCACCGGTGACAGTGACGGCGTCGGCATAGACAGCCAGGTCGAAGTAGGACGTGTCACGGTAGAACCGGACCTCGTTCTCACCGCCATGGACGTCGAAGCTGGAGAAATAACCAGTCCCACGCCGCCCGTTTACACTGTAGTAGTATTTCCAGTTGTTGCGGGTGGCCATACCATAGGCCTTGACGCCCCCGGTGACGTTGATGGCCGTATCGAGCCGGTGGTAGTCCTTGTAGAGGTAGTAGTTCCCGTACATGGTGGCAGAGGAGTAGGAGGGGTTTCCAAGGTACGCGGAAGGAAGCAGGAGACCGGAATCCTTCAACCGGTCAATGACGGCTTCCATGTACTTCTCGTGGAGGGTGCCATAATCGCTGCTCCCACTCCACTGGGGAAGAAGGGTCCGACCAATCTCGTTGATGGTGCCTTCTGCACGGACCACAACACGGTCAGGGAAAATGTAGGCGGTGTAATTATTAGCGTTTTCAGCGGCATCTACCCAGCCGGTCACGTTCAGGGAAACGTAGCCGTTCTGGATGGGAACACCGTAGTAGGAGGACACAGCGGTGAGGTCAACGGTAGAGTTTAATGACCCGGAATAATCAATATAGGGAAGCGTTGATGGGGGAATGCTTCCGTTATTAATAATGCTAGTAATATTGTTCATCTGAGAAAGTTTCCCAACGTAATCAACATAAGTCATTGAGGATTTAGGGATGTTCAAAGTGATGTTCGTCTTGGAAACATCGCTCATGAGAGAAGGTCTTCCGCGGTAATCAATATGCGGCAACAATGATGATGGGATGTTTAATGGATAGATTGAAGTAGTGGTCCCGCTTGCGATATTTAGCTTGCCGTGATAATTCATATAGGACCGAGAAGAGGGCGGAATATTTAGATGGAAGGGTCTTGTTGTGATATTGCTGAGAAGTGAAGACCTGCCATGGTAATCAATGTAGGGACTTTTTTCTCCTGGTAAATCTACAGGCGATAGGGTATACGAATAATCTTCTATCCCATTTAAACTTGAATAATAGTTTATATGAATCCCCTTATCTACATCTGGAATCAAGGACTTGTAAATTTTAATCCCGGAGATGTTTCCCCTCCGCTTCAGTTGTGAATCCTTCAACGCCCTTAATGCAAGAGAGGTCTCATAGGGATTTGAGAGGATTCCCCAGCCCCCATCTGGATTTTGTTCTGTGAGGAGGTAGTCCAATGCCCTTGCAGAAGAATTAGGTGCATGGGTGGACCTGATCAGGGCAGAATAGGCTAAAGACGTCTCATGCACAGTGCTCTCGTAATCGCCCCAGCCGCCATCTGGATTTTGTTTTTTCTTGATCCACGCCCCACCATCATTTAAGGCAGCCTTGAGATGCTTGCACCCGCAATTCGTGGAAGCCAAGTAATCATTCAAGGTTAAGACCGCTAAAGAGGTTGGATATACCTCACTCCCTAGCGTTTCTCTGTAGCCCCAGCCCCCATCTGGATTTCTAGCCGATTCCAAGTATTTGATGCCTTTGTCGATGACAGGATCATAGATAGAAATATTTCTCACATTAACATAGGATTCTATGGCCTGCAAAGAGAGAACTGAATCCAGGACATCGCTTTCATGTCCATATCTAGGTCCCCAACCCCCATCCTCGTTTTGATAATTAACTAAAAGATCAACATAATTCGAAACGTTTTCTATAGCCAGAAGGGACCTGATCTTTCTTGCGAGATGTCCGGTGGTTGGGGTATTTTTGTCGATGAGCCAAGTGGTTGCCGGGGAGACCACAGAGACATTGGAATAGTTCACATAAAACAAGGTCTCAAGCACGCTAGAGGTCACCGTGAGGGAGCCCTCCCAATCAATCGAATCCCATCCCCCCGAGGGATTTCTTAAGCCCAATAGATAACTAGCACCTTTTGAAACCGCTGGCAGTGTCAAGTTGTGGCTGGAGAGTGAAAATACTGCTAAGGCCGAAGGGTATACATCACTATCTATGCCCTCCCACATGCCCCATCCTTTATCTGGATTCTGGGAAGTGACAAGGAACTCAACTACCCTTCTAGTCTCATTCACATAGCCAGCTTCATCTAGAGCAAGCAGTGCATAGGCCGTATCGGTTGTATAATCCCAGGAGCCATCAGTCCCTTGTGCATTGACCAGCCAGTTTGCACCTTTTATGGTCGCGTTATCATTGATTCTCACCCTAGCTAATGCCCATGTCGCCAAGGCGGTTTCCTTTGCATATCCCGTTTTCCCCCAGCTCCCATCCGGGTTTTGTCTGCGAATTAGAAATTCTGTGGCCTTGTTGACCTCTAAACCGGTATTCCCCGAATCGGCAATGGAGATCAGCACTAAAGATGTGGTGGAAACATCCCCCCAACCTCCATCTGGATGCTGGAAGTGTGACAAAGTCGTCCAAGTGTCATTATCCTTTGTTGCAAAATACACCAGGGCAAGCTCTTTGCTGTTATTGTAACCCTGTGAAAGAAGGAACTGCTTATCTCCAGAGACATCATATCCAAGCTTCTCAAGAGCGACTATTGAAAAAACAGTTGACGTCAAATCAACAGACCTCCCCCAACTTCCGTCAGGATTCTGGTGCTGGAGCAGCCAGGCAGTACCTTGTTCTATATTGGCCTCAAAAGCCATGGCTGGAGGCAAATATAATATGCTCAACAGGAGAATTACCAACGATTTTAACGTGTTGTTCCGTTTTCCCTCCGCCTTACATAAAAACGAAGCGAAATTTGTTTGTTCCTCACTCACTCTGATATGTGGCACCTCCGTCCCGTGGGGAATCACCTCCACGCTCCAGTTATGCGTAGATGCCCACTATTATTTAAATTTTTTCACCCGATGGGGTTGTCAAACCTTCAGGAGTTAAAACGGACTTGGGAGAAGCGGTGCTCCCGTAAGGCCACTTGGCAGCATATCTCCAGGTTCTCCTCCTTCGGGGTTTACCCTCGGGACTTTTTTCCCTCTTCCTTGGGGAGGCTCACGTAGAAGATGCTCCCGCCCTCCGGGTTGCCCTCGCAACTTCTGAAAGTTGCATCAGCAGATTGCGGTATCTTCAGCTTTCGCTTCAATACCGCTATGAGCCCTTCCCTTTTGGCAGGCTCACGTAGAAGATGCTCCCGCCCTCCGGGTTATCCTCCACCCAAATCCGGCCCCCGTGGAGATCGACGATCCGTTTGGCGATGGCCAGGCCCAGGCCCGTGCCCTTGACCCCCTCCTTCCTCAAACGCTCGAACCGGGTGAAGAGCCTCTCCTTGTCCTCATCCCTTATCCCCTTACCCCAGTCCTTGACATAGACATGCCACCTATCCCCCTGGTCCAGGATGCCCACCTCTATCCTCTTCCCCTGGGATGCGTACTTGATGGCATTGGATATCAGGTTGGAGAAGACCTCGCCGATGATGGGGTCCACCCAGGCTGGATACTCCCCATCAGGCAGGTAGCGGAGCTCCATCCCCGCCTCCTGGAGCTGGGACCTGAAATCCTGGACTGTGGCCCGGAGGATGGTGTTCAGGTCCTGCCTCCCGCCCTCGATGCCCTCGGTCTCCTTGAGGCGGGAGTACTTGGAAGCGCTCCCGATGAGATCGATGAGCCTGGAGATCTGGTCCCTTACAACCCTCAGCAGCTCGACCCTTTCCTCCTTGGTCACATCCCCGAGGAGGAGGTCGGCGGCGCTCTTGACGCTCCCGGCCGGGTTCAGCAGGTCGTGGCGCATGATATCGATGAAGAGGTCCTTCATGGCGTTGGCATCCTCCAGATCCCTGGCATACTGCCTTACCGCCTCCTCGGCCCTCTTCCGCTCGATGATGCCTGCCAGGACGTTGGCCACGGACCGGAGGAAGGTCTCCTCCTTCTCGTTTCTGGTCCGCCCTTCCTCCATATAGAGGACCACGGTGCCCAGGGTCCGTCCGGCGGATAAGATGGGAAGGCAGTAGTGGCCGTGGGGGGTGATGCCCTGGTACCGGTTCTCGTGGCGCTGGTCCACCTGGCCTGCGAAGACCACCTGCTGTGACAGGGCCGCCCTGCCGCAGAGGCACCTGCCGAAGGGGACCCGGGCGCACAAGGCCTGAAGGGCCTTGGGCAACCCTCTGTGGGCCTTGAGGACCAGGACATCCGGCTCCTCCTCCACCAGGAAGATGCCCCCCTTGGCCTCCATGGCCAGCCAGGGGATGGACACGATCTCGTCGATGGTCCGCTTCAGCATCTCCTCCAGGGATATCTCCTCCTGGGAAAGCTTGAGGAGCCTGTTGAGGGCCGCCTCCATCTCCCTGCGCCCCTCCACCTCCCTGAAGAGGTACCCCACCATCATGAACAAGGGAATGAGGGTGAGGATGACCACATGCTCCGTGGGGGACCTCCAGAAGTCCCTCCCCAGGCCGGTAATACTGTACTCCGTGGCCTCTACACTCCAGTATATCAGGTTCACCAGCCACCCGATGACCCCGATCCAGTGCGATCTCCCAATCCTCAGCGGCCCACCCCCCTGCGGAGACCCTCCTCAATGCGTTTCAGGGTCTGGTCCGGGTCCAGGTAGTAGTCCTCCACCCAGGTCCGCACCTCCTCCACCCCCCGGATCTCCGCCTGGAGGAGGTACTCCAGGACGATTCTCCTCCTCTCCACCTCCCTGTTTATCTCCCCCACCTCCACACCGGCATGCCTTGCCAGCTCCTGCTTCAGGACCGAGGGGGTGCCTGTACCCTTGAGGGCGTCCTCGGCCGGGTCGTACTCGAAGAGCTTGTTCATGGCCACCTTCTCCTCCCTCATGCCCGAGATCTCGGCCACCTCGGTGATCCTGCGCACCGGCCCCAGCTTGGGATGGGTAGCCCTGTTCTGCATAATGATAAGGTCCAGGGCAGGGATCATGATCGGGGGGACCTTCATGGGCTCGTTGGTGAGCCTGGTGATGACCTCCCTGGAGGTGTTGGCATGAAGGGTCCCCATGGAGCCGTCATGGCCTGTGTTCATGGCCGTGAACATGGTCCTGGCCTCCTCCCCCCTGACCTCTCCCACGATGATCCTGTCCGGGCGCATCCTCAGGGTGTTCTTCAGCAGGGTGTCCATGGTGATCTCCCCCCTGCCCTCGACACCCGGGGGGCGGGCCTCGAACCTCACCCAGTGCCTTATGGGTAGCTGGAGCTCTGCCGTATCCTCGATGGTGATGACCCGCTCCCGCTCGCTGATAAAGACGGCCAGGGCGTTGAGGGTGGTGGTCTTCCCGCTCCCCGTCCCCCCGGCTATGAGGATGTTTCCGGGCCTAATCCCCAGGCCGTTGGCCACAAGCCAGAGGAAGGCCCCCACCTCGGGGTTGAGGGTGTTGAGCCCCAGGAGGTCCACCAGGGTCATGGGATCCTTCTTGAACTTCCTGATGGTGAGGGTGGGACCGTCCAGGCCCGGGGGGACCAGGGTCGCGTTGACCCTGGAACCGTCCTTCAGCCTGGCGTCCAGGAGGGGTGTGTCCAGGTCCACCCGCCTGCCTATGGAGGCGGCGATCCTTTCGATGATACGGCCTATCTCCAGGGAGTTCTCGAAAACTATGTTGGTCTCGCACATGCCGTGCCTCCGGTGGAATATGTAAACCGGCCGGGCCGGGCCGATGACCATAATCTCCTCTATGTCATCGTCCTCCAGGAGGGGCTCCAGCATACCGTAACCCACCATGTCGTTGGCCACAAGCTCCGCAAAGAGCTGCCGGATATCGGGCTCCAGGGTGAGGCCGACCTCCTTCTCCTTCTCCTCCAGGAGGTCCAGGGCCACCTCCAGGGCACCTATCTTCCTCTGGTCCTGGGTGAGGTCCCCGGGGGGCATGACCCCCTCCTTCAGGGCAGCCTCCTTGACGTCCTTTAAGAGCTTCATCTGGCCAGGGGTGATATCTGGGAGCCTGACGAAGTATATCCACCGGGACCCCTGCACCGTTATCCGGTAGCCCGCCCCCTCCTCCACCGTGCCCTCCTTCATCCCGGCCCCCCTTCCCCAAGGATCCCCTTCACCCGGCGCACCAGGTCCGCCCGGTTGAAGGGCTTGGTAATATAATCCACCACCCCCTCCACCTTGACCCCGAACATGGTGTCCGAGGGGCTTGACATGACACTGAACATGGAGACCGGGATGGACCTCCCGCCCTTGGTCTGCCTGATCCTCTCCAGGGTCTCCCACCCGTCCAGGCCGGGCATCATCACGTCCAGGAGGATGAGGTCCGGCTTCTCCGTCCTCACCAGCTCCAGACCCTCCTCTCCGGTGTTGGCCGTGACCACCTCCAGACCCTCCCTCTCCAGGAGGGTCTTGACCAGGAAGGTGGTGGCCTTCTCGTCGTCGATTACCAGTACCTTCTTCCCCATCTCATACCACCATCCCTGTGATTCTCCCGGTGAAGGTCTCCAGTATGGGCAGTGGCCCTCGGATGGACCCTTCGTCCTCCACCATCAGAAGGAAGCCGCCGACTGCCATGGTCCTGTCCTCATCTTTGTCCCCGGGCCTCATATACCTTGCGGCATCAGGACCCCCCGCCCCTTCCTACCAAGGACTCCACCACCCTGATAAGCTCCTCCTTGTCAAAGGGTTTGTTTATATGGGCCTCTGCCCCGCAGGCCCGGCTCCTGCTCATGGAGTCCGGGCTGGTCCTGACGGTGAACATGACCAGGGGGATGGCCTTCAGCTCGTCCCTGGCCTTGATCTTTCCGCACACCTCCCAGCCCCCCGTCCCGGGCATCATCACGTCCAGGAGGATGAGGTCCGGCCTATCGCCCTCCAGCAACTGCAAGGCCTCGTCCCCGTCCTCTGCCTCCTCGACCTGGTGCCCTTCCTTTTCGAGGATCTTCTTGACCAGATATCGTATGGAGGACTCATCGTCCACCACAAGTATCCTTGCCATATTCACACCTCCTTCAGGACCGGCAGGGCCACGCAGAACCTGCTCCCCCTGCCGACCTCGCTTTCAACCGTAATCCTTCCTCCCATGGCCTCCACCATCTCCTTGGCCACCGCCAGGCCCATGCCCGTACCCGGAAACCTCCGGCCTGCCGTGGCCTCCACCTGATAGAGCCTGTCGAAGATCTTTCCGAGGCACTCTTCTGGTATCCCAATCCCGGTGTCTTCCACCCAGATGCAGGCCTTCTTCCCCTTCACTTCTCCCCAGACCCTCACCCGCCCCCCCGGCTCGGTGAACTTGACGGCATTGTCCAGAAGGTGCAAAAGGACATCCACTATCCCCTGGAAATCCGCCCACACCCATACCTCCGGCACCTTCCCCTCCAGATCGATGCCCTTCTCCCGGGCCTGGGGCCTGGTCTCCTCCAGGGAGATGGCGGCCACCTCGGCCAGGTTGACCTCCTCCATGTTGAGCCTGAACTCCTCCTTATGGAACTGGGCCACGGCTATCAGGTCCCCGACGATCCTGTTCTGTCTCTCCAGGGCCCTTTTCGCCATGGAAAGGAGTTCTTCCCTGACCTCCTTGTCCTCCTCCTCCATGGCCATCTCCATGGCCGCGGAGGCGATGGTCAGGGGTGTCCTGAGTTCGTGGCTCACGTTGGCGATGATATCACTCTTGGTCTCGTCCAGGGTCTTGAGTTCCCGGTAGGCCCTCTTCAGTTCCTCCTCGGCCTGGGTTTTCCTCACGGCCAGGGCCAGCTGGGAGGCGAAACGCTGGAGGACCTGGGCGTCCTCGTCGCCGATGTCCCCCTTCCTGGCCACGCCGATGATGCCGATGACCTCGTCCCCGGCCATCAGGGGGCACCGGGCCACGGACTTGAAGCCGGAGAGACGGGCCGTCCTGGCCGCCAGGGGCTTGAGCCTGCTGTTGCCAGAATAGTCCTCAAAGACCCTTACGATATCACTGGTGGTATAGACCTCCTTTTTTTCCACCACCTCGGTGAAAATGCTCTCCTTGTAAAGGGGGATCCTGAGCCCCCTGGCCCTCAACCCGGTGATCCTCTCAATGGCCTTCTTGATACCGGAGTCGATGGAGAGGGCCGTGTAGACGAGTTCGTCCCTCTCTCTGTCCAGGAGATATATGTCGGAGGCTGCGTAGTCAAAGATCTCCCTGATACCATCGGCCGCCATCTGGAGGACATCCTCCAGTGGGGTGCCCATGTTCAGTGCGTTGTTTATCCTCTGGAGGAGACGCAGTTCCTCCTCCGCCCGTTTCTGTTCGCTGATGTCCCTGGAGATGGCCCGGGTATAGGCGATCTCTCCATCCTCGTCCAGGACCGCCGAGACGTTGAGGATCACCGGGAGGGTGGAGCCGTCCTTGCGCCTGAACTCCCTTTCAAGGTTCCGCAGGACCCCTTCCTTTTTCAGCCTCCTTTGGTCGGCTAGGAACCTCTTAACGGAGTCCGGGGTCAGGATATCGGCCAAGGGCCTTCCGATAAGCTCTTCCTTCCTGTATCCCAGGGCCTCGGCTACCGTCCGGTTGCACTCGATGATTATGCCCTTCCTGTCGATGGAGTGATAGAAGTCGGGGGCGTTGTCAAAGTAGTCATAGAACCGTTCCTCCCGGTACTGCGGCTTCCCTCCCCAGGGGAGGGTTTTCCTAAGTGGTCCTGCCCTCATCCCTCATCCTCCGCCAGGGGTAGAGTGAAGTAGAACCTGGAGCCCTTCCCGGGCTCCGAGTCAACCCAGATGCGTCCCCCCTGGGCCTCCGCGATCTCCTTGGCCACCGCCAGGCCCATGCCCGTGCCCCCGAACCTCCTGGTGGCGCTGGCGTCCACCTGGTAAAGCCGGTCGAAGATGCGCTCGTGGAGCTCCGCCGGTATCCCGATGCCCGTATCCTCCACGCAGAGGATGGCCACATCCCCCTCCACCCTCCCGGTGACCTTCACATGGCCGCCCTTGTCGGTGAACTTGACGGCATTGTCCAGGAGGTTCTGGAGAAGGTGCTTTGTCTCCTGGAAATCCGCCATCACCAGGATATCCGGGACCCGGACCTCCAGCCCGATCCCCTTCTCCCTGGCCTGGGACTTTATCTCCCCGGCGGCGATGGCAACCACATCTGCCACGTTCAGCTTCTCCATGAAGAGCTTCAACTCCCTCTTCTGGCCCCGGGCCACCTCTATGAGGTCCTCTACGATCCTGTTCTGGCGCATCAGGGCCCTCTTTCCCATGGCAAGGAGCCTGTTCCTGGTCTCCCTGTCCTCTTCCTCCATGGCCAGCTCAAAGGCCGTTGAAGCGATGGTGATGGGGGTGCGCAACTCATGGCTCACGTTGGAGACTATGTTACTTTTGGTCTCCTCCAGGGTCTTGAGTTCCTGGTAGGCCACCTGGAGCTTCTTCCGTTCCTCCTCCAGGTCGTCCAGGACGTTGAGGACGGCATCCCTGCTCTCCTTGAGCTCCCTCTCTCTCTCACTCACAAAGGCCCGGATGGCCAGGCTCATATCCAGGAAGACGACCCTTATAATCGAGGAGAGGAATTCCTGGGTCCTCTCTGGCCCCACCTCCTCCTCCAGGGTCTGGATGAGGATCTGGAGGTACCTGCTGTAGGCCCCCATGTACCACCTGGGCGTGAGGCCGATGCTGCTGTGCTTCCTGCCTACCTTGAGGCTGTATTCCATGGAAGTGGTATCATAGTCCCCGGAAAAGAGGGACCGGAAGTGCCTCTTCTGGCGGACCTTGACCCTTTCCACGGTCTCCTTGTCCTGGAAGAACCCCTTTATCTCATGAAACCCCAGGATGTAGTTGTAGAAGAGGTCGATGATCCCCTCCTCCCTTTCGGCCAGAATCCTGCCTACCTCCTTCAGCCTCTCCCCGTCCTCCCTGGTAATCCCCATGTACTCCACCCATCGGCGGGGGTCCACGCCCAACAGGTCTGCTAGCTCCGTGATGCCTGTCATCCTTCATTCTCCTCTTGCTGGCTCCCCGTTACAATCCTCTGGCCACGTGCTCATCCCCAACCCCGGGCGGTGATTCGGGTCCAGAGCTCTGTGCCTGTCCCATGGATAATTACTTTCTCCCATGATGTATTAACCTTTTTCCCTCCTCTCCTGCATCTGTCTCAGCCTCCGGCACTCCTCCTTCAGCTCCTTCATCTTAAGCTCCCGCCCCACAAAGGCCCGGTGCATGCGCTCCAGCTCGTGGAGGCGGGCCTCAAGCTCTTCTGACTTCCTCCTGCTTTCCTCCAGAAGCCGGGCGTTCTCGATGGCCACCGTAGCCTGTGCTGCGATGGTCATATACAGGTCTATATCCTCCTGTGTAAACGTCCTGGGATTTTCGAAATAAAGACAGAGGACCCCGATGACCTCGCTCCGGGAGATGAGGGGAATGGAAGCGATGGCAGAGTACCCCTGCCTCTTCGCCACATCCCGCCAGGGGGCAAATATATCTTCCTTGAAGACATCTTCGACCCAGTAGGGTTTTTTGTCCCGATACGCCTTGCCGGTGGGTCCCTCGCCCATGGGCACGGTCACCTCCTTTTTATATTCCTCCGGGAGGTTATAGCCCTCTGCAATCCTGAGCACATCCCCCTCGGCCACAAAGATAGAGGCGAATCTTACCCCGGAAATCTTTCCAGTCTTTTCTGCGACTATCCTCAGGATCTCCCCATAATTCAGGCTTGATGCCAGGGCAGTACCGGTCTCCAGGAGGGTCTGGAGCTTTGCCACCGTGTCCCTGATTTGCAGTTCTGCCAGATGCTTCTCGGTGATATCCCTGGCCACCTCCACCAGGGCCACGACGTTGCCGTCCTCGTCTTTTATGGGGGAGGCGGTTATATCCACGATGTGGACTTTTCCATCCTTGTCAAAGTGCTCGTGAACCATCTTCATGGCTTCCCCTGTCTCAAAGACCTCCCTCACCGGGCAGGGGATGCCCTGGCAGGGTGCATCCTGGTTGTGGCTGACCTTGTGGCACTTCCTGCCGATCATCTCCTCCTTTGTAAGCCCGGCAAGCTCCAGGGCCGCGGGGTTGGCGTCGGTTATGGTGAACTCCCTGTCCATGACCAGCATGGCATCCCTGGTGCTCAGAATGACACTTTCCAGATGGTCCCTGGCCTCTTTTATCCTGGCATGGGAGGTCTCAAGGCCTTCGACCATGCGGTTGAAGTCCCCTGCCAGCTTCCCGAGCTCGTCCTTGGTGCGAACCTCCACCCTGACCGTGAGATCCCCGGAGGCCACCCTCCTTGCTGCCTTTGATAGCTGGAGGACAGGGGTTATCACGGCCCGCCAGTAGAAGAAGAGGAGCAGGAGGAGGAGACCTATCTCTGTCATGCCGATGATGAAGACCCTCTGGCGCAGGGGGAGAAGGGGCAGGAGGGCCTCTTCCTCGGACATCTCCACCAGGAGGGTCCACCCCCTATCCGGCAGGCACATGGAGGCCCCCAGGACCCGGGTTCCCAGGTAGTTCTCGTAAGTACCGGATATCTCCCGCCCTTCCCGGCACGCCACAACCGGGGGGGTGTCCACCTTCACTGTGAGGGGGGCAGCGTCCACGAAGCGGGAGTCGGTTATCATGTAGCCATCGCGGTTGACGATGTAGACCTCCAGGGTCTCGGCCCTCCCCCTCTCCCCTGTCAGGGCCCCCAGGCTCCTCTGTAACTCTCCCGAGAGGATGGCGTTGAGCTCGGCGAGCCTGATGTAGTTCACCAGAACGCCCAGGGTCTCCCCTGTCTTCCTGCTGGTGATGGGGGTGGAGACCGCCATGAGGGGCTCCCTGGAGAAAGGCTCCTCTAGGTAGGCATCGCTTATGTAGCTCCCCTTCAATCCCTCTGCGAAATATATGTCCTCTGCCTCGTCCTTTCCTATCTCCACCTCCATGGTGGAGGCCACCACCGTCCCCCGGTTGTCGATGATGCTGATCCCCACGATGGTGGGGTCCAGGGGCATCTTGTGTTCGACCAGGTAGGCGTTCAGGACGGCCACCCTTGATGTATCTCCCCCCAGAATCTCCTCCAGGGTATCCCGGATGAGGCCGTCGGAGGCGAAGTCCTCGGCCCTGTGCTTGGCAGCCAGCTCGAGGAAGGAATAGAGGTTCCCCTCATAGGCCTCGGCCACCAGGGTGAGGTCCTCCAGGATGTGGCCTGTCATGGCCTTCCGGTTCTCCACATAGCCTGTGTACCCCCCTATCCCGATGGGTATAAGCACGACAACAAAGGCCATAAGTACCTTTACCGCCAGCCGGTCGGTAAATATCATCCAGACCCCCTCATTTTTCCTCAGCTATTGTAGGTATAAGGGTATAAGGTATATTTTAACTTATCCGAACATGTTCGCCGGTTTGAAAGAAACTTTTTTATTCCTCCCGGTCGAGAGAAAGGACATGGCCAAGATAATGGTGGTGGACGACGATGAGGCCATCCGTTTTCTCATCCAGAAAATGCTCGAGAAGGAGGGCTACGAAGTGGTCACCGCAAGCAGCGGGGAGGAATGTCTCCACAAGGTGATGACGGAGAAGCCAGACCTCATCCTCCTGGACGTGATGATGCCCGGGCTGGACGGCTTTGACGTCTGCCGGATTCTGAAGGAGGACGAGGAAACGGGGGCCATCACCGTGGCCATGGTCACCGTCAAGTCCACCGACGAGGACAGGTTAAAGAGCCTTGAGGGATGCGCCAACTGGCACATCACCAAACCCATCGAGAAGAAGAAATTCCTGGAGAAGGTGAGGTGGCTCCTCAAATACCCGCCCAGACGCAGTCTTTCGGAGGAAGAATGATGGGGATAAGCATCGCCATCGTCTCCGGGAAGGGCGGGGTGGGCAAGAGCACCCTCTGTGCCAACCTGGGGGTGGCCCTCTCCCAGATGGGAAAAAAGACCCTGGTGATAGACGGCGACCTGGAAGGGGCCAGCCAGAACCTCCTCTTTGGCATGGACTTCCATGTCCCCACCCTCCACCAGTACCTGTCCGGTGAGGTCGGAGCGGAGGATACGGTCTTCACCCTGCCCGAGGACGGCGGCCCCGATATCGTGGTGGGAAGCATGAGGGTTGAATCCCTGAAGACCGTGAAGTTCGAGCTATTCCAGAAGCTGATATCCGAGCTTTCCGGCTACTATGACATCCTCCTGGTGGATGCCCCGGCAGGACTGGGGATAGACGTCTTCAATGTGGTATCGGCCTGCGACTGCGTCATAGTGATGACCAACCCGGATGTCCTCTCGGTGGCAGGGGCCCTCAAGGCCAAGGTACTGGCCGAAAGGCTCGAAAAAAAGATCCTGGGCATGGTGGTGAACAAGGCAGGAAGGAGATACGACATCCCCTCAGATTACATGGAGGAGATGGTGGGCATTGACATAATCGGAATCATAGAGGAAGACGACGCAGTTCATAAGGCCCTGGTGGCGGGGAAACCCCTGATACTGGAAAGCCCGGACTCCAGGGCGGCCAAGAGCATCAGGGGGATCGCCAAGGTCCTGGTCGGTGAGGACGGATAACCAAATATACTAGACAAGGACATAGTACAGCCGGGAGCAAGAGATGTCACACCAGCGAGGGGTATTCGATATAATCAACGGGCTCATGCTATATTTTGTCCTGCTGGTGGGGGTATGGGGATACGCCTTTGGATGGTACCTCAACGAGATAGGGGCCCGGCCGTGGGACCTGCCGGAGATGAGGGAGGAGGTCTACGGGGAGCCCTCCCCTCCGGCCCAGGGTGCCTGGGACCCTGCGGTCCTCCTGAAGGGCGGCCAGATTTTCAACTATCGTATCCACGCCAGAAAGGATATAGATCTCTCCTACCAGGTCCTCAAGGAGAGGAAAACACTCTTCACTGTAGAGGCCACCGCCAGGATCAAGACCTCGGCCACCACCCAGGCCAAAAGCAGTCTCGTGAGGCTGGACATCAGGGATCTCCTCATCCAGGAGCGGTTCTCCGTGGACAAGGGCTCCGGCCGCCCTACCTCCCAGAAGTACACCTCTGTCTACTGGAACATGGAGGCATGTCAGCCCACCAGATACTACTTCCAAAGGGGCCGCCTCCAGGAGGGCTCTGCCTGGAGGGTGCCCAATACCGATGTGACGGTTACGGTGGGAATGGGGGAGTACATCTCGGGGTTTTATACCTACCCCTGCAGGATAACCAAGGGAAACCGGACCAATGTCACCATGTGGGTCTCCAGGGAGGTGCCCCTCCTCATAGGGTTCCAGGGGGAGGACTGCATGGGCCGGGGGGATATGACCGCCCGCCTTGTGGAGTACACATCTGAATCAGGAGAGACCTTCCACCTGGACCCGGGGACATATCCCGATCCCCTTCCTCCCAGACCCGGAGTATCACCCAGGGAGCTGAAATGGTCCTAGAGCTCCAGCCGCTTCTTTCGTATCTCGTTTATCTTCCTGGTGACCTCACCCATCTTCCTCACCGAGGACCTTATGTGAAGCGCGGCCAGGACCACCCCCACCGCCAGGAGGGCCAGGAGGTAGTCTATGTTCCAGGTAGTGATTAAAAGTATCAGGGACATGAGCAGCACCGCCGTGAAAATACCGGTGAGGCCCGCGATAAAGGTCACCTTCACCTGGTCGTGGTCCATCTGGAGGTTTGCGATATCCAGGTCCTTCTCCAGGAGGTAGTACTGGACCTTGAGCTTCTCGTGGGCCTCCTTGAGCTCCCGGGTCCTCTCCTCCACCTTCCGCTCCAGCTCCTGGGAATATTCCCTTAGCTGGTCCTCCATCCTCTTGAACTTCAGTATGGATTTGACCTTGGCCAGGAGGATAGTCCTGTTGTAGGGTTTCGTGAAGTAGTCGTTGGCCCCCAGCTCCAGGCCCCTCACAATATCCGAATCGTCCTTTTTTACGCTTATGATTATTACCGGGATGGAGGAGGTCTCTTCCCTTCCCCTGATCCTTGCCAGGGTCTCGAAGCCGTCCAGGCCGGGCATCATCACGTCCAGGGTGATTAGGTCTGGCTTGACCGTCTTGAGCTTTTCCAGGGCATCCTCCCCGCTGTGGGCGGTAATGGTCTCATAGCCCTCCTTTTCGAGGATGGTCTTTACCACCTCCACCACATCGGGTTCATCGTCAACAACCATGATTCTTGCCAAGGTCTCCCATCACCTCCATTTTAAATGCGAGCAGAGTTCGACCAATCTATTTTTTGTCTCCCATGGTTAAAAAACCTGTCGCTATAGTTTTCCCCCTCTTCCACAAGGGGTTTATATCCCGGTGACCCATCTGTCCCCATGCTCCGTCCCATGGAATTTTTTCCCTACCCGAAGGCCAGGCCCTTCCAGGATGAGCTGGTTGAGCGCATATTTACTTCTGACAGGATGCTCTGCCACGTGCCCACCGGGGTGGGTAAGTCGGTATCGGCCCTATGCGGCTTCCTGGCTGATCGTATGGAGGGCGAAAAGATTGTGGTGCTGACCAGGACCAAGGGCCAGGCCTCCATCTACTTCAGGGAGGCCGCCCGAATCTCCCAGAAAATCGAGGAGCAACTCCTCTGCGTCCAGCTCCGTTCCAAACAGGAGGTATGCCCGGTCTTCGGCATGGAGGCCGGCTACGAGGAGTTCATCCAGCTCTGTAAGCTGAACCAGGACTGTCCCCACCGGCAGCTCTTCAGGGAGAAGGCCGGTGACATGGGCACCCTGGCCGAGGAGCTGAGGCGCCCGGAAGGGGCCGCCCTGCCCTTGAACCAGCTCGTGGAAAGGCTTGAGGGATACGGCTGCCCCCACATGGTCCTCATGGCCTTGAGCAGCCACGCCGACATCGTGGTGGCCTCCTACCTGTACCTCCTGAACCCCTTCCTCAGGGAGATCTTCCTGGGGAAGCTGGGGAAATCCCTGGGTGATATCCTCCTGGTCCTGGACGAGGCCCACAATCTCTACGGCATGGACCTGCTTGGCAGGTCCCTGAGCAAGAGGACTGTGGACCTGGCCACCAGGGAACTGAACTACGACTTTTCCAGGATTTACCAGGTCTTCGAGGGTCCCGATGACCGGCTGGAGGTCCTGGGACAGGTGGACCCCCGGGAGGTAGGGTTCCTTCTGGACAGGGGTGTGGAGGTCCTGGAGCGGGGGATGAAAAAGGGTAAAAAGGTCTCCTATACCTTCCGGTTGGCATCCTTCTTCGAGCACGCCCTGAAGATGCGCAAGGACAGGAACTGGATATTCTTCAGGCAGGAGGGGGGCCTGCACCTCAAACCCGTCCTCCCCTCGGAGGTCCTGGAGCCCTTGAAAGATGCGCGAAAACTCCTCCTCATGAGCGGGACCCTTTCACCCGTGGAGGGATATGCCTCGGTCTTCGGCATGGAGGATGCGGAGTTATATACCCTCCCTGACATATTTCCCAGGGACAAGGCCCTCTACTTGGCCCTGAGGAAAGGACTGAATACTTCCCTTACCAGGAGAAAGGCCGAGGGAAATGCCCTGTGGGAAGGATATGCCAGGGCGGTGGAGAGGATCGGGCTCCAATCCCCCCGGACCACCCTGGTCTTCTTCCCCTCCTATGACATCATGGAGGCGGTTGGAAGTCGTATCCCATCTCTTAGGGAACCAAGGGGCTCAAGGGACCTGGATGCCTTCCTGGAGGCCGTGAAGGCACCTGGCAAGAAGACCGTCCTGGCCGTGGCCGGGGGGAAGCTGGCCGAGGGAGTGGAGTTCACCCAGGGCGAGGAGGGCAAAAAGAAGAGTGTCATCAGCACGGTGGTCATAGCCGGCCTCCCCTTCCCTGTGCCTGACATGGAGATGGAGATAAAAAAGGGCTTCTTCGAGGAGAGATTCGGCCAGGGCCGCTCCTTCCTTCTCCTGTCGGTGCTGCCCATGATAAACCGGGTCCTCCAGGGAGTGGGAAGGGCCAGGAGGAGCGAGGAGGACCGGGCATCCATAGTCTTCCTGGACGACCGTCTGGAGTACCTGCGCCATCTGCCAGAGGATATCCGCCACGAGATCCAGCCCCTGGACCTTGCGAGCATCGAGAGGGGGATGGAAGGGTTCCACCGGGGAGAAGAAAGGATAAAATACGTCTGACTACCAACCTCTTCCATGGAGCAGCGCCTTGGTGAACAGCATATCCTGTGGGTGGCGGCCTTTGCCGTCTTCGCCGTCGTCCCCCTCCTCAAGCCAGGATTTTTCGAATCAGACGACATGATGGCCCCGGTCTTCCGTCTGGTGGAGCTGGACGCATGCCTGAGGGATGGGGTCCTTTTTCCCCGCTGGTTCCCGGACCTCTATGGAGGACGGGGGGCGCCCTTTTTCAACTACTATGCTCCCCTGTCCTATTATGCGGCCGAGGTCTTCCACCTCCTGAGCTTTGGTTTTATCAACTCCGTCAAGGCGGTCTATGCTGCCTCCTTTATCCTTTCGGGCCTCTTTATGTACCTCTATATGAAGGAAAGGGCCGGTGGCCCGGGGGCCCTGGTGGGGGCCGTCCTCTACATGTACGCCCCCTACAGATTCGTCGATGTCTATGTCAGGGGGTCCCTGGCGGAGGCCTCTTCCTTTGTCCTTTTCCCCCTCATCCTCCTTGCCCTTGAGAGGTCCTCCAGGACCTCCCCGGGGTGGTATCTTCCCCTCCTCTCCCTCTCCTATACCGCCCTGATCCTGACCCACAACATCATGGCCCTGGTCTTTACGGCCTTTCTCCTCATATACTGGATGCTTTTTGGCGGGGCGCACAGGACCAGGACTGGCCTTTCCCTGATATTGGGCCTTGGTCTTTCGGCCTTCTTCTGGGTCCCGGCCCTCCTGGAAAAGGGGCTGGTCCAGATAGAAAGGGCAGTATTCAATTTCGGTTATGTCGGTCTCTCTCAATTTTTTCCTTCCATCCAGACCTTCGCAGAAAAACAGATCGGGCTGAACTTCCAGTTGGGGGTCTTCCACCTCCTGGCCCTTCCTTTGGCCGTGGTCCTCCTAAGAGACAGGTACAGCCGGTTTGTGATGGGCGCCCTCTGTCTCACAATCTTCTTCATGACCCCCTATTCTGATACCCTGTGGCGCCTCCTGCCCCTCTCGGAGTTTGTCCAGTTCGCCTGGAGGCTTCTGTCCCTTGCCGCCCTTTTGTCATCGATTATTGGAGGCCTTGTGGTCCACCGGCTTGGGATGCAGAACAAACATGCCTTGGCCCTGTGTTTCCTGGTGGTCCTCTCCACCCTCAACTTCATAGGCCTGAGGGGGACCCTGGATGTCCATGAGGGAGAACTATCTCCCCGGGTCATCCGGGACCTCAACACAGGCCTGACCTACGGGGGGGAGTACCTGCCCCTGGGTGCAGGGCTCCTGCCGGTTAAAGGAGAGGGGGTAGAAGTCCTCGGGGGTCCCACGACAATCTCCGGTGTGGCGGAAGGATGCAATGCCATCGAGTTCCATCTCCATGCCCAAGATACCGCCACCGTCCTAATCGATGAATACTACTTCCCGGGCTGGACTGCCTACGTGGACGGGACCAAAACAAAAATAGAAAGGGATGAAAAGGGGCTGATCCTCCTGGAGGTAGGACCCGGGCAGCATTCCGTCCTGATACGTCTCGAAGATACCCCCATAAGGAGAACTGCCAAGGGGCTATCCTTGGCCACCCTGGCGGCCCTGGCGCTACTTTCAGTCCATTCCTTCCTTCTCAAGGATCCCCCTGGCCGCCAGGACACCGGTGGCCGAGGCGATGCTCAATAAGATGGTTTATATAGCAGATGTTAAAATGTTCAGATAATTACGATGCATGCGGCAGAGATTAAAGAAAAAACCATCACGATTCCCCTCGAGGAATATGAAGCCATGAAGGAGACCATAGAAATCCTGAGCAACCCGGAAGCCACAAAAAGGATACTAGAATCCATCGAACAGGCCAAAAAAGGCAAGACTATCTCCGAGGAAGAGTTCCGCCTAAGATTTGAGCTATAATCTTTGATATATCCCTTTTGTATACTTTACCTCTAAAATCAACATCTATCAGGTAAACAGTTTTTTCAGGTTCAATCGGCAGGTAGATAACCCTCAGACTTCCGACCCTGAGGCTGAAACACCATTTAAACGGGCCTTTAAGCGGTTTATGTCTGTGGGGAAACTCCTTCAGCTTTTGAATGCTTTTATGAACTTTCAATTGGTCCTTTCTGGATAATTTGCCGAACTGCTTTACAAAAAGTTCCGTGTATTCCAGAGAATAAATCAGATCGTGTCCCCTCCTGAATCCTTAAAATCCCATTCCTTCCTTCTCAAGGATCCCCCTGGCCGCCAGGACACCGGTGGCCGAAGCGATGATGATACCCCTGGAGATCCCGGCCCCGTCCCCGGCCACGAAGAGGTTGGGTATTGATGTCTCCATGGTCCTGGATACATCCACCCGCATGGCGTAGTACTTTATCTCGGGCGCATACAGCAGGGTGGAATCCGAGGCCACCCCGGGCATGACCACGTCGAGTTTCTCCAGCCCTTCCAGGATGTTGGTGACGATGCGGTGGGGCATGACCATGGAGATGTCCCCGGGAGTAACACCCCTCAAGGTGGGCTTGACGATGCCCTTGTCTATCCGCCTCCAGGTGGAGCGCCGCCCCCTGCGCAGGTCCCCCAGGCGCTGGATTAAGGGTTTACCCCCGCCCAGGGTGGTGGCGGTCCTGGCGATGGATTTTCCATAATCCGTGGAGTTCTCCACGGGCTCGGTGAGCTCGATGCGGGTCAGGAAGGCGAAGTTGGTGTTCTCGGACTCCCTGTCCCTGAGGGAATGGCCGTTGACCCCCACGTAGTCCTTGTAGACCTCCTTGACCATGAAGCCCCGGTGGTTGACGCAGAAGGTGCGCACGAAGTCGTCGTAGGTCTTGGTGAAGATATGGAACTTGGGGTCCCGGTTGATGGCGCAGACCGGGTCCATGACAATGGCCGGTACCTCCACCCTCACCCCCACGTCGATGGGCCCGTGGGCCATCTCCATGCCCAGCTTCTCGGCCTGCCTCACAAGCCACGAGGCCCCGGAGCGGCCCGGGGCGGCGATGACGTATCTGGCCCTTATCTCCCCCCCATCAGAGAGCCTTATCTCCCCCTCGGACAGGTCCTCCACCCGGGTATTGAGGAGGAAGTCCACGCCCCTTCCCTTCAGGTCATCCTTTATGGAGTTCACAACCTCCGGTGTATGGTCGGACCCGATGTGGCGCTGGGGGATCTGGACGAACTTGATGCCAGCCGATGCCGCCCGCCGGGAGAGCTCTTCCTCCTCCCTGGAGGTTGCTTCATAGAGCCTGTCAGGGGTGCCGTGCTGGACCCAAACCTTATCCACATACCTCACCAGGTCCCATGCCTCCTCTTCCGGCAGGAAGTCGTAGAGGTTTCCCCCGATGTCCGGTCTGATGTTAAGGGTGCCGTCGGAGAGCCCCCCGGCGCCACCTACACCACTCATGACATTGCAGGGCTCGCATTGGATGCACTTTCCGGTTCTTCCCATGGGGCAGTTCCTTTCCTTGACGTCCTTGCCCATGTCGATGATCAGAACCCGGAGGTCGCTCCGCTCCTTGAGCTCATAGGCCGCGAACATGCCGGCAGGCCCGGCCCCCACGATGACAACGTCGTAATCCTTCATTCCTTCACCGCAGTAATAGAATATATCCCATGGATAAGATAAGGGTTACGGGACCTGAACGGACATGTTGACGGCGATCTCGGCGATGTCGGTGCTGTATCCTGCAATCCTGGAGAGGGAATCCAGCATGGTCCATTTGAGAAGGGATTCCTGGACGTCCCCCTTCTCCATAAAGAGCTGGTTGGTCATCTGGAGGTGGGTCTTCTCCACCTTCGTGGTCCCCATGAAGACCTCATCCACCACCTTGGAATCCCTCTTGAAGAAGGCCGTGGTGGCCTTTTCATAGGTCTTCAGGACTCCCTCGGCAAAATCCGCGAAGTCGGTAAGGTCCTTTCCCCTGGCGGCATCCTGGAGCTGGATGAAGCTGGATGCAAGGTTCTCCAGGTGGTCGGCGATGCGCTCGAAGCTCTTGACCGCTATCCTGTAGCCCAGGGTGTCCCTCTGGTAATCGATGTCCAGCTTCTCGGCAACCTGGTGGTAGCGGACCGCACTCTTGAGCTGTCGTACCACCAGGAAATAGAGGCGGTCGATCTCCCTCTCCCTTCCCATCACGTCCCTTGCCAGTTCGGTGTTCTGCTCCTTTAGGGATCTGATGAGGTCCACCAGCATGGACTTCTCTATCATGAACATCCTCTTCAGCACCTGGGGAGTGGGCATCCTCTTCTGGTCCAGGAGGATCTCCAGGGTCATCATGTCACCGATGTCTTCGATGATCTCCACTCCGATGAGGAGGGCCAGGGCGTGCCTCACTCCCTCCTTGTAGTCCAGGACGTCCTTCTTGTCAAAGCGAATCTTGATGGTGTCATATCCCACCAGGTAGTAGGCGATGATGAGCCTTTCCAGGGCCTCTGCCGAGGCTATCTCGGAGGCATCGATCTCTATCTCGGAGGGGCCCTTCTCTACCATCCCGGGCTCGATGATGACCGAACCCTCCTGGGGGGTGACCTTGACGGAGTCCCCCTCCTTTATCCCAGAGCTCACCACCCATTTCTTCGGGAGGGAGACCACAAAGGTGGAGCCTCCTGTCTTGTAGATCTTCCGGGTTTCCATCTCTATCTCCCAATTCTATATACTTTATATATAATCTATATATTACCTGGGTAAACTATATAAAATATTCGGTCAAGGTATAGGCCACACGAAAAACTGAGGAAAAGGAATGAAATGCGATAAATGCCGAAAAGAGATAACCGGGGCGGCTATTGTGGTGGACTACGGGTTCTACCATCCGACCTGCACCTCTATGCGCCCCAGAAAGGGTAAAATAGCAGATGTGATGAAAGGTAATATGTCGAGACCACTCTCTTACAATACTGTGGGGGTATGATAATATGAATAAACCTTTGATCTTATTGGTCCTTGTCCTGGGTTTTACCTTTGCCGGCTGTACCTCAGGGGCGAAGACGGCAGGGACCGGCGATGGGCTCTCAGGGGCGGTGAAGGTGGACGGCTCCAGCACGGTCTATCCCATCACCGAGGCCGTGGCCGAGGAGTTCATCCGGGAGAACCCCAGGGTCCAGGTGACCGTTGGGATCAGCGGTACCGGCGGCGGCTTCAAGAAGTTCTGTCAGGGTGAGACCGACATCAACGATGCCTCCAGGCCCATAAAGGACAGGGAGGTTGAGGTCTGCACCGAAAACGGTGTGGACTTCATAGAGCTCAAGATAGCCTTTGACGGCCTCTCTGTCCTGATAAATCCAGACAACGACTTTGTTGACTATCTGACCATTGAGGAGCTGAATAAAATCTGGGCCCCGGAGAGCACCGTCAAATACTGGGATGACGTCAGACCCGGATGGCCCCATGAGGAGATGGTCCTCTTCGGCCCGGACACCGATTCAGGGACCTTTGACTACTTCACCGGTGTGGTAAACGGTGAGGAAGGAGCCAGCAGGTCAGACTACACCGCCAGTGCCGACGACAACGTCCTGGTCCAGGGCATCGCCGGCGAGAGATACTCCCTGGGATACTTCGGCTACGCCTACTATATAGAGAACCGGGACAAGCTCAAGGCGGCCCCCATAGACGGGGGCAGGGGAGCGGTAGCTCCCTCCAAGGAGACCATCCTCAGCGGCGAATACGCACCCCTCTCGAGGCCCCTCTTCATATACGTCAACAGGCAGTCCCTGGAAAAGCCCCAGGTCAGGGCCTTCGTGGAGTATTACCTCACCAAGAGTGACGAGCTTATCGAGGAGGTGGGGTACGTAAGGGCTGACGAGGCCACCAAGGCCGAAAACCTGGGGAAAATCGGGTAGGTTCGAGGTGTCCCCTTGGCAGACGGCAGCAGCATATTGAGGAAAAAAAGGGGTTTCATGGAGGTCAAGGAAGGCCTCATAAAGAACCTCCTCTTCCTGAGCGCCCTCATCTCGGTCCTCACCACCCTGGGCATCATCCTGACCCTGGCCAGGGAGACCCTGGCCTTTTTTGAGACCGTCCCCTTGAGGGAATTCTTGACCGACACCAGGTGGGCCCCCCTCTACACCCCCCAGCACTTCGGGGTCTTGCCCCTAATAAACGGGACCCTCATGATAGCCCTGGGGGCCGGCTTTGTCGCCCTGCCAGTGGGCCTTGCAAGCGCTATCTATCTAAGCGAATATGCGAGCCCCCGCACCAGGGGGACCATAAAACCTGTCCTGGAAATCCTGGCAGGGATCCCCACGGTGGTCTACGGCTATTTCGCCATCCATGCGTCATCGGTTAAGACATAGTGTAGCATAATCCCGGTCCCGGTTTT
>CAZHQS010000009.1:0-29014 GCA_964534545.1 Candidatus Hydrothermarchaeota archaeon
TCAACCGGGACCGGCTAATGGAACCATGGAGGGCTTAACCGATGACCGATGAAGATGTCTTTGGAAATATCCTTTCTCTGAGAGAAGATAGGCACGACCATATTTTGAAAAGACCTGAAATGGCAAATCAGTAACCAAAAAATATATGCTGGTCGTTGCTAAGGTTAACAAAGAATGGGAAAGATGAAGCTCTGGTTTGACGAGGAAGGAGACTTCCTGGAGATAGGGTTTGGTGAGAGGAAGGGCTACTTCAGGGACATTGGCAACGATGTCTGGGAGAGGGTTGAAGAAGGGGTTGTCAGGGGAATCGCCATCCTGAATTTCAAAACTCGGACCAAGGGGAAGGCGGCGGTAATAGACCTGCCTCTGGATATCAAGCTGGAACCAGCAGAAGTGTGACTGGTGTAAGACAAATGAACAAAGAAGAAGCAGAAAAGATTCTTAAAATAATGACCACTGCGGACGGAGGTTGCGTCTATTGTGTTCGAGAGCTTTTTGTTCGGTTTGCGGATGAATTTCCAGAGTTTAAGGAGTTCGCTGAAGAGATTTTTGAGGTGAAGTTCAACAAAAACCTTTTTGAAAAATGAGTTTGTTGGAAAATTCTGGGCTCCTTTGAGGGCACCCTCCCAGAAGGCAAGTCCTCCACCGAGGCCGTAAGGGAACTGAGGGAACCCAGGTATGGATAAGGTCTTCCTTCCATTTTGGAATCCTTATCAATGATATCATTATTATATCATATTGATATCTATGGGCGACGTTCAGGTGATATTCAGGGTGGATGATGGGCTGTTAAAAAGGCTTGATGCATCTCTCAAGGAATCTGGATTCAAGACAAGAAATGAATGGTTCCGCCACCAGGTGAGGAGCTTCTTGGAAGAGGCAGAGCGAAGGAAGGCCATGAAGCTGGTGGAAAGGCTTACCGTTGAGGGGATGACCGAAGATGAAGTGGTCCAGATGGTGAGGGAGTGGAAGGGGAAGAAATAATATGGGTAGAGGGCAGAAATATCCTGGTAGAAGCAAATACGCATAAAGGCAGAGGTGGATGAATATGGACCCTGAGGACACAAAATCCCTGGCCATAGCCCTCAAAAAGATCTGGGACAGGAGGGTGGAGAGGGGGGAGATAGAGATAACCGAGGATGAGGATGGGAGGAGAAGAATAATCATACACTGATGAGAAACTGCCCATTAAGCGAAATATATATGGGCCGGCGCTTTTATCCATTTAGCCATGAAGGATAACCCCTACCTCTTCGCCCTGATGGTGGTCCTCCTCCTGCCATCAATCTACATGCTCAAGGAGGGCTCAGACCCCTTCGAGGCGGGCTGCGCCAGGGAGTACTTCTGCATCTCGGCCTGCCCCTTCGATGCCATGACCATCGATGACCGGGGCTTCCCGGAGATAAACACCACCAGGTGTGTGGCATGGAACAACGAGACCGAGAGGTTCGTCTGGGAGCGCTGCGGCCTCTGCCTCCAGGGCTGCCCGACGCGGGTCCTGGAACTTCTGGACAAACTCGAGGGGGCGCATCTGTACAAATGAACCCGCTGTTTACTAGAAGGGTGTACCAGGTGGCTTTCGCCACCCTCGCCCTCTACCTCACCTACGCCTTCTTCCTGACCCCCACCGCCCTCTGCTGGCTCTGCCCCCTCTACCACCTCCAGCTCCCCCTGGCAACCAAGACCCTGACGACCCCCATCTACATAGGCGCCAGCTGGGACCCCTACCAGGTCTCCGCCCTGGCCTTCCTCACCGGGATAATCATCATCGCCCTCCTCACAGGGCGCCTCTTCTGCGGCTGGGCCTGCCCCTTCGGCACCTACCTGGAATCGGTGGAGAAGGTCTTCAGGAGGAAAAGGAAGGCACTGCCGGAGGGGTTCAGGGACCCGTCGGCAAAGTACGTGGTCCTCTTCCTGTTCCTGGCTCTTACCGCCCTCTTCTCCCAGGCCGCCTTCTGCCTCTACTGTCCCGCCGGAGCCCTCTTCAAGGGCATGGCCGGCGTTTTTGTTAAAACCTCGGTGCCGGTCTTTATCGGGATAACCGCTGCCGCCGCCCTCTACGGCCGCAGAAGCTGGTGCACCTACCTCTGTCCCCTGGGGGCGGCCCTGGCCCTGGCGCCAAAGGGACATCTTTTTAAAATAAAAGCGGGAGATAATTGTACCAGGTGTGGGAGATGCAAAGAGGCCTGTCCCGCCGATGTGGATGTCATAGAAGAACGGCAGGAAGGAGCCATCACCTCTGAAAACTGCACCTTCTGCATGGAGTGTGTGAAGGTGTGCCCGGAAGGGGTATTGAGGTTTCCGTGAAAAGAGGGATTCAAGATGGATAGACTCACCCGCCGTGAATTCCTGAAGAAGGCAGGAAGCTGCGCCGCAGCTTCGGGATTCTTCTTCAGCGCTGGCTGCACCACAAAAAAGGTCGAGGAGCCGGAGCCCTCCTGGGTAGAGGCCAGATACTATACCCCCGTCAGGGACGACATCCTCCAGTGCACCCTCTGCCCCACCGAGTGCGTCATCACCTCCGGGCGGCGGGGCTTCTGCAGGGTGCGCCACAACGCAGGGGGAACCCTCTACACCACGGTCTTCGGCAACCCCTGTGCAGTCCATGCCGACCCCATAGAGAAGAAGCCCCTCTTTCATGTCCTGCCAGGAACCGGCGCCTTCTCCATCGCCACCGCGGGCTGCAACTTCCGGTGCAAGAACTGTCAGAACTGGCAGATATCCCAGTTCCCACCAGAGGAGACCGAGAACACGGACCTGCCGCCGGAGATGGTGGTGGAGTATGCTAAGGAGACCGGCTGCGCCTCCATCGCCTACACCTATGCCGAACCCGTGGTCTTCTACGAGTACATGCTGGAGACCTCCAAGCTTGCGAAGAAGGAGGGGGTCCTCAACGTCCTTCACACCAATGGCTACATCAACCCGAAGCCCTTGAAAGAACTGACGCCCTATATGAAGGCCGCCAACGTGGACCTGAAATCCTTCTCCCCCGCCTTCTACGACGAGATCTGCGCCGGGGAGCTGGGTCCCGTCCTGGATACCCTCAAGCTCCTGAAAGAGGAGGGAATCCATGTGGAGATAACCAACCTCATCATCCCTTCCCTGAGCGATGACATGGCCATGTTTCAGGAGATGTACGGCTGGATTTACGAGAACCTCGGACCTCATGTCCCCATCCATATATCCAGGTTCGCCCCCATGTACAAGCTCAAGCACTTAAGCCCCACCCCGGTGGAGACCCTCTACAGGGCAAGGGGAGTGGCCATGGATAAGGGGCTGGAGTATGTCTACATCGGCAACGTGCCCGGAAACCCCTACGAGGACACCTACTGCCCGGCATGCGGGCGCCTCCTCATTGACAGGATGGGCTACTATATATTGGAGAACAACATAAGGGGGGGGACATGCAGATTCTGCGGAGAGGAGATACCGGGCATCTGGGAGGTCTAATGCCCATGAACCCTATCCTCGTCTTCGCCCTCCTGGCCATGGGGCTGGCAGGTATGCTGGGCCAGATCCTCCTCCTGCGGGAGATGGTGACGGCCTTCTACGGCAACGAGCTCTCCCTGGGCATCATGCTGGGCAACTGGCTCCTCTGGGTGGGGGTGGGCTCCTGGATAGCTGCCAGAAGGTCCGCGAGAATCCAACGACCCTTGCACATCTTCCTCTCCCTCCAGGTCCTAACCGCCATCCTTCTGCCCCTGACCCTCCTGGGATTCAGGTGGATAAAGGTCCCCTTTGGCCTTACGACAGGGGAGATGGTGGGGCTGGAATTCATCTACCTGGCCACCTTCCTCCTCCTGACCCCCCTGGGTCTGGTCCTGGGTTCCCAGTTCACCCTGGGTGCCAGGTTATATGCAGAAGCAGAAGGGAGGAGACGGTCAAGCATGGTCTATGCCCTTGAGGCCCTGGGGGCCCTGGCCGCCGGGCTCCTCTTCAGCTACTACCTCGTGGGAAAGTACCAGCCCCTGGAGCAGGCCCTCCTCACCTCCCTCCTGGTCCTCTTCTCCGCCGGCATGCTCATCTCTGGGGAGGGACGCAAGGGTCCCCTGTTCTATGGTGTCCTGCTCCTCTTCCTGATTGGGGGGGTCCTTTACTCCCTGGGGGTCCCGGCCGACCTGGAGGTCCGCTCAAGAAAGGCCCAGTGGGCCGGCCTGGAGATGGTCCAGAGCACCGACTCCATCTACGGGAACATCGTGGTCACCGCCTTCCAGGACCAGTTCAGCTTCTTCGAGAACGGGGTCTTCCTCTTCTCCACCTATGACATCCAGACCGTGGAGGAGACGGTCCACTTTCCCATGCTCCAGCACCCGGATCCCTCCAGGGTACTCCTGCTGGGAGGCGGGATGAGCGGGACCCTGAGGGAGGTGCTACGCCACCCCGTGGACAGGGTGGACTATGTGGAGCTGGACCCCCTCCTGGTGGAGACCTCCAGGAAGTTCGCCCTCGAGGCGGACTCCCTCGCCCTGGAAGACCCCAGGGTAAAGGTAGTCTACGGGGACGGAAGGCGGTACCTGAAGGAGACGGATACCACCTACGATGTCATCATCCTGGACCTGCCGGCTCCCTACAACGCCCAGGTCAACAGGTTCTACACCACGGAGTTCTACCATGAGGTGGCCGGGGTCCTGGAGGAGGACGGCATCATATCCCTTTCCATCCCCTCCTCCGAGGAATACATCTCCCCGGGGATGGCGGCCTTCCAGCGCAGCATCTACGGGACCCTGAAGGGGGTATTCCCCCATACCCTCCTGATACCCGGGGCGAGGGCCTTCATCCTGGCATCTCCCAAGAAGAACCTCCTGACCTACAACATCAACCTCCTGGAACTCAGGCGGGGCAGGCGGTGGGTGGATACTGCCCATGTCAACAGGTACCTCTTCAGGTACCGCTTCGATGAGGAGAGGCTCAGGGGCTTCAGGGAGGCCCTGGAGGGGGATTTCAAGGAGAACACCGACACCAGGCCCATCAGCTACTACTACAATACCAGGGTCTGGGCCTCCCATTTCAGCGGCCTTTCGGCCCGGGTCTATGGGGCCCTGGAAGGACTCCGTTTCAGCCATGTCCTGGCTCTGGTAGCCTTGACCGCTCTGGTCCTCTATGCAAAGGGACGGAGATGGGGAGTCCTCCAGGCGGTGGCGGCCACCGGGTTTTCCGGGATGGTCATCCAGGTGGTCATGATATATGTCTTCCAGGTCTTCTTCGGCTACCTCTACTACAGAATAGGCCTCCTTATGGCCGCCTTCATGCTGGGAATTGCGGCTGGTAGCATCTATACCCTGGAGGGGCTTGGGCGTATGAAAAATCCAAGGATGGAGCTTCTAAAGACCATGGCCTACCTGGCGCTGCTGGCCCTCCTCCTGCCCCGGGGCTTTGGCTACTTGTCTAATTATGTCCTGGAGCCCTGGGCCGAGTACGTCTTCTACGGGTCCTCCCTCCTGGCCGGGGCACTGGTGGGAGCGATCTTCCCCCTGGCAGTGCACCTCCTGGGCCGGGACCGGGATGTAGCCGGGAAAACCGGTCGGGTCTACGGGGCAGACCTCCTGGGGGCATGTCTTGGGGCCTTTAGCGCAAGCTCCCTCCTCCTGCCCCTCCTGGGGGTTGAACTGCTGCTTCTGGCCTCCGCCGTGGTCGTGGCCCTAAGCGGGACCTTGCTCCTCAGCTGCGGCCCTCCTGCCGGTGGGACCGGCGGATGATTCACTTCTTCTTTTTCGCCCCGTCCTTTTTCTTCCTGGTTCTTTTTCTGGCTTTGGCCTTAGGCTTCTCCTCCTTCCTCTCCTCGACCTTGGGCCGCTCATAGACCTCCCTGAACTCCACCTTCTCGATGTCCTCCATGAAGGTGAAGACATCCTTGGAGACCAGGAGCTTGGCCAACTGGGCCTCCTTGGCGAACTTGGCGTTCTCGGGCAGGACCACCACGGCCTTTCCATCCTCCAGGTGGATGTCGTGGTCGTTGGGCGGGATAGACTTGAAATGAAGCTCCAGCAGGTGCCTTATCTTCTCCTCGGCCTTGTTTATCTTCTCCTCCACCGCTACATCGTACTCCAGGACCTTCCCTGCCAGCTCGTAGTTGAAGTCCACCCTGACCCTGCCGGCGCCAACACTCTGAATCTTACCCATCCGCCCCTCGGCCTCGATCCTCATGCCCGGCACCGGGGTCATGCCCTGGCGCTTGAACTCCTTTATGGGCACCACCTTGATGAGCTTCGGGTCCCTCAGGCCGTAGCCCTTCTCCGGGGGTATCTCCACGGTCTTCTCCTCCCCCACCTCGGCCCCCACCAGGGCCTCGTCCAGGCCCTTCAGGACGTGGCCGGCGCCGATGACAATGGGCTGGCTCTTGAAGACGACCTTCTCATCATATATCCCCTCTTCCTTCGCCACTTCCTCGGATGTCGTGTCAAAGACCTCCCCGGTCTCCTTGACCCTCCCGGTGTACCTGACCTTTACAAAATCACCTTCATTCAACACCATTGTATCACTCACCTCTGCGAAGATACCATCCTCTGTCCAAGAGATTCTTGATGCAGTCCCTCTCTACCCTACCTATCCCCAGGACCTCACCGTCCTCATTCACCATGAGGCACTTCTCCTGCGGCTTGAGGCCCGGGGGGAGTTTCAGGACCGATTTATGGAGGACATCCCTCCCATATAAAACTAACTGTTCGGCCTTTTTGTTCACCACCACCTTCTTATCAGTATGGGGTCCCAGGAGGGCGGCCCCCTCCAGACCCAGGAGGAACCTGCCCCTCTTGATCTCCCCCAGGTAGAGGCCCACCGTGTAGGGCTCCTTCTTGCACTCCTCAAGAGTATGGTGGGCATCTCCGGTGGTGGCGAAGACCTCGAGGCGGCCGCCGTAGGAACCTATGAGCACCCTGTCCCCCATTACCGTGGATAGATCTGTCCCAAATCGGGAGAACTGGCCCCTCAGGACCTCCATGTCTTCCTTTTTGAGACGCCTGAATTCCAGCATTGCATTTAAATATCCAGGGATTGTTTAAATAGTTGTGTGATTTGAAATGACTGAGGCGATGGTTGGAATAAGTACACGACGTCCCGGAAGGGGCTTTTCAAAGGGGGAGATTGCCCAGGCCGGCTTGGAGCCATACCTGCTCAAGACCCTGGGAGTACGGGTTGACCACAGGCGGAAGAGCGTCCATGGGGCCAATGTGGCGGCCCTGAAGGAGATGGCAAAGAGCGCAGAGGTCCCTGGCCGGAAACAGAAAAAGACCAAGGTCCAGAGGGCAAAAAAGACATCCCCCCGGAAGGAGGAGCCAGGGGTCGTCCTGACAGATATCCCGGGCCTTGGGCCCAAGAGGGCGGATCAACTGGCATCTGCTGGGGTTAAGACCATAAAGGACCTCGTGGAGAAGGACCTCGACGCCCTATCGAAGGCCTCGGGGGTTCCCAAGAAGACCCTGGAGAAGTATATTCAGGAAGGAAAGAAACTCCTCGGGTGATGCCCTGTGGATATGGGGCGGATATTCTCCCAATCCTTCCATGTCTATATGAGGAACCTCAAGATAGGGGCCCCCTTTTTCGTGGAGTACCTCCTTGATATGGTGGCGGTGGTGCTCTTTGCCTTCTCGGTGGTCCTGGCCCTGAGCGCCACCCTTCTTTCCTACCGGACCATGGAGCCCGAGGCGGCCCTGTACCAGCTCCTGACCGGGGGGATACCGGATTTTAGGTTCCTCGGGGCACTGGTATTTCTCTCCCTTCTCATGGTCACCTTTTTCCTGGTGATAAAAGGGGCCGCCAGGGCTGCAACCATCGCCATGGCCTGTCAGGCCATAGGGGGACAGGGAGCTGATTTCGCCAGGGGAATTGAGGGCGCCAGGAAACACGGTCTTGCCATCCTTGGTTTTCTGATCCTCCTGGCCCTCCTGATGGGCGCTGCCCTTTTCCTGCCCCTCTTCCCTGTCATCATCATAGGGTTTGCGGGTGCCACCGGGGAGACCACCGGGGCCTTCCTGACCATCTTCGGTATCCTGGGCAGTGCCGTCCTGGCCCTCGGGGTCTACCTTTTCACCCTCTTTGTTCCCCAGGAAATCGTGGTTAGGAAAACCGGTGTCCTCTCCGGGATCAGGGAAAGCGTGGAGTTCGTCTATTCCCACCTCGTGGATGTAATAGAATACGGGATGGCGGCTCTGGCCATATCCCTGGTGGTCCTCTTTGTGGTGCCCAACCTGTTCCTGCCCATCACCCTCTTCTCAGACAGCCTATTCCTGAACACCGCCCTGGAGATCCTCCAGGCCCTCCTTTCCATCCTGGCCACCATCCTCCTGAATGGCTACCTGGAAACCGTGAAGACGGCCATGGTGATGGAGGGTCGATAGGGGACGGAGATACCTCTACACCCTCTTCCACCGGGTCCCTTCCGGGCCGTCCTCCAGGAGTATGCCCTTCTCCTTCAACTCGGCCCTGATGCGATCGGCGGTGGCGAAATCCTTCCTCTTCCTGGCCTCCTCCCTCTCCTTGATGAGGGCGGCCAGCTCCTCAGGCAGTTCTTCCTTTTTCCCCTGAAGGATGCCAAGGACCTGGTCGAAGTTCATGAAGGTCTTGTGGATTTCGTCCAGGTTCTCCCGGGAGGCAGTTCCGTCCTCTATGGCCCTGTTGGTTGCACCCACAAGCTCGAAGACCGCAGCCAGAGCCCGGGGGGTGTCCAGGTCGTCGTCCATCCTTCCCTCGAATTTCCTGACGGTGGCTTCTGTCTTTTCATAGAGCTCCTGGTTCCAGGGGGCGTTGGTCTCTATCTCCTGGAGCCTGGCCATGAAATCCCGGAGCCTCTCCACGGTCCTCTCTGCATCGCGGAGGCGCTTGAAGGTGAAGTTGAGCTTCTGCCGGTAGTGGGAGGATAGGAGGAGGTACCGGATAGCCGCCGGCTCGTGACCCTTGTCCAGGAGGTCCCGGAGGGTATAGAAGTTTCCCAGGGACTTGGACATCTTCTGCCCCTCCACCAGGAGGTGCTCGTTGTGGAGCCAGTATCTGACGAAGGGTTTACCGGTGGCCCCCTCTGACTGGGCAATCTCGTTCTCGTGGTGGGGGAAGATGAGGTCCACTCCCCCGGCATGGATGTCGAAGGTCTCTCCCAGGTACTTCGTGCTCATGGCCGAGCACTCGATATGCCAGCCGGGCCTGCCCTTGCCGATGTCGGTGAGCCAGTAGACGTCCCCGTCGGCGAAGTCCCAGGCCTTCCAGAGGGCGAAGTCCCTGGGGTCCTCCTTGCCGTACTCGTCCTGGCGGACCCTGGCCCCTTTTTTCAATCCTTTTATGGATTCCAGCCCGGATAGCTTTCCATAGTCCTTGAACCTGGAGATGGCGAAGTAGATGGAATCGTCCTCCCCCACGTAGGCCAGGCCCTTGTCCATGAGGCGCTTTATCATCTCCACCATCTCAGAGATGTGCTCGGTGGCCCTTGGATAGCGCTCGGCCTCTTCGATGTTGAGGGCCTTGAGGTCCTCGAAGAAGGCCTCCTCGTACCTCTTGGTGTACTCCGCCAGGGGGATGCCCTTCTCCCGGGAGTTCTTTATAGTCTTGTCGTCCACATCGGTGATGTTCATGACCTGGGTGACCTTGTAGCCCCTGTATTTGAGGTAGCGCCGAAGCACGTCCTCGAAGACGTAGGCGCGGAAGTTCCCGATGTGAGCAAAGTCATAGACCGTGGGGCCGCAGGTATAGATGCCCACCTCCCTCTCTTTCAAGGGTACGAAGTCTTCCTTCTTGCGGGTGAGGGTGTTGTAGAACTTGAGGACCATGGGTTAACCCCCTTTTTGGGAGATGAGAATATCTTAACCTTTTAGGATATATTCATATATAGAGTCGAACAAAGATAAAACAACAGGGAGGATTCGAATTGGGAGGTGTGATGATGGGAATCTTTGGTTTGTTCAAGCCCAATGTAAAAAAATTGGAAAAGAAAAGGGACATTGAGGGCCTAGTCAAGGCATTAGGATATAAGAAAGACTCACGGGTTCGGTTAGAGGCCGCAGTAGCCCTGGGAAGAATAGGGAGTGAGAAGGTGGCAAAGGCCCTTACCAATGCCTTAAAGGACAGAGACATGGACGTCCGAAAGGCCGTGGAAAATGCCCTAGAGAAGATCAAGACGAGGAAATAATATCATCTGGAGGGGATAGAAGACAAAAAACTGATGGAGGTCATGGAGCACCTTTCTGGAAAGAAGGGCCTAAGATCCGCCCTCCTCAGGGTCCAGGTCGACTCAGACCTCGGGCAGCAAGAGGACATGCAGGGTATGCTTTCCAGAAAATATGTTGCCCAGGTCCAGGAACATTGAAGAATATGGGCGTTGAAGTCTTTGTTAAGAACGGGATGAGGCTTACCATACACCCAAAAATATTTCAGTCAAAGAAGCTAGAAGTTAATGTATAGAGACGGACTCTTGAAAGAGTTCTCCGGTGGGGGAACCCAGGTCATCATCACCCTTGAGGGTCTTATAAACTTCAATAGGAGGGAGTACAATGGAAGTTGAGTTGAAAACTGTTAAAGTCGAGCTGGATGAGAACGGCTATTTGGTGGATCCCGACACGTGGTCAAGGGAGGTATCGGAGTACATTGCGGAAAAGGAGGGAATAACGCTAACAGAAGAGCACTGGAAAGTGATCGAGCACCTCCGGAAATACTACAAAGAATATAGATGCGTTGAAATGCCCAAGAAATGCTGCAGGGACCTCGGGATGGAGGGCAACTGCTTCAAGAGACTCTTCGGACCGAGCATCAGGGTTGCAGAAAAGATTGCGGGGCTGCCGAGGACCCAGGCAACTACTTGAAAATGGCGTCAAAAAGGATAGGGGACCTGATCTCAGGGAGGATCATCTACGTCTGGACCGAAGACAACGTGATAGAGGCGGCGAGGCTCATGAGGAAGAACAACATATCGTCTCTCCTGGTGAGGGAAAAGGGTAATTTCCCGGGCATTTTAACCGAAAAGAACATAATCAACCGGGTGGTGGCTGAGGAGATATATCCTGGAGACGTCAAAGTCAGGGAAATCATGAGCACGCCTCTGATCACCATTTCCATGAATGAGAGCATAGAAAAAGCAGCAGAGCTCATGAAACGAAAGAAGATAAGGAGATTGGTGGTCAAAGACAAGGAAAACATTGTGGGGATTATTACGGAAACCGACATCACGAAACATTTAGTCTAACTAGGAGAGGAAAATGGCTGAGATAGGGTCTGCAAAGTGTCCTCTAAAACAGCCTCTCTCCTCCGCATGTAACCAAGCCTGTGGGATGACTACCACCAACTGATGACCTTATCGTGGCTGAAGATATCGTCCACCAGGGCATCGTAGTCCGTACCTTCATAGAGCTCGACCACTTTGACGTCGTTTCCCTCTTTGTGGATATCGATTATCTTCTGGACTGTGGCATCGGGCTCGGACTTTAGTATCTCGAGTATTTTCATTCTTTCTTACCTCTCTAGTACGGTATGATCACGTCGAATTCCAGCATCTTTTTTGCCATGTCCTCGAGGGACATAAACTCGATGAACTCTGACTTGTCGACATTGGCCTGGTTGTTGGAGACAACAATCCCGTCAGAGTCCAGGATCCATTCGAGGTTCTCTTCCACATCCCCGCGAGAGACATCGTAGTCCACATCAATGATCATCAGATTCGGTGTCAGGCCTCCAAGGGCAATCCCCAGGGCTGACCTGGATGCCTCCTCCTGGACATAACCGTCAGTCGACTTTGCAAGAAAAACTGCCGTCTTTTCCATCTTAAAACACCACGTATCTATCCACTTCGTTGATCATCTCAGCGTTGTTGTCCTGGCTTCCGTGCTCTATCCCTTCCAAGGCCTCACCGTGCTTCTTATTGAGCCCCAGGGCCTGATAGGTCTTATCGCACAGGGTCAACTTGGCTCCGGCCCCGATGAGTTCCTGGACATCCGGGTCTGGGGAGAGGTTAACCCCCTGGCCTGTAAAGAAAAGATGGACATCTTTCCCTTTTGCCAAAGCTGCCTTACCAAGACCCAATATCTGGGCCTTGTGCTTGTCCGAACTTACGAAAATTCCTAGTTTGTCAGTCATTTGACCACCTAAGCCCTTTAGATAGATTTACATTATTATATTTTTTTGTTAGGTAAACACTGGTAATACATAATAATATTTGGACCTTCCTTAAAATATTGACTTGCGAAGGGAGCGCAGTGGTTGAAACGAAGATGACCCGGAGGGAATTCTTGTATGGCTGGGCAGGGTTCTCTGCAGGTCTGGCCATAGGGTCTGGAGGCCTGGGCCTTTTATCTGGCAGCATATCTGAACCAGAGGGATTGGAAAAACCCCGGTGGACCTATGAAAAAATCGATTCCAGGGAGGCTGCAGATATCGCATATGAAAACTGGTACAAGAACTTCTGTACCTATGCCGTTGTGAGTGGGATATTACTGCCGCTTCAGGAGAAGGTAGGCGAGCCCTATACCCTGTTCCCTATTGAGGCCTTCAGATGGGGTCATGGAGGGGCAGTGGGCTGGGGCACTCTATGTGGAACCCTGACTGGGGCGGGTATCGTTACGGGCCTTATAGCAGGAGAAGAGGGCGAACAGATCCTCAATGACCTGATATATTGGTATACCAAAACCGAGCTTCCGGTTTATACCCCCGAGACTCCAAAGGCAAGGATTGAGAGCAAAACCAAAAGCGGCTCCCCCCTCTGCCACGTCTCCTCCGGGAAATGGATGAAAAAGGAAAGGGTTGCTTTCTTCAGCCCTGAGCGCAAGGAGAGGTGTGCCAGGGTTGCCGCCGATGTCGCAGCCAGAACGGTGGAGCTCCTGAATGAATGGGCAGATGGTCGGTATGTGCCTGTCCACGGTCCCCAGGTCAAAAACCATGAGATGCCCGCCCAGAACAACTGTGGCGATTGTCATGAAACCGGGGAGTTTTAAAGACCGGTCTTTGTCCCATTCTTAAAGGATGTCAGGGTGATACCGGGTATGAAAGTGGAAAATTTTTATCTTAATAATTTTAGGCAATAGGTTAATATAAATTAAGAAAATTATATAAACCTGTTTTTAGTCTGAAGGTATTAGGGGCCTTATAGGTTCTCACGCATTCACCAGCCCATACCTACCTTCTGGCCCCAATTCCTTCTTTTTTTCAACCTTTGCCATGGAAATTCTTAAATATATGTTATGCGCATATGCGCATTATACTCCTAGAAAAATGTTGCAATGCCTGAAAAGGAAGGAGGTTCTTGAATGGAAAAGATCCTGATCGTCGGCTGCAAGAGGGCCATGAACGACTATTGTGTAGCGTGTTCCAGGTGTATCGTAGGTTTCAACAGGAAGGATGGTGAGTTCAGCCGATACAGAGACAAGGATGCCGAGCTCATCGGCCTTCTGAATTGCGGTGACTGTCCCGGGGCCACCGTAGTAACCCGGCTGGCCCAGATGGACCTGTGGAATAGACCCATGGGAGAGAAGGTGACCCGAATCCATGTGGGGCCCTGCATCGTGGACCACTGCCCTCATAAAGATACCATTGTCAGCAAGATCAAGGCGAAGTCCGGTGTGGAGGTAATAGAAGGAACCCATCCCTACAAGCCGGAGAACATCTTTGGCCAGGGGTGAAGAGACCCTATGCCCAGACCGCGGATGGACAGGTGCGTGAAAAATCTCCCTTCAGCAAGCTTCTTCAAACCCAAGGGCATCCCCCTTAAAAACCTGGAATGTAAAACTCTAAAAGTAGAGGAGCTGGAGGCCATAAGGCTCGTGGACCTGGAGGGCCTTAACCAGGAGAAAGCGGCAGAGAAGATGGGGGTCTCAAGGAAAACCTTCTGGAGGGACCTGAAATCCGCCAGGAAAAGCATCGCAGAGGCCCTGGTCCATGGAAAGGCGATAGAGATCCAGGGGGGTAATTACAGAGTGGAGGCTACCAGGACCTTCAAATGCCACAGCTGCGGGCATGGATGGGGGGAGCCCTTCGGCACGGGCAGAGTAGGGACATGTCCCAGTTGCGGCGATCCGAGTATAGAGAGGATAAAATGAGGTGATGGAATTGAAGATAGGAATAGCGGCAGAGGGGAACTCGAAGGATTCCATGGTTTCCATGCATTTCGGGAGGGCGCCCTATGTGGTCCTTGTCCACCTGGAAGATGATATATCCGAATACATCCATCTCGGGGAGGACCACCACGACCACAACCTGGGGCTGAGACTGAAGGACATGGGGGTGGAGGCCTTCATCGTGGGAGGCATGGGCCCAGGGGCGGCCGGGGTCTTTGTCAATAGCGGGATAAAGCTCTATCATGTATCCAAGAGTATTTCGGTAAGAGAGGCTATAGAACAATACAGAAAAGGGCTTTTGCCCGAGTTCTCTGTTGGAGGGACTCCAGGCCATCACCACTCTCACGGGCATCATGAACATTGAGATAAACCCCATCGGGGTCATTCACTCACCCTTCAAAAAGAGGGAAGACGTACCCATCCAGCCGTGTTTTTCTGAAGAGATTGGGAGGGTGGAGGTCTTCCCGGAGTTCTCGGAGGGCCTGAAGGATATCGAGGGCTTCTCCCACCTGATCCTCTTGTACTGGTTTCATGAGGCAGAAGAATGGACCCTTCTAAGAAGGCCCTACCTGGATTCCAAGGCCCATGGGGTCTTTGCTACAAGATACCAGGCCAGACCCAATTCCATAGGCATCAGCACGGTAAAACTCAGGGAAAGGAAGGGGAATATTCTAACCGTTGAGGGAACCGATGTCCTGGACCAGACTCCCCTTATCGATATTAAACCATATGTACCAAAATTTGACAAACCGCCAGGAGATACCAAAACAGGATGGCTCACGGGGCGGGTGTAGATGGATACGGGAAAAAGGGTTTCCCTGATCTCTACTTTTACTCTCTTTTTATTGGCGATCTTAAAATATTCCGTAGGGCTCCTATCAGGAAGCGTTGCCCTTATGGCAGACGCCATCCATCATTTCACCGACACCATGGCCTCCCTGGCCGTTTATCTAGGCCTCAGGATATCTGAAAAGGAACCAACCGAGGAATTCCCTTACGGCTTCTACAAGATAGAGAATATCATCAGCCTTTTCCTTTCTCTCCTCATATTCTTGGCTGCCTACGAGATAGTGAAGGAATCCCTCTCCGGGTTCGGAGAGAGGCCCCTTGAGAATCTCTCCATGGCCATTTCGGTGACCCTTTTGTCCATCGTTGCGGTCGGCGTCCTTTCAAGATATAAAATCAAAGTGGGAAAAGCCACCGGTTCGCCCAGTTTGATTGCTGACGGCAGGCACACCCAGGCGGATGTCTATTCTTCCCTGGCAGTACTTTTAGGGCTCATGGGATTTTATGCTGGTATCTCCTTTGCCGACCAGGCTGCGGGAATTCTTGTGTCTGCATTTATAATCCGGGCAGGGTACGAAATCCTCGTGGATTCCCTCAAAGTGCTTCTCGATGCATCTTTGAGCTATGACGTCCTGGACTCAATAAAAGGCATTGCCCGGGGATTCTCGGGGGTTCAGGATGTAAAATCTGTAAAGGCCAGGAGTTCGGGGAAATTCGTCTTTGTCGAGATGGAACTGGAAACCCGGCTACGGGATTTGAAAAAGGCCCATGAGATGAGCCTGAGAATTGAGGAGGAAATAAAGAAGAGGGTCAAAAACGTGGACAGGGTTCTGATTAAGGTCCTGCCTATAAAAAAAGAGTTTATCAGATTTGCCGTTCCCTTGGAGGAGAACCAGGATATAAACTCCAAAATATCAAAGCACTTCGGGAAGGCCCCGTACTTCTGCATCTTCGACCTGAGGGCGGGGAAGCTTGAGAATATGAAATTTTTGCAAAATCCCTATACCCGGATGGGGAAGAAGAAGGGTATGGAAACTGCGAAGTTCCTGGTAAAGGAGGGAATAGATGTCCTGGCAGTGAAGGAAACCCTGGAGGGAAAGGGGCCCGCCTATGTCCTGGAAGATTCCTATGTCGAAATCAGGCCGATGGAGTGCGAAACCCTCAAAGAGGCAGTTGAAACTTTGAAGTGATCACGGCAAGACCTGGAATCCTAGGGTATTGAAATGGTCGTCGAAGGTGAAGATTGCTTCGATGCCGTGTTCCTTCATGAGGACCGCAGATGTGTAGTCGGTCATGGAGATTATCTGATCCGAATATTTCTTGAAGAGCTTATTGGCCCTTTCCTGGACCTCTTCGTCAACCCACAGGATTTTTATATATTCCGATTTTGTGATGAAATCCAGGAGTTCCCTGGCCAAGGAATGATTTTTGGTCTCATAGAGGACAAAGGTCACCGCCTCCTGGAGGACGTAGTTGGAGGTATAGAACCTCTTGTAGGGGAGTTTTCCCTTGGAAATGGCCCTGAGGAGGGACAACGCGCTATCGTGATACTGGTCCCTTCGGTCAAACCTGGCTATGAAACCCCCGGTATCAAAAAACAGCCTCAATCAACGGCCTCCCTGGAATAGACCACCCTGTCGATCTTTCTGGAAGACCCTTTCCCTATTTCAATGGTCTTGGAAAAATCGAAGAGGGGGTCCTTTGGGTCGAACCTGATCCGCTCTGCTGTCCATTCTTCCAGGGCCTGCTTGGCAGCTTCTTTGACCGTCAGCCCCTCCTGCTTTAAGACCTTGTAGAAGGTCTCATACTCCTTCGGAGGGAGTTCGGTCTGGACCCTCTTTACATCTGTTTTTGACATTTACGTATCACCTGCAAAAATTGCATGTAATTAACAAATGCAAAAGATGCTGGATAGGAGGACGGAGCATTTATTTTATATACCCTCACTCCTATCTCCATACGATGAATCTCAACAAGAATGCAGCAAAAATCGCCAGGAAGATGATGGAGAACCAGGACTCCCTGAAGATATCCTATTTCACCATGGATAATGGCACCACCCTCATAGATTGCGGTGTCAATTCCAAAGGCTCCCTGGAGGCCGGGGTCATGTTCTCCCGGGTCTGCATGGGGGGCCTGGCCCACATCAGGACCGGACGGGAAGAATACGGCGGCCTCACCCTGGATACGGTGAAGGTGGAGACCTACCAGCCGGCCGTGGCCTGCCTGGCCTCCCAGAAGGCAGGCTGGAACATCAAGGGCGAGGGGTTCTTTTCCCTGGGCTCGGGCCCGGCCAGAATCCTGGCAAAGAAACCCAAAGAGACCTTTGAACGGGTGGGCTATACCGAAGAGTCAGATGAGGCCGTGATATGTCTTGAGGCATCCAAATATCCCCCGGAGGCGGTATGCGATGACATAGCCAAGGCCTGCGGCATATCCTCCGAGGGCCTCTATGTCCTCATAGCCAGGACCGCATGCCCGGTCAGCTCGGTCCAGATATCGGCCCGCATGGTGGAGACTGCCATCTTCCGCCTGGATCACCTGGGGGTTGACACCAGGGGGATTAAAATGGGAAGGGGTGTGGCACCAATAGCCCCGGTGGTGGGGGACGACAACCAGATGATGGGAATCACCAACGACATGGTCATCTACGGCTCCTCGGTCTACCTGGAGACCGAGGTGGACTTCCAGGTGGAGTCCCTGCCCTCCCTTAACTCCGACGCCTACGGCAAGCCCTTCGCCGATATCTTCAAGGAAGCCGGCTACGATTTCTATAAGATCAACCCTGCCATCTTCGCCCCGGCGGAGGTGGAGGTGCTGAATCTGCAAACCGGAAGAAAGGAGAAGGCAGGCAGGGTCAATCCGCAGGTCCTCAAAGAGTCCTTAGGTGTCTGAGATGGCCAAGGTCTATCTCGTGGGGGCAGGTCCCGGTGACCCAGGCCTCATCACGGTGAAGGGCCTGGAGCTTCTGAAAAAAGCCGACGTGGTAATCTACGACCGGCTGGGGACCCAGGGGCTCCTGGACTTTGTCAGGGAGGACGCCGAGCTCATCGACGTGGGGAAGCGCCGGGGAAAACACACCATCGCCCAGGATAGGATAAACGAAATCCTGGTGGAAAAGGCAAAGGCCGGGGGGCTGGTGGTGCGCCTCAAGGGCGGGGACCCCTTCGTCTTCGGCCGGGGGGGGGAGGAGGTCCGGGCCCTGGAGAAGCACGGTATCGAGTGGGAGGTGGTCCCCGGGGTAAGCTCGGCCATCGCGGTGCCAGCCCTGGCAGGCATACCTGTCACCGACCGGACCTATTCCTCCAGCTTCAGCGTGGTGACAGGCCAGGAGTCACCCACCAAGGTCAAACCTAAGGTAAACTATGGCGCCCTCCAGGCCCACACCGTGGTCATCCTCATGGGGGTGCGCAACCTGCCAAAGATAGCAGAGCAGATGCTAAAGACCCGCCCCCCGGAGACCCCGGTGGCCATCATCGAGCGGGGAACCACTTCACGGCAGAGGGTCATCACCACCACCCTGGAGAAGGCGGTGGAAACAGCACGGAAGGAGGACGTGAGGCCCCCTGCCATCATCGTTGTGGGGGAGGTTGTGAGGCTACGGACGGTCCAAGAGCCCAAGGATGGCCTCTGAGAGGTCCCCACCCGTCTCCCCTTCCCCTGTGACCACCGGGATGTTGTCGCAGAAAACGGCCTCGATACCGGCCCCTTTGGCCTCCTTCACCGCCACGTCCACGGCCGCGGCCTTGAGTTCGGTCAGGAGGACATCGGCATCGGCCAGCCCAGCCGCCAGGTCCTCCCTCAGCCTTGGCCTGTTGGACAGCTTGTTGCTCCTGCCCACCACCTGGCACCCGTGTTCTTCCTCCAGGTAGGATGCCAGCTTGGACATCACATCCTCAGGGGCGGTGGAGGCAAAGAAGACCTTCTTTCCCTGGATATCCTCCAGGGGCTGGGGGCGGAAAACCGTCTCCACCACCGGGACCCCGGGTTTTATGGCCTTTATGCCCTCCACGATGCTCCTGACCTTCTCCCTGGAGGCCATGGGCTCCTCGCACATGGCCAGGATCACCAGGTCCGCAAACCGTATCCTGTAGGGGCCCAGAAAGCCGAGGATATGATGCAGGGGCTGGGCGGCCCCTATGAGAAGAATGACCCTGTCGCTTGCTATCTCGGGGAAGGTGGCACCGCTTCCCTCCAGGATCACCACGTCCACATCCGGGTGCTGGTCCGCCATCCTGGCACCCTCTTCCACTATCGTATTGTAGGGTCTGCCTGCCAGCCCCCCGCCACACCTCCGGCATCCTATGGTGAAGACCCTGGCGGTGAGGGCGTCCTCGAAGTAATCGCTGGCCGCATGGAAGCCCTTCCTGTGCATTTCGAGGAGGAACTCGGCATCCACCTGGATCTCGTCTCCCCTCAGCACCTCGGGGGTGTCCGGCCCCCCCCTGCCCAGGGTCACCACACAGGGGCTCATGCCCGCCTCCCTCAGGGTCCGTGCCACGAAACCCCCGATGGCGGTCTTGCCAATCCTCTTGCCCGTGCCCCAGATGGACAGGGATGGTTTGGTCAGGATCCTCTTGAACCTCATGGGATCGAAGCGGAAGTCCGCCCCCCGATAGACCATCCCCCTGGAGAGCAGTTCGCAGGCGAGCTCCATCCGGATGTCGTAGTTCACCACGGGCTCGTCGGAGAGGTCCAGGACCTCCTCGACACCATACTCGGTGGCAATCTCGCCTATCCTCTGCACATCGGGCTTGCCATCCGTCTCGGCGAACTCCAGGGGAAAGGGTATCCTTTTCCTGATATCTTCCTTGGACCCCACCTTCTCGGTCCCCCCGATAAATATGGCAACCCCCAGGTCAGCTTCCTGGGCCACTTCCGAGAGGGTGCCCGCGATATTGTCAATATAATGTTCCCCATCCACCAGACAGCCAATCTTCCCCATAGGTTCGTATTTCCTGGGGAATGTATTTTAATCTTTGCCAGAAAATATGGGTTTTGCGCCCACCCTCACCATTATATATCCTGATTTGCCATAATCTCATCATGGTTCTCGGAGAGGTCCTCCTCTGGTCTGCCATGGTCTGCCTCCTTCTCCAGGTCATGGCGGCCTTTTTCAAGAAGGAGATTTTCAGGGGGCTTTACCGTCTATCTGCCCTCCTTGCCACCTCGGTGGTGGCCCTTCTGACCTACTACTTCGTGGCCCCGGACTTCAACTACTACTACGTCTATACCCACATCGGGACGGGAACCCCCCTGGTCTACAAACTCTCCTCGGTCTGGGCCGGCCAGGAGGGAACCTTCCTCCTCTGGGCCTGGGTGGCCATCATCACGGGCTGGCGTATCTCGGAGAGGTGGGACGTCCACGACCCCTACAGCCGGGACGCCCTGGTGCTGACCAGCCTCTTCGGCGCCTTCTTCCTCTACCTGGCCTTCACCATGCACCCCTTTGCCACCACCTACTCCGCCATGGAGGGATACGCCAGTGACAAGGGCATCCCCATGGAGAACATCCTCAGCTACTCCAGGTCCACCGGGGAATATTCCCAGAAAGAGGGCTTTGTGGAAGGCATGGGCACCAACCCCTTCCTGGCAAGTCCCTGGATGGCCCTCCACCCCCCCGTGGTCTTCATCGCCTACGGGACCATCACCGCCGTGGCCGCCTGCCTCCTGGCCTATCTTATCCGGGGCTCCGGGGACTGGAAAGGCGTCAGCCTGTTCTGGAACCGGGTCTCCTGGCTCTTTTTGACCTTCGGCATCCTGGTGGGGGGCATCTGGGCCTACGAGGAGCTCACCTACGGGGGCTACTGGGTCTGGGACCCGGTGGAGACCTCCTCCCTGATACCCTGGCTGACCCTCACCGCCTTCCTCCACACCGCCCGAAGGCCGGGCTTCAACCTCCTCTCCCCCTTCCTGGGGGTATTCACCTTCGTCTTCGTGGTCTACTGCACCTACATCACCCGCAGCGGCATCCTGAAATCGGTCCACGGCTACAGCGAGACCACCGTGGGGCCGGTCCTCATCTACTCGATTCTGGGGCTGGCAGCCCTGACCCTCCTCCTCTCGGCCAGGCGGTTCTCCCTTCCCGGCATGGAGAGGGACATAAGACATCCCAAAAACACCACCTACCTCCTGGTGGGGGTCCTCCTGGCCCTCTCCGGGGTCCTCCTCTTTGGCCTCAGCAAACCGGTCTATATCGTCCTCTCCGGGGGCGAGGAGGTCCAGGTGCCCAAGGCATTTTTCAACCAGAACAGCTTCCCCTTCGTGGTGGGAATATTCTTCCTTTTGGGGTTCTGCCTCCTCTCCTATGTGAAGGGCTCCTACCTTTCCGGCAGTATCGGGACCGCCGCCCTGCTCTCGGGACTCTTCTACTGGAAAGGCGGACCCTTTGACCATAGGGTGGTTGACACCCTCTTCCCCATCCTGGCCCTGGCCGCCCTGGCCGTCCTGAAGCGCTTCCGGGACCGACCATCGGTATATCCTGCCCACCTCATCCACCTGGGGGCCATCCTCCTCATCTTCGGGGTGGTGGCCAGCTCCGGCCTGGAGGAGACAAGGGAAGGCCTCTACTACCTCTACCCAAAGGAGGTCGGGGTGGAAAAGGACATAGGAAAGGGCTACACCCTGACCCTGGAGGGCATTGACATGGAAAAGGACAGGGACGGGAACTGGGTCCAGTATGTCATCCTCTCGGTACATAAGGGGGGAGAGGAGGTCTTCCGGGGCAGGCCAGAGATGACCATGACCGAGAGGTTCGGACCCATCGCCCATGTGGCCATCTATCGGGGTATCTCCGACATCTATCTCATCCTACCCCCGCCTGGGGGAATGCAGTATCCCTCGGGGGAGGTCGTTGTGCCCATCGTTGTCAAGTTCCTGCCCTACATAGCTTCCCTCTGGACGGGCAGCTTTCTGATGGTCCTGGGGGTCTCCCTGGGCCTTCTAAGGGGAAGGATATGATAACCATCAACGGCTCTTTAGGGGAGGGGGGCGGCCAGATCCTGAGGACGGCCCTGGCCCTCTCGGCCCTTATTGGAGAACCAGTCAGGATCGAGAACATCCGGGTCAATCGGCCAAAGCCCGGACTCTCCTTCCAACACCTGAAGGCCGTGGAAGCCCTCTGCGAGATGACAGGGGGACGGGCCCAGGGCCTTGCCGTGGGCTCTACTACTGTGGAGTTCCATCCCGGGGAACTGCAACCCGGGGACTATACCTTCGACATCGGCACCGCCGGAAGCGTCACCCTTCTCCTCCAGGCCCTCCTTCTGCCCTCGGCCTTCACCGGCTCCACCCTCACCCTCAAAGGCGGCACCGACGTCAGATGGTCCCCCCCGGTGGACTACCTGAAGAGGGTGTTCCTCCCGGCGGTGGAGAGGACGGACATCCATGTCAGGGTGGAGGTGCTCTCCAGGGGGTTCTATCCTCGGGGAGGGGGCGAGGTGGTGGCAAGGTTCCTCAGGACAGGGACCCTCCGGCCCCTCCAGGTGGTGGAGAGGGGGAATCTCCTCCGCATCCAGGGCATCTCCTACTCCTCGAACCTGCCGGGGCACGTGGTGGATAGGATGGCCAAAAGCGCCCGGATGACCCTGGTCCGGGAGGCAAAGATCGAAAAGGAGGTCTCCAGGGGGCCCTCCACCGGGGCCGGCATCGTCTTGTGGGCGGTCTACGAGAACACCGTCATGGGAGCCTCGGACCTGGGGGAGAGGGGTGTGCCCGCGGAGGAGGTGGGAAAAGGGGCGGCAGAGAGGCTCCTGGCCGAGATGGAAAGGGGGGCCGTGGACCGGCACCTGGCCGACCAGCTCATACCCCTCATGGCCCTGGCCAAGGGAGAGTCGGAGATCATAGTCGGGGAGATGACCGGCCACGTGAAGACCAATATCAAGATAACCGAGGAGATACTGGGGAACAGGTTCTCGGTAAAGGAGGGGGAAGAAGGGTTTCTAGTAACGACCCGGGGCAGGGGATTTACTTTCGGTCCTTGAGACTATTCCACCCCTATAACCATAGACGGGTCCAGACGACCCATTATGTATTCGAGGGCTGCCTCCACCAGTTCCCGCTCCTTGGATTCCATGGTGACCTTTATCCTCGCAGTGTCCTTTCCAATGACAGGATATGAACCTATCTTGACCCCCAGGAATTCTTCTTCAGCCTCCTTGAGGATATGGGCGATACTTGATTCATGCCCGTTGATGTGGAGCCTGCGCATATGAAAGGGCCTTTCCCTGAACCTCTCTTTTATGGCCTCGAATTTAATCTTGAGGTATTCCGGTATGCCTGGGAATATGAAGATGTTCCTGAAGACGATAATCGGAAGCCTGAGACCCCCTGTTTCTATTAGCTCTGCCCCCCGGGGAATCCCGGCCATCTTTATGGCGGCCTCGGCCGATGAGTCCTGGAACTTTTCCAGGATGGCCCTTTCCAATCCAGGGTCCTTTGTTACCTCGACACCAAACCCTCTGGCAACCCCTTCTATCGTGACGTCGTCGTGGGTGGGACCGATGCCGCCAGTTGTGAAGACATAATCATGCTTATCAGAGAGCTGTCTCAGGGATGATGCTATCTCATCGATATCGTCTGGGATTACCGCTATGTGCTTCACCCTCACCCCAAGTCCCTTAAGTTCCCTCGAAAGGTAGAGGGAGTTCTGGTCCTCGGTCTGGCCTGAAAGGATCTCGTCTCCGATTACCACGATGGCCGCTGTTTTTACCATTGGGATAGTGTACCCTATATGGCTAAATTAAAGTTTCCCCTTTCTGATGAGAAATTATTTATTTCTTGGGGGCCTACCACCTCCCAAGTGATGGATTATGAGTAAAGAAAGACAGTACCTGCCCGTTGGATACTGGGTAAGAGACGCTGTTAGTGGATTAGAGATCCTCCAAGAATATCTAACCAATCCAAAGGGGTGAACGAGATATGGATTACCGAATCCTTTATCGAATAAAGGGGCATATAGACCTAAAGGCCGAAGACGAAGAGACGGCCCTGAAAGAATTTGAATCCTTGACCGTCAAAACCATCCTTGAGAAATCGAATTTTGAGATAATAGATATTCACAAGTTAGAGGGATAGATTTATCATTGATATACCCCTATATTGTAGTAGGGGGTGACAAAATGAAAGTGGCAATGCTTTTTGCCGGTAGCGGACCTGTGGTCATTATAACCTCATATGAGTCCATCACGGATCCCAAATTACTGGAAAAACTGGCTGCCAAGGGTATCGAGAAGTTCATCGCCTACGATATCCCGCTGGACCTTGCCAAGGAGCGTTATGGCGGACACTATGCTGTAGTGATAGGCGATCTCCGCGAGACCGACGACCTGCGGGTCCTTGATTACAATGGGGTACGGGCCTTCCGTCTGTTCCAGCTGTCAGAACTGGGGGAGCCTATCCTATACGAGGGTAAAGGTGAATTCACCTAGGTCCTTGAAGCGTTTCAGTTCTTTTATCTTCTCCATGAGATCGTCAAGACCAACCCTTTCTCTTGCAGAGATGACAAAGCTGGGTTTTCCCAGCTCTACAATAAATCCTTCAATCTGTTCTTGGGAGAGGAGGTCGCCCTTGTTTATGACCGGGATCACCGGCACGGGAAAATTCTCTATGATGTCCCTGTAGATGTTCTCCTGGGCCTCCAGGGAGAAGCCACATCCCAAGGAGAGATCAAAGACATATATGACAACGTCCGCCAGGTGCTTTAAGGCCAGGATGGCGTGGCGCTCCACGGGGTTGCGCTCCTTCAAGGGCCGGTCCAGGAGACCGGGAGTGTCAACGATCTGATACCTCTGGTAGTTCTCCTCGAAATAGCCCAGGAGGATGCCCTGGGTGGTGAAGGGGTAGCTCTCGACCCTGGGGGTGGCCGGGGTCATGGCGGAGAGGAGGGTGGATTTGCCCACGTTGGGGGGGCCGGCTATCACCACGGTGAAGGTCTCCTCGATTTTTGGGAGGTTCTTCAGCCGCTCCCTTGCATCCCTGAGATAGTCCAGGTCTGGCCTGATCTGCTTCAGCACCGATGCCAGGCGGCCGTAGAAGTCCCGCCGGTGCCTCTTCACCGATTCCTCGTCCTTTGAGCGCCTGATCCTGTTGGAGTAGATATCCATGAACTTTTTTGCCCGGTCGGTGGCCCACTCCAGGGAGGCCAGGGACCTCCTGAAGCGGTCCATGTCCACCACCGTAGCGATCAACTCCTGGTAGAAGACCGGCATCTCATGGACCTTTGGGGTGCGGTTGAGGATGCGCTTGAAGGTGTCCATGACGGTGCCCCCGGCGGTCTTGACCCGGGTGGCCTCGGCCTTCTTGATGCGCTTCTGCTGGGGTCCCCCCTCGGAATAGACCTTGTTTCCCTCCTTGGTGGCCCTGCCGAAGGCGATGTCCATCATCTCCTCGGGGGTAGGTATGGGGGGGACCCTCTTGAAATCCATGTAGTCTCTGGAGAGGGTTAACGTCTGTAGGGATCCCCCAGGTCAAAGGGCAATTATTCATAGAAAATCATTACAAATCATTATCTTTATATATCAGGATTTGTAATTATTTATCATGAAGTTAACATCGGTCCAGCGGGAGGTCCTCCTGGCCCTGGTAGACCTCTACCAGCGGTCCAAGGGGGCGGCGGTCAAGGGTGAGGGCATTGCCGAGCTCATCGACAAGAACCCCGGCACCATCAGGAACCTCATGCAGTCCCTCAGGTCCCTGGGCCTAGTGGAGGGGGTCCCCGGACCCAAGGGGGGATACCGTCCCACGGCTGAGGCCTACAAGGCCCTGGACTTCGAGGAGGTGGAGGGGGGGGTCACCGTGCCCTTCTTTGTCTCCTCAGGGAGGGTGGAGGGGGTCTCGGCCACCAACATCAACCTCCTGAGCATCCCCGACCCCACCAAGTGCAGGGCCGCCGTCCATGCCATAGGCGATTTGAGGAGCTTCAACATCGGGGACGTGGTACGGATCGGGCCCACGCCGGTGAACACCATGATAATCAAGGGGAAGGTCATCGGCAGGGACGACATGGATAACGTCCTCCTCCTGGACATCATAGAGATGTTCAGCATCCCCAAGGAAAAGATAAAACACATTGCAACCAGGGATATCAAGATGATTCATCCCGGCATCACCGCCCGCCAGGCAGCCAAGGTGTTCAAGGAGGAATATATCAGGGGGGCCCCGGTGGTGGTCAATGGCAAGCCCGTGGGGATCATCTCCACCGTGGACATCTCAAGGGCCCTGGCAGAGGGCAGGGAGGACGACCCCGTGGAGAAGGTCATGAGCAAAAACGTGGTGGTCATCAACGAGAACGCCTACCTCTCCCAGGCCATCAACGAGATGCAGATCCACAACATCTCCCGCCTCATCATGGTGAACGACGACAACGAAACCGTGGGGGTGGTGACCAGGACCGATATCATTTGCAGGATCGCAAATATATGCAGGCCCGGGTTCTAGGGTCCGTCCCCGTTCTTCCATGCCTTTATTATCCCCACAATCCCCGCGTCCACCTCCTTTTCAATCCTGATGTCCTCCACCGATGAGAGGCCCATCTGCTTTGCCGTCCTCTCAAGGCCCAGCTCAATGTCCCGGCTGAGGACTATTATATAGGCGTTTATTTCCTCCAGGCCCAGGCTGTGGGCCGCCAGGGCACGGTGGTGGCCGTCCACCAGGACCAGCCTCTCCCCGGTTTTTATAACTACCACCGGTTCAGCAAGGCCCCTTTTTATCTCGTACTCCCTGCCCCTGAACTCGTCCGGCATCACCTTGCCCTGGGTGGGGATGAGGTCCTCCAGGCGCACCGTGCCCATGCGGACCAAGGTCCGGATGCCGTGGAGGCTCTCCAGGGACTCGGTGAGCTTTTTCACCTTCCCGGGGGTCACCCGCTCGATGTGGGAACGGATGACGTCCGTGTTTGTCACGATACCGATGACCCGGCCCTCGTCATCTACTACAGGAAGCTTGGAGAAACCCTTCCTGAACATGACCCTGGCGGCATCCGTCAGGTTGGTATCGGGGTAGGTGACCAGGACCTCCGTGGTCATGACGTTCTTGACCTTGGTATCCTGTTCCCGCAGGACCAGGTCCCGGGTGGTGATCATTCCCACCAGGCGGCCGTCCTTTACCACCGGAAAACCGTCGTGGTCTGTGTCCCGCATGATGTTCTTGAGGTCCTCTATGGTCATTTCGGGGTCCACGGAGGTGACCCGGCGGGACATGTAGCTTTTGACCTTTGGACTTTCCATTGAGAAAGGATTAATAGGTCTGACATTAATATCTTTTCATGGCCAGGAGGACCCTGACGGAGCTGAAATGGCACCCCGGGAAGTCCCTGGAGGGTGTCAAGGTGACCTATATCCATCGGGGGGCACCGGGGGACCGCCTGACGGTGGAGGCCTCCGAGCTGGTTGCCCTGGAGAGGTCCTTCTTCGTGATTTTGAGGGACTCGGTGGAGACGAGGATACCCTACCACAGGATTGTAGAGATCAGGAAGGGGGATGAGGTCATCTGGAGCAGACGGCCTTGAGGTAGTTGGAGGGCCTGTTCTGCCATCCCCTGGAAATTCATACCAAAAAAGATATAAGTTCAGCCAGAGAATATTATCTTAGGTGATAAGGTTGAGGTTTTTGGTAATCCAGACACCAAAGGAGGATATTCCTGGGAGCAGGCCCCCAAATGAGATACTCGAGCAGATCATTGACCACCTGAGTTACTATAAGGAGCTTCAGGATAAGGGTACGGTCATCGAGTCCGGGGGATTTGCGGGCCTGAAGGGTGGTTTCGGTGTCTTTGAAGTGGATTCCTTGGAGGTGCTCAACGAGCTGGTGAACTTTGCGCCGGGGACCCCCTTCATGAACACAGAGATCTATCCCCTGGTGGACACCGAGACGAGGATCCAACAGCTCAAGGAGCAGAAGGAAATCTTCTCAAAAAAGACTAGGCTCGCCGTGGCCTAGTTTCCCTTGAGACCTGGGCATCCCTGGAGCAAAGGGTATTCCATGAAGGAACTTGATGAAGTAATCGTGCCCCGGGGGAGTTCTGTCGAGATCAACATCCTGGTATCGGCCAACTCCAGGGAGAACAGGATAACAGGGATAGATACCTGGCGGGGCAGGCTTACCCTGGACATCAAGGAGAAACCGGTATCCGGGAGGGCCAACAGGGAAGTGGTCCGGTTTTTCTCTGGTCTCTTCTCCATTCCCAAGGGGGATGTTAAGATCATAAAAGGACATGGGGGCCGCCTTAAGACCCTTTCGATCCAGGCACCGGCGGAACAGGTGAGGGCGGTCCTTGAAGGGTATCTCAAATGAACTATCTGGAATACGAGAGCATCCTGGAAGAGCTGGAGGATCTGAGGGAGTCGGCAGAGACCGCGGCGGTGATCGTGGAAGGCAAGAGGGACGCGGCCGCTCTCCGGGCCCTGGGGGTAAAGGGCCGACTCTACACCCTCAACGAGGGGCGCACCCTCCTGGAGACCGCGGAGATCATCGCCGATAGGCACAGGGATATAATCCTCATGGTTGACCTGGACAGGGCCGGGAGGGCCCTGGCCGCCAGGCTGAAGCGATTGTTGACCTATAAGAGGGTGAGGGTAAACGAGAGGTACCGCCTGAGCCTGTTGCGGAAGCTGGACACCCACCAGGTGGAGCACATGTACACCCGCTTCAGGAGGATCCAGGAAGAGCTGGGGGTCGGGAGCAGGTTAGAACTGGTATGATGCCCCCGAAATTCGAAAGGTTAATATCGGCTCACATCGCTTTTGATGGGTATGAGGCACCTGACTGTCCTCATGGCCCTTATCTATCTCACCGGGTGCGCAGGGAGCCAGGTGGAGGAACTGGAAGAGGCCCTGCCCACCGCCAGGGACCTCCCACTGCCTAATGGGACCCTGGAGCCCGGCGTGGCCTTTGTGGTGGGGGACTATGAGGTGGTTTTCCAGGAAACCATCAAAGCTGAGAAGACCTGGGTCGAGGGGAAGGCCTACATGGCTGCCGATGGATACTCCCTCTATGTGGTCCCCTACAGGGTGACACGCATCACCAAGGGGGAGATGGGGTACCCGGGCCTCGAATTCGGATGCGCCGGGGGAGAGCACAGGTACCTGGCCCTGGGGGGCCTCAAGATATCTCCCGAGGCGGCCTTTCCCCTGGGATGGCAAAGAGAGGATTTCGTTTTACCTTAATTCCCGGAAATTAGGCACATAACATCTCTTGTTCTTTCGTATTGGT